>JAFGOR010000105.1 GCA_016926375.1 Bacteroidales bacterium
AAATTTTCAACTATAACAGCATAATCTCATGAAATACGACGAATCGCTTAAGCTTCAGAAAAAATTCAACGATCTAATTCCAGGTGGCAGTCACACCTACGCCAAAGGAGATGATCAGTTCCCTGAATTCATGCCTGCCTATATTGACCGCGGTGTAGGATGTCATGTTTGGGACATTGATGGCAATGAATATATCGAATACGGCATGGGGCTTCGCAGTGTAACCCTGGGCCATGCATTTGAGCCTGTTGTGAAAGCAGCATACGAGCAAATGCTGAAAGGCAATAACTTTGTAAGGCCTGCCCGCATTGAACTGGAATGTGCCGAAGAATTCCTGAGCGTTATTGAGGGCGCCGAAATGGTTAAATTTGCCAAAGACGGTTCTGACGCGAACAATGGCGCAGTGAAAATTGCACGTGCCTATACCGGACGTGATAAAGTTGGTATATGCGCCAATCATCCGTTCTTTTCCGTTGACGATTGGTTTATCGGAAGCACGGCCATGTCGGCAGGTATTCCTGAAATAACGAAGAACCTTACTGTAAAATTCAAATACAATGATATTGAGAGTGTTGAAAAAATGTTCGCCGAAAATCCGGGCGAAATTGCCTGCGTAATACTGGAAGCTGAAAAATACGATGCACCTAAAGACAACTTCCTCCAAAAATTAATAGACATCAGTCATAAAAACGGAGCCCTATTCATTCTCGATGAAAACATCACCGGCTTTCGTTGGCACCTGGGCGGAGCTCAGAAAAAATACAACATTGTTCCCGATATGTCGAGCTTCGGTAAAGCACTTGGTAACGGGTTTGCCATATCGGCCCTGGCTGGCAAACGTGAGTTCATGGAACTGGGAGGCCTGCATCATAAAAAAGAAAGGGTATTTCTGATTTCCACCACCCATGGAGCAGAAAACCATGCCCTGGCTGCCGTTATTGCCAATATCAGGTTCTTTAAAACACACGATGTTATTGGGCATCTTTATGAACAGGGAAGAAAATTGGAAGAAGGCGTTATGAAATCTGTAAAAGAACTGAACCTCGAAGGCTATGTTTCCATAATTGGACCGCATTGTTGTTCGGTGTATACTACTGCCGACCAGGATAAGAAACCTTCACAACCCTTTAGAACACTTTTTATTCAGGAAACCATGAAAAGAGGATTATTGATGCCTTCGAGCATTGTTTCCTACTCACATACCGACAAAGACATTCAGGACACGGTTGAAAAAATACATGATTCACTCATTGTATACAAAAAAGCCCTGAATGAAGGTATCGAAAAATACCTCGTTGGCAAACCGGTTCAACCCGTATTCCGAAAATTCAACTAACAAATGTATGGGGCCATTTGAATTAATACCTACTCCCATATCAGGATGCTTTGAAATCAGGCCACGCGTTTTTGAAGACAACCGGGGCAGGTTCATCAAAGTATTTCATCGCAACTGGTTTGTTGAAAACAAACTTAATGCTGATTATGAAGAACAGTATTACTCGGTTTCCAAAGCAAGAGTTATCCGTGGGCTCCATTTTCAATCACCTCCCAACGCACATGTGAAACTGGTAAGCTGCATTACCGGATCAATATGTGATGTGGTTGTTGATTTGAGAAAAAGCAGCACTACTTATCACCAGGTGTTTTCTTTAGAGTTAAACAGCCTCTCGGGAAACATGCTCTACGTTCCTGAAGGTCTGGCACATGGCTTCTATGTGCTCAGTGAGAGGTGCATTTTCCTGTCTATGAATTCACGCAAATTTGCTCCCGAATGTGACCAGGCAATCCGATGGAATTCCATAAACTTTAATTGGCCCGACAACCAGCCTGTAGTTTCCGAAAAAGATAAAAATGCCATTAAATTAGAACAATACAATAGCCCATTTTAATCACATGGATATAAAGAATACAACACTTGCCGGCTGTTTTGAGATTGTGCCAAAAATCATTGAAGATGATCGCGGAAGGTTTGTTAAACCATGGCATATTGACGAACTCAAAGCATGCGGCTTGTATTACGATGTGCTTGAAGAATATTATTCCATATCTAAAAAAGATGTGATCCGTGGCATGCATTTTCAAACACCTCCAAAAGCAACCAAAAAGCTGGTAACCTGTCTCAATGGTTCAGTATGGGATGTAGTGATAGACCTCAGGAAATCATCAGCCACTTATAACCAACACTTTGAAGTTGAGCTTTCGGCATCAAAAGGCAACATGCTTTATATTCCTGAGGGTTTCGCTCATGGCTTCTGTGTTTTAAGCGAAGAAGCCACCATGTTGTACCTGTGTTCAGAAATGCATTCTCCCGAAAATGACGCAGGAATTCACTGGAATTCGGCCGGCATACAATGGCCCATAGACAGGCCTGTTGTTTCAGCCAAAGATGACCAGTTAACGCCATTAAAACAATTTGACAATCCGTTTTAGCATACTAAAAAACACACATCATGATTATTGTAGATACAAAACTCGAAGAAAGACAGAAAAACAACAATCCCATCCGGGTAGGTTTTATCGGAGCAGGTGTTATGGCCAAAGCCATTCTCAACCTGATAGAAAGAAATATCCCGGGGATGCAGGTTGTTGCCATTTATAACAGAACTCCTGAAAAAGCAAAACAGATTTATGCTTTGGCCGGTATCGACAAACCTAAATTTGTATCCTCCCTCAGGGAACTTGATACTGCCATAGCATCCGGAACACGTGCATTCACCGATGATTACAAATTGCTTTGTGAAAGCCAGGGAATTGATGTGTTGCTTGACATCACAGGAAGTGTGGGCTTTGCTGCTCAGCTATTGCTCGATGCATTCAAATACGGAAAAAACATCATCACCTTCAACGCAGAAATAGATTCAACATTAGGTCCAATTCTAAGTGTCTACGCCAAAAAAGCCGGGGTTATTTACAGCGGAAGTGATGGCGATCAACCGGGGGTTACCATGAATTTGTACCGGTTTGTTAAAGGCCTGGGGCTGACGCCCATGTTGTGCGGAAATGTAAAAGGAATGCAGGATGTGTACCGCAACCCCACCACACAGGAAAATTTTGCCAAACAATGGGGCATGGGGCCTGAAAAAGCCACCAGTTTTGCCGATGGAACAAAAATGAATATGGAACAGTGCTGTGTAGCTAATGCCACAGGTATGAAGGTAATGAAAAGAGGCATGATGGGCTATGAATTCAAGGGCCACATTGACGATATGACCAAAATGTACGACTACGATCGCATCAAAGCACTGGGCGGAGTAATCGAATTTGCTGTTGGTGCTCAACCAGGCCCCGGGGTTTTCGTATATGGAGCAACTGAAGACCCGCTTAACAAGCACCACCTGAAATATTACAAACTGGGTGACGGACCTTTGTATAGTTTCTATACGCCTTATCACCTTTGCATTTTCGAGGTACCCACCTCAATTGCACGTGTTGTTGACTTTGGCGACTATGTTCTTCAACCCTTAGGTGGTCCTGTTGTAGAGGTTATTGCTAAGGCAAAAACAGAACTGAAAGCAGGCACCATGCTCGACGGGCCGGGTTTTTACACGGTATATGGCGAATGTGAAAACAGCGATGTTGTGAAAAAGGAAATATTGCTGCCCATAGGGCTGGCCGACAATGTCAAACTGAATAAAGACATACCTAAAGACAAGGAAATTACATTCGGTGACATTGAATTTGACACCAATAGCCTGGTATTCAAATTGTACAAAGAGCAAATGGAATATTTTAAATAAAGGAAACCGGAACAATCCGGAAACTTCCGGTAATTTCAAATCACAGCCCGTTTGTCAAACACTTCATCCGTTTAATCAAAATGACGTTTGCAGTATTTGCAGGTATTCGGATTATGTCTACTTTTGACGAAAGTTGTGTAAATCTTTTTGGGCAAAACAGACCTTATTTGAAACTTTAGGAACATTAAGCCGTAATTATTATAATAAACTAACTCTATTGCGTATGAAAAAGAAAAATCTACTTATTGGATTATTTGTGTTTATAATGAGCCTTCCTTTCTTATCCGGAAGCATTATGGCGCAAACTTGCCCTAATGGAATGGTAAGTTATTGGAATTTTGATGATCAGTCTACCAGTTTATTTGTAGACTCATATGGTACTC
>JAFGOR010000106.1 GCA_016926375.1 Bacteroidales bacterium
TCAAATTATCAAATTATCAAATTATCAAATTATCAAATTATCAAATTATCAAATTATCAAATTATCAAATCAAAAATGTCCCTCCTCCTCTCCACCGCCTACCTCCCTCCCGTTCAATATCTTTCCAAATTTCTAAGCGGAAACAATATGCTCATTGAAAAGCATGAGCATTATCAGAAACAGTCGTACCGCAACCGTTGCTATATATATGGTGCCAATGGCAAACAATGCCTGGTGATACCCGTAAAGAAAATGCATGGTGACAAAATGCCCATTGCTGAAGTTGAAATTGATTATGTCACAAACTGGCAAAAGATTCACCTGAAATCCATAGAATCGGCTTACCGGCTTTCGGCGTTTTACGAATATTATGCCGATGACTTCAGTCGGTTTTACATTCGCAAAACCAGGTTTTTATTCGACTGGAATATGGATTTGCTTACCTTTCTGCTGAAAGCATTCCATATTACGGGCACACCATCACCTACAACCACATTTGAGAAAAATGCAGAACGCATTGCGGATTTCAGAAACAGCATACATCCCAAGGACAGGCTGAATATTTCTGATCCCGGCTTTAACCCCTTACCCTATCAGCAGGTTTTCAGCGAACGCTATGGATTTATTTCCAACCTGAGTGCCATAGATCTCCTTTTTAATGAAGGACCTATGGCCCGAGAAGTTTTGGGGAAGTGTCTTATGCAAGTAGGATAAGTCCTGGTTCCTGCCTGCCGGCAGGCAAGCTTGGCCCTGCCTGCGCTGCCGCTCCGGCAGGCAGGTCTTGGCTCGCAGCTCGCAGCTCGTAGCTCATAGCTCGTAGCTCATAGCTCATAGCTCATAGCTCATAGCCCGCAGCGATTCCCGAGCCCCGAATGCCGATTTGACATACACACCCACCAAAACCTGTCACATTGTCTGCTTTTTGGCAATGGCATTAAAATTGAAAATCTTCAGTCAACAAACAATTTTAAAAACCATTAAAAAACAACAATATGGCATACATCCGATTTTACAGTCCGTACAATTCCGCCAACCGGGATGAGAACTCCTCCGAAGCTTACAATCAGCTCATGCGGCATTTCAACCACGAAAGCAATTGTGGTTGCAGCCGCCAAAGTGTTCCGGCCGCCAATATTTCCGAAACCGAACAGGAATACCTGATTGAAATGGCACTGCCCGGAGTCAACAAAAAAGACATTGAAATCAAACATGAGAACGGTTACCTGCACATCAGTGTAAACAAGCAGGATGAGCAACACGGTGAAGAAAAATACACCCTGCAGGAGTTTGACTACTCGGGAGCTACCCGTGTTTTCAAAACAGGCAATAAGGTGGATTCAGAAAAGATTACCGCTAAGTATGAAAACGGTATTCTTCAGGTTATTCTGACCAAGAAAGAGGCTTATGTTAAAAAGCCTGCACAGTCGATAGTTGTTGAATAATCATATCATCAGCCCCGGTATTTTGTAATTGAAATTCCGGGGCTTTATTATTTGTCCAAACTGCTATTCCATTGTGATAATTGCATCAGAAACGGTCTTGTCAAGAAGTCCGATCTCTCTGAATCCATATTGCGCAGCAATGACATCAAATTCGGGTGTGTTATCATCCACTGCTACCAACAATCCTCCGCTGGTTTGCGGGTCTGCAAGCACCATTTTCTGAAACTCGTCCAGTTCGCCAATCTTATTGCCGTAACTCTTCCAGTTGCGATAAGTTCCGCCGGGTATGCAGTTTTTCGTAAGGTAATACTTCAGGTTATCGAGCAGGGGAATGCTGTTGAAGCGAATACGGGCTGTTAACCCGCTGCCCTCGCATATTTCAAGCAGGTGACCCAGCAAACCGAATCCGGTTACATCGGTCATGGCCTTCACACAATCAAGTTTTCCCAATTCGCATCCGGCATCATTGAGACGCGTCATCCAATTTACCGAAACCAGATAATCCTCATGGCTCAGGAAGTTCTTTTTTGAAGCTGTGCTGTAAATACCTATCCCCAGCGGTTTTGAAAGAAAAATCCGGCATCCTTCCGTGGCCGTACTATTCTTCCTGATGTGCTCCTTTTTTACAATCCCGGTAACCGACAGGCCAAATACCGGATCGGAAATATCAATACTGTGACCTCCTGCCAGTGGTATTCCGGCAGTTTGGCAAAGGTCAGCGGCGCCCTCAATTACCCTGCCCGCAATAACAGCAGGAAGTTGTGCCAACGGCCAGCCCAGGATGGAAATGGCCATTAGCGGCCTGCCTCCCATGGCATAAATATCGCTTATCGCATTGGCGGCAGCAATTCTGCCAAAATCCCACGGATCGTCCACAATGGGCGTAAAAAAATCAGTGGTACTGATTACTGCCTCACCTTTCCCCAAATCATATACAGCAGCATCATCGCGGGAATTGCAGCCAACCAGCAACGACCTGAATTGAGAATTATCAGGCACTTTGGTGATGATTTCAGAAAGATCGGCCGGTGAAATTTTGCAGCCGCATCCGGCACCCGGACTAAATTGTGTAAGACGAATTTCAGAAGTATTCATTTCTCTATATTGTTCATTGTTAATTGTTAATTGTTAATTGAAATAACTCTTTCTGCAATCTCCCGAACGCTTTCCTGTTCAATTTTCATTTCCATAACCTTTAGGTTTTGTATTTTCTTTGTCCGAGCGTACATCCTGTCGTAATATTTCAAAACAATTTCCACTGCCGCTGTCATATTACCGTTCTCTATAAGTTCAATAGCCCTGGCTGTATTTTCCATTCCCAGCCGGCGTTCAATCCGTTTCACTCCTTCAACCAGCAGTTGCCGATCACCTTGTGTATATGTATTTACAAGCTGCAAAACGCGCCGATTGAAAGGAACACAGAGGTTAACCAATGGGGCAACCGACATCTGCTCAAAAAATGGTCTGGGAATAAAAACCCGGCCGATTAAGATACTTTCATTCTCAACATACACAGGCTTTAATGGATTCAGTTCTACAATCCTTGCAAACAAATCATTCTCAAATTGCTCTGTGGTGGGTTGTAATGGCATACCAACACCTCCGAAAACCGAACCTTTGTGCCGGGCAAGACGCTCAAGATGTACGATTTGCTCTCCCTGAGATTCAAGATATTCCAGCACATCGGTCTTGCCGGAGCCTGTCATTCCGCCAATAACAACAAGTTTAAGCGGAGTCGATAGGTAATTTCTGACATAGGTGCGATAGCTCTTGTATCCGCCTGTTAACGTATGGGTTTTTACACCTGTTGTATTAAAAAGCCAGGCCATGCTGTTGCTCCGCATTCCTCCCCTCCAGCAATGCATCAGGGCCTCGCGGCGGGGAGCAATACGCAAAGCAAATTCAGCATATTCCTTCATTTTGGGACCAACAATTTCCAGTCCCTTCATCATGGCATCTTTGGATCCCCTGTTAACATAAAGGGTTCCTACCGCTGACCTTTCCTCGTTACTAAAGAGCGGAAGATTGATTGCCCCCGGAATATGACCGTGTTCAAATTCTCCGGGAGAGCGGACATCAATTACCGGACACTCCCTGCTTCTGAACAAAAAGTCTTCAATATTCAGCTGGCCCTCACTCATGCTGCCACCTCAGATCCATTCTGCACTATTGAACAGGATATGCTCCAATATAAGGCTTGTATTTAGCAGGTAAACCCAACAATTTCTGAACCTCCGCAGGCAAAACGGTTGCTGCAGAAGCACCCGGGAATGCCTTGTTCAATTCGTAGTTACCCAGTTCAAGCGATTTGAAAACAGGTATGTTAAATCCTTTAAACACCTTGCTGTTTGCAGCTGATCCCTCAAACAATCCTTTTAAATCATTCAGCGTAACTAACTTCTCAACGCATTCCGGCTTAGAGGCGGGCATGTGACTCATGAGTGTATCGTATCCGCTGTTGATGTCTTCAACAAAAACATTGTAATCAAACCGCTTCAGGGGTGTCTTATTCAGTTTTTCACAAAGATCCTTATGCTGATATACGAGCATCAATGGTTTCACAAAGTTCACGTCTCCCACCATCAGGTTATTTACAAAAACATGCCCGAAACGCTCATCTACATCGGGACCTGTGCTCGGATGCCATCCGAAATGATCGCCCTGGGCACTTCGCTTATCGCGACCAATGCATACTGTGCTGTTAATAAAAGTATTCTGATATATTTCCACATTGGAACTGTTCAGTGCAAAAACTGCCTGGTCACAATTCTCAAAAACATTTCCTGCCACCGTGGCACCTTTGGATATTTCAAAAAAGAAACCGTTGTAATTCGACCACATTTTACGGGCATCTCCGAATTTTCCTTTGTTGGTGCCCACATTAACCACCCAGTTGTTGATGAAACGACCGTCAATATTCCCAACATCATACCAGATGCCGTTGGATATGGGCAGATCATAAACCAGATTATCCTTGCAGGTAACCCGGTAGGTTTGATTAAAGATCTTCACTGCAGCCGGATAATATCCGTTGATGTCTTCAATGTTGTTTTGTGAAAACCTGTTTTTTTCCAGCAGGCAATCCGATGAAGAAAGCAGGTACACACCTTCGGTGGTGGTATGATGAACATTGCAGTTGCGTAATACCGTGTTGTCACCGCGAAGATAGACCCCTACCCTGCCACAGTATGAAAAGGTGCAGTTTTCAATAACACTTCCCACCACGTCTTTACCAAAAGTTGCCGGGTCAGCCAGTGCCTGTGGCTCGTAACCATCAATTTCAAAAGCGCAATAAGCATATTGGGTAAGCGTGATACCCCGCATGATAACCCCTTTATGATCATTTTTCTTATCGTTCACATCCTTCACAACCCTGCGAAAACCATGGTTAAACGCGGTAATTTCCACCAGATGATTCGCAGGGTTCACACCCAGGTAAACCGAACCGGTTTTGTAATCGATATAAAACGAATTTTCATCCACGTCACCTTCCCAACCTGCTGAACGGAGCAATTTGCCGTCAACAAAAACCATGTCGTTGTTGAATAAGTGCAAGGGCGTATTCCAGCCATACCAGTCGCGGGTCCACCAATCATCGGGGTCAGCCTGAAACAGTTTTTTCCATGTGGTTTTCCACATGCCGCCCCCTATTCTCCTCCATTCTTTTGCTTCGAGTGTGCCCTTCAAAACCGGCTGCTCATCAGCATAAGGCTGAATGGTAATACCCTGGTTGAACTCAAGATCACCGGTACGATACGTGCCTCCGCGAAGAATGATCGCGTCTCCGCTTTCTGCTTTGGCAATGGCCTGTTCAATTGTAGTTGGTTGTGACAATTGATCGCCTGCCGATTCTGCTTTGCCGTCGGGCGCAACAAAGTATGTCTTTCCCGTTACTTTGGGCAATTCATATTTCTGCTGTACCGGACCATAAGGTCCTCCGGAAGGTTGGGCAACTGCATTCAGCAATAACGAGATAAACATTAAAAACGCAGCAGAACTACGTTTCATCGTTTTCCTGGTCTGGCTATTCTGGGTATCTTTCATATTTATATGGTTTGATATCTATTTCCGGATAAAACTACAAAAAATAAGATTATTGAAACATAACTAACCTCTCATTTCATCAAAGGAACGTCCGTTAAAATGGTGTTAATTGACTTGAAACCTGCCGGGTGTGTTGACAGTTCAAAATCAATAACCGGGTTATTCCCATCCGTTTCTGATGCCGTGCTTTGCAATATAGCCCATGGCTTCAATTTCATATATTTTGCCGTTCCTGATTTTGAAATTGAACGCCACTAAATGCTGCAATTGTTCAGGTAAATGAACCGGTTGGCAGAAGGCTTGTTTTTGAAATAAAAGAAATAATAGGTTTATCTGTATTCAAACTGAAACCTGCTGTTTTGCTTTTATTCCGAATTCATCCAATAGAAGAAGAGAATTTCGACAAAACTGAATATAACATATCCAGATTAAATGGCTTGGCAATAAAACCGTCAAATTTTGCACCTGTACTTTTCTCCCTGTCACCCTGCTGAGCATAAGCAGTGACTGCAATCACCAATATGTTCTTATCAATCATTTTAATCTGCCTTGTAGCCTCATATCCGTTAATTAAAGGCATTTTGATATCCATTAGCACAATGCATTTCTCTTCCGTAGGTTTGTTTTTTATGAAGTTTATCGCTTCCTGTCCATCCTGCGCCCAATGAATTTTACCTCCTGAAGATTTCAACATGGCTGTAAGAAGCCTGAAATTAGTTGGCTCGTCTTCAGCTATCAGAATGGTAGTATCTTTTAGCCAGGATAGTTTGCCGGATTCCGCAATTGCATTTTTCATCACTGATGGTTTTTTCAAAGTTTGTCTGGCAGCTTATTCAATTAATCTCAACCCACTAAATTTACGAATTTTTTACAATAGTATATCCAATCCTTGTAAATAGCCTAATTGTTTTCTCATTTTAACGATTTGTTCTATATTAGCCTATGGTCAAATCAGAATAATCTACATGATCATGCCAGGCATAATTCCAGGAGTTTTAACCGGTGCTTTCCGATTTGTTCCCGGCCATAACTGTTTATTCCGGATCTTACTGTCTGCAATCCTTTTCGTTTCGTGCAAGCCCACTACAACCAAGGATACCGGGGCATTAGCTGAAGCATTTGTTGATCTGCCTGTATTTGACAGGCCGGTTGATTCGCTGCTAACACCCGAAGCCAGGGCATTACTGATTAATCTGAACAAACTGAAAAGCAAAGGAATTTTATTCGGTCAGCAGGATGCCACCCTCACCGGAGTCGACTGGAAATTTCCGGAAAACAAATCGGATGTGAAGGAGCTCACCGGCGCACATCCCGCTCTTTATGGATGGGAAATTGGCGGAGCCGGTAAGGAAGATAATATTGACAGCATCCCTTTTCAACTGATCCGTCAAAGAATGATAGAAGCCTTTGACCGGGGAGGGATCAATACGGTAAGCTGGCACCTGAATAATCCGGTTACAGGAGGCACCGCATGGGATGTTACTCCGGCCTTAAGTAAGATACTTCCTGACAGTATCCTGTCGGATTTTTACAAATCAGAATTACAGAAAATAGCAGGTTTCTTTCTTTCACTTAAAAATGCACAGGGCAACTATGTTCCGGTTATCTTCAGACCTTTTCATGAGAATAACGGAAACTGGTTCTGGTGGGGGAAAGGCCGCTGCTCACCTGCTGATTATATTAATCTGTGGCGATTCACAGTATCCTACCTCCGTGATTCGCTGCACGTGCATAACCTGATTTACGCCTATTCTACAGATATGTTTGAGAACGAACAGCAGTACCTCGAACGATACCCGGGCAACGAGTGGGCAGATATATTAGGCTGTGAAAACTACTGGGATTTTCAAAGTGGCTCATCTGTGTCCAACGGGGTAGCCCAGTTGAAAATGCTGGTTAACATGGCCACGGTGCGAAAGAAAATCGCAGCGCTTACCGAATGTGGATTTAGCGGCATACCTGTTAAAAACTGGTGGACGCAGTTCCTGCTTAAATCAATCAGGGAAGATTCGCTGGCAAGAAACATTTCCTATCTCATGGTTTGGAGAAATGCCAACCGGAAAAATTATTACACGCCTTTTGCGGGACATAAAAGTGCTCCCGATTTTATTGCATTCGAGCGCGACACATTCACCATTTTTGAGAAGGATTTGATCGGAATATATTCGTTAAAAAACAACGCGGAGTAAGTGCCTCAACCTGCTATCTCCGGTTACTTTACAATCGCTCCCGCATCATTTCCACCAACTGTTCCTTTTCAAAATGTAACGGATTCGACTTGTGATCTGTGATTTCTGCAATGGCCATCAGGTCGCTCCCTTTGATACCAAAGTCACCCAGCCTTTTCAGGTTCATCTGACCGGTTAGCGTTTCAACATATTCAACGGCATATTCCATGTACCATCCTGGCGACTTTTTCTCTGCACCCGAAAACAGCCTGCCCAGTTTTTCATACTTATCATGAGCTGCGGTAACTTCCGAAAGTCGCATAAGTGCCGATACCTGGTAACGGTTCACAACGCCCATCAGGGTTCCACAAACTGTACCGTGCGGAATATCATGCAATCCGCCAATAGAGGAGGCAAAGCCATGAATCAGTCCCAATCCGGCATTTGCCAGGGTTATCCCCGACAGCAATGCTGCCAGAGACATTCCCGTTCTGGCTTCAGTATCACCACCATGACGCACAACTGTCAGCAGATTTTTATGTATCTGGTTGATCCCTTCCAATGCAAGTGCATCTGTCAGCACATTTGCCTTTACCGAAAGGTATGATTCAACCAATTGGGTGAAAGCATCCATCCCGCTTGCTGCTGTGATTTCCGGCGGGCAACTCAGGGTCAGTTGCGGATCTACTATGGCCATGTCGGGAACCAGATTTTCATGCCGCAACGATCGCTTGAACCCATTCTTCCCGGTAAAGGAAATTACAGCATTGGCAGTTGCTTCACTTCCTGTGCCTGAGGTAGTAGGTACTGCAACGAAAAACTTCCTTTTACCCGAATGTTTTTTTGTTCCCACGCCTTCAAGATAATCCCTGATTGAATCCGTAATTGGCAACATGGCAGACAGGGCTTTGCCTGCATCAATAACACTTCCGCCACCAATTGACAGCACCAGATCTATATCTTGCCCGCGGCATGCTCCTGTCGTGTTATCAACATCATCCGGCGAAGGTTCTGATTCAATTCGTGCATGATGAACGATGCACCCTGCTTTCTCCAGGGTTGTGATGATTTCAGTAATTCCCTGATTACGGGTATAGGAGGCGGAACCGGTTACCAATAGAACCCGCTTCCCGTATCGGCCTATAAGGCCCAATACACTTTCAGACTGTTTCCAGCCGAAATAAATACGGGGTGTACGAAGAAGGTTAAATCCTGCTACCATGCTGAAACTTCAACAGGGTAAACAATTTCATGACGGATGCCCTGACGCGGTTGCGCCATCCAGTCAGCAACCTGGTCGCGCCACTTCAGATAATGCGCAGTACTCTTATGAGAAGCAGCATCCTCATCCGACAGGTATGCTTCGTATAAAACAAATTTGGCAGGATTTCCGGCATCACGAAGCATATCAAACCTGAGATTTCCAGGCTCCTGAACCGACTGCTTGTGATTCTCAATGGTGGCCGCGATGAAATCATCAATATGAGCTTCCTTCACCCATATGTGCACAAATGTTGCTATCATAGGTCAGATTATTGATTGGTCAACGTTAATTCATTTAAAATCCAGTCGGCATTTGCCACCTGGTCAATAACAAACAGCATATACCTTACATCAAGTGATATATTCCGACAAATATCGGGATTGTATGCATAATCGCTCATGGTACCTTCCCAGTTCCGGTCGAAATTAATGCCAATCAGGTCGCCTTTTGCGTTAAGAACCGGGCTCCCCGAGTTTCCTCCTGATGTATGATTTGATGCGATAAAGCACACCGGTACGCGGCCATCAGTAAGGTAGGAAGCGGGGATGCTGTCCGTTCTTTCTGTTTTAAAATCTTCCGGCACCTTGTAATCTGCAATTTCAAGCTTTTCCTTTTCCAGTATGCCGTCAAAAGTGGTGTAATACGAGTAATTCACAGCATCAGCAGGTTCATATCCCTCAACTTTGCCGTATGTAAGCCTCATGGTGAAATTAGCATCAGGATAGCATGTTTTGCCTGCTTTCATTTCCATCAGCCCCGACACATACCTTCTATACATACCATTAAGCTTGCGGTTCATACTATCCAGCCGGCCATATATAATAGGCACAAGCAATTCGGAAAAATCCCTGTAGATTGAAATCAGGGGATCATTCATAATTTTCTTCCTGATCTTTGATTCAGACATGCTGAATGCTTTCCGGTACTTCACTGAATCTGTAAAGATGCTTTCATCAAAAACCGATTCAATAAAAGCGGCATAATTTCCATGAAAGTCATCCGCTATTTGCCTTTTAAAAGCGGGATGATAAATGGAATCTGTATATTTCATATATACTTCCAGCATTCCCGGAAGTGTGTTCCGGTCAATGGCAACTGCCTCTGTTCTGAAAAAAGCATTTCCCTGTGACTTGATATTTCCAATGGCTGACAGCTTTGCAGACTTTGAGGAATCCATAGTTGCAAAGAATCTGTCATGAACATCATTTACTATGCGCGATGTTTCCAATGAGTTAAGTATTTCCGCCCCCAAATCACCTGCCAGAAACATCGGCTCCAATTCATCATAAATAATGGAGAAATCACCCAGTAATGAAGCATAACAGGCCGGATCAGAAGTCAGCTTTCCGGCCCAGTTCCTGAAATCTTCCTCCTGCCTTATCTTGGCCTCCAATGCATGCGACTGCCTGATTCCTTTGACAACGCCAATCCATTTTTTCCAGGAATTACTTAAACTCACATATTTCGAAATATATTTCAGCCTCAATTCAGGGCTTTGCTCCATAACCGTTTCAAGTGCATTTCGCCTTACTGTTCTTATTGCAATTTTCGCAGGTAATGATTTCCCGGTTATCATCTCCAGCGCATCGGAGGTCAGGTACTGATCCGTTCGTCCCGGATAACCCATAACCATGGTATAGTCACCTTCCTGAACGCCACCTAAAGAAATATTCAGGTATTTCCTGGGCGTAAAAGGAACGTTATCTTGTGAATAATCTGCAGGTCTGTTGTTCTTATCAGCGTATATCCTGAAGAGCGCAAAGTCTCCCGTATGCCGCGGCCACATCCAGTTGTCCTCATCGCCCCCAAACCGCCCGATTGTTTCGGCAGGTGCACCAACCAACCTGACATCAGGATAGGTCTCATAAACAAACAAATAATACTCCCTACCAAAATAAAAGGGTTTGATTTCGGCATGAAGGAACGTATCTGAAACCGCCTCTTTCCTGATAACCTCAATCCGTTGATTAATGAGGTTGTTCCTGTCCGTTTCATTCAATGAATCCGGTATTCCGGTGAGAACACTCCCTGTAACGCGCTCCATGTGCACCAGAAATGTTGCCGTCAATCCCGGATTTGGCAATTCTTCCGGATTTGCCTGTGCCCAGAATCCATCAGCAAGCAAGTTGTTTTCTACGGTGCTGTGAGATTGTATGCGACTGTATCCGCAATGATAATTGGTCACTATAAGTCCTTCCGCCGAAATCAGTTCTCCGGTGCAACCGTTACCAAACATAACAATGGCATCCTTTAAACTGGGATGCGTATTGCTGAAAATTTCCACCGCATCGAGCATGAGGCCTTTTTCCTTCATATCCTTGTGATTCAGGCTGTCAAGATGAATCGGAAGCCACATCCCTTCTCCACTCCACACCGGTATGCTAAGGCACAATGCCAGCATAAATACGGTTGTTCTGTATACCATTTGATACATAAAGAGGTTGATGAATTATCAGTTATTGAATCATATTAATAAGTTCACAATAGAGCTTTTGAACCGGCAATCCCATGACGTTGTAATAAGAACCTTCAATTTTTTCAACACCCACATAACCAATCCACTCCTGTACTCCATAAGCTCCGGCTTTGTCAAAAGGCTTGTATCTGTCTACATAGTACCTTATTTCTTCTTCTGAAATTTTCCTGAAATAAACCTTTGAACTGGCAAAGAATGATTTTTCACTGGAAGGTGATTTCAGACATACTCCGGTGAAAACCTCATGCATGTTTCCAGACAATCTGGTCAGCATGCGAATGGCATCTTCAACATCAACAGGCTTGCCAATAACCTCATTTTCAAGCCATACTATGGTATCGGCAGTAATCAACAAGGTATTTCGTTCCAAAAATGATTCGTAAAATGAGGCCTTGGCTTTTGCCAGATACAGTGGAATTTCTTCCCGCTTTAAAACCGACGGATACACTTCATCCATATCGAGATGATTGACTACCCTGAATTTTAACCCGATTTCCGTTAACAATTGCTGCCGCCTGGGCGATTTTGAGGCCAGAATAATATCAAATTCATTTATCTTATTGAGTATTTCCTGCGTTTTCATTTCATGTTATTAATGAGAAGGTTTACAATGATCATGTATCCCAAACCGGTCAGCATAATCAGTTTTAGCCACAAGCTTGCCTTGTGGTAGGTTTGCGTGTCATTTCCTCGGAACAGCAGAATCGCTGTCACAATCAGAGGCATTATAATTAAAGTAACAAAGTAAATTAGCGAAGTAAAATCAGGTACATAATTAACCCATGCAATTGCAAAGAGTGCCCCTGTGAGCGCAATCAACACCAGTGAAATCGATTTGGCCGCCCTCATTCCCCAAACAACTGGTATCGTTTTCTTTCCGTAAGCCTGATCGCCCTCAAAGTCCTCGGCATCCTTAACAATTTCCCTGATGAGATTCATTAGAAATGCGAACAGGGAAAAGCCAAGTACCCACTTCATAAGAACCGGGAGTATAAAATTGATATTGGCACCATAATTCCTTGCCAAAAGGGGCAATTCAAAAAGAAGAACAATAAATGGAACCAGAGAAGTCAGCAGGGCAACCATAATATTACCAAGCAGCAGTTCATGTTTGTAAGAAGTACTATAAAACCAAAGTAATCCGCTCACAATAAAAAACACCAGGCTCAGGTACAATTCACCTGCCTTAAGGGCAACCCATGTTCCCAGAATCACACCCAGAATGGTAAAAACCAGGTGATAAGCCATGGCGTGCCTCGGGTAAATCAAGGTACCCACAATCTGTGCCCCGGGTTTGTTAACCCTGTCAATCTTCCGGTCGAAGTAGTCATTAATTGCATACCCTCCGGCAGTGATTAATACTGTTGCAATAATTAAAACCACAAAAGAACCTAACGGTAATTGAGGTTCCATATGAACCTGCTTAAGCAAAGGAACAATGAGACATTGCCTTACCAATACCTGTGTAACAATAACAATAAGCAGGTTTGAAATCCTGATCATGCGCAGCACGGCCATAATATGAGCCAGGAACTTCACCATATGAATGAGAAATCATTAAGCCACTTACCCTGTAATTTCAAAACCTGTTCAATGATATCGCGGACACAACCTGCTCCTCCCTTAAAGGGAGAAACATAAAGCGAAAGCTGTTTGATTTCATGTGCCGCATCAGCAGGACAAGCAGGAAAACCTGCACGTTTCATTACTTCAAAGTCGGGCAGGTCATCGCCCATATACAGGACTTCATCCGCTGACAATTGGTGCTTGGCTAAAAATGAATCAAAAGGAATTGTTTTGATGCCGCTTTTCATGAAAATATCCTGAACACCCAGACTGGTAAATCTTTTCTTCACCATTTTCGAAAATCCACCCGTAATGATGGCTATGGGATAGCCCATCTTAACGGCATGCTGCACTGCAAAACCATCCTTAATGTTCATCATCCGGATGAACTCTCCTCCCGGATGAAGCATGATGGATCCGTTAGTAAACACCCCATCCACATCAAATGCAAAGGCCTTGATGTGGTTCAGCAATTTCTTTATTTCAGGCATCTATACTTAATTAATACTTACAAAAATAATGATTTCACAACGGTATACAACCGGCAATTCTATCGTGGTTTTTCGATTCTTTTGGTTTATCAAATTGTAAAAGAGTCGTTTTCATGCAAACGCACTTTTGAAAAATTGCATATTTTTGAATAAAAATAAATGTTACCTATGTTATGACTGTTAGAGGCAACAGGTCGGTAGAAAATTCATCACCGCATAACAGTTCCGCCCCAGCCGGGGCGGGCGATTCCAACGCATATTCCGGTTTCTACCGATATCCCGCACCTCACGGCGCGGTTAATGGCAATCTACTTTTTTCTTGTTGACAGAATCCGTTCTGAAATCAACCGGTATATTTCCCTGATTTCCGGATGGGGTTGAAGCATCTCCAGGTGCTTATCAATTACAGCAATATTTCCCCTGATGGCAGGACCCGTCTGGGCATCCCGGGGTGGCATAATCATGGCTTTCGAAAGAGTTTCCCGGATCAACGGCTTCAGCACATCAAATGAAAACCCCTTTTCACTCAGCAGTTCAGCGGCAATTGAAAATAAATGATTGGAGAAATTAGATGCAATCACTGCTGTCAGATGCAATTGCAAACGCGTTGCAGAATCAGCACGATGCACTGCATCAGAAAGCATTGAAGCAACAAACTCAAGCTTTGTGAGATTTTCCGGGTGGTTTGCTTCCACAAACAGGGGCACTTCTTTAAAAGAAACGGCTTTACCCCTGGTAAACGTCTGTAGCGGATAGAGTACTCCATAGTTTGACGACTTCCCCTCAAAAACGTTCATACCGATACTTCCCGAAGTATGAACCACAAGCCCCTGGTGCCTGAAGCTTCCGCTATTCAACATTGACCCAATGACATCATCGGAAACAGCCAGAATATAAAGATCAGCTTCAGGGGTCATTAAATTAAGATCAGAACAATAGGTAGTTTTTAACTCCTGCGCCAACCGGGTTCCCTGTTCACAACTCCGGTTGAGTAACTGAGCAATACGAAATCCGGCGTCAAGCAAATGATGCCCCAGGTGCCATGCCACATTGCCGGCACCCACCAGAACCACGCTGTTAATTCTGCTGTTGCTCTCTTGCTCTGTCAATCTTACAAACCGTATAAGTGGTAATTGACCTTATAAAGCCATGCCGGTTCTTCTTCGGGTTTCATTCCTATCTGATGCACCACCTGAAGTATTCCGGGGTATTTCTGCTCCACAAAATACAGATATCTCTGAATATTGTTGATGATATTACCGGTATTCATGTTCGGGTTGGCACGCAGGCTGGCTACTATTATATAATCTACCTTTCCTTTGCGCAGGTTATTGATAAGCGTATCCGGTGATACGGCAAAGGTGGACTGAGTTGAAATCTTCAGCCTGTTCAGCAATGAATCGGAGCTTATCAGATTCAACTGAAAACCAGTTAATGCCTGCTTCACTCCCTGACCAGCAGGACTTTTGAAATTATAAACGCCATAGATATCACTTCCTTCAGCAACATACGCCACATTCGACTGCTTGATGGCAAGCTGGAGCTCAACAGGCCAGTTTGCCTGAATTTCTTTATTGGGCAATACCATGAGTTCGCCTGTTCTCTGCTTCAATTCTCCCAAAAGCGCATTCGGAGTTTTTGTGGGGAAACGGTACATACCGTAAAAGTCTCTTCCCTTGCTATATATGAACGACATGGAAGGCTTACGGGCAGCTACAACAACCTCCCCGGGAATATTCTTTCCAACCCATTCACTCATGAGGAGGTAATTCTGCCAATCCGGAGTAAACCCGTAATACTTGTTTCCTTTGATGTTCTTTGCCAGCACCTTTTTATTGGCCTTGGCTTTGTCGGCTGTCATATCCAGGGTTTTGAAGAAAATGAGTACCAGCAAAGCTGGTATCAGCAAGTATATAAAACCGTAGCCCTTTTTTTCAGCCTGCTGCTGCAATCCCCATGCGATAAACAACAACATCATGGGAACATATATAATTATCATCCGCATCTGATCCCATGATTGTTGCAGGGCAATAAATGTGGCAGCCATAGATCCCAGGATACTCAGTCCCATAAAGAACATCACCCGGTTGCGCTTTATGGAATAATAAAGAGCCAGAATCAGCAATGCTGCAATGACAATAGTTACAAACCAGCTCTTATCGGTAGTTGTGGGATCATGCAACCCGATGCTGATCATAAAATGCTTGGAAAGGTACAAACGGGCATTTTCAAAAAAACGAACAACCATTCCTGAAAAGTCTTCATATCCGGCTGAAGGGTTATAGAAGTTTTTTAGCAGTATCTCATGAAAAGGTCGTGAACCTTTTGATATTTCTGTATTCCAAACAAAATACTTATATAGCTTAAACGGAAAGTAATATACAAAATACGATGCCGTGAGCAGGATGGATGCCCGTATCCTTTTGTCAAGCAGAAGTACCAGCAACATTACCGGCAGAAAGATGATGCCAATATTACGGGTAAGGCTTGCCAGAAAAACAAACAACCCTACAACCAGGGCGCGAACAATTTCTTTACGCAGTGTAGTACCAGGTTCATCTTTATTGACCAGGTAATATCTGATGAAAAGAAAAATGACCATTGCCTGAAGGAACATATACATGGCTTCACTGTATGTTTGGCTGGCGAAATAAAGAATAGCAGAGTTTACTGAAACAACCAGCATAATCAAAGCCAACAGGGTTGGGGATACTATTTTCCTGAAGGTATAATAAAACAGAACCAGTTGGGCTATAATGAAAACAAAAGAGATCACCTTAAGCAGAACCACATTGACACCAAAAATAAGCATCGGGATACTCAAAAATATGCAATAAAATGGACCGTGCCATGTGGGAAATGATTTCCCCTTGATGAAGTTGTGGGCCATTTCGATATAGCTGGAATCATCACCCCCTGTGCTGATCTTAACATCAAAGAGGTAAATTCCAAAAATAACCGTGAGAAATGCCGAAATGATAAAGAATAAGTTCATTTTGGGTTCAAACCACGCATCCAGTTTCTGAAGAAAGCCTGCATTGGAAGTCGCTACTTTCCGGTCGGATTTGTCAGCTGAAACCGAAGACTGGTTTTGCTTCCTTGTGGGAGGGGTTTGTTTTTGTCCAGGTCTTTTAGAAGGTGAAGCCATTGTACCGTAAATTTTCTATAGTGGGTTTAACAAAAGTTACTATGTTTGTGATAGTAATCATGACGCCCACAAATATATAATAATTGGAAGTAAAGTGTCAGGTTTTACGTTTTAAGTTAAATTATCACCATGAAGCAACCGGGAAAAGGCATTTCTAAAGAGGATATCAGGGAATATTTTGAGCGCATTGCCGATCGAAGGATGGTATGGAAAAAGCGGAACCGGTTTTATCATCGTTCGCTTGAGAAATACTTCTCTTTTATCATTCCTGCTGGTTCCCGTGTACTTGAAGTGGGCTGTGGCACCGGAGACCTGTTGGCTGCTGTCAGGCCTGCATTCGGCGTAGGAATTGACTTTTCGGGGAAAACTATTGATATTGCAGCATCCCGTCACCCCCACCTGCATTTCAATGTTCATGACGTTGAAAGCGACACTTTTATTGAGCAGTTGGATCAGGATAAACAGCAATTCGACTACATCATCCTTTCTGACCTGCTTCATGTTCTGTGGGATGTGCAAAAGGCACTACACAGTATCCGGAAATTCTGCCACCCGTCAACCAGAATCATCATTTCCAACTACAACTTTCTATGGGAACCGGTATTAAGATTTGGAGAATTCATTGGTCTGAAACAAAAATCACCAAACCCGAATTGGCTGTCATACAACGACATTGTTAATCTTCTCGAAATTGAAGGATTTCAGGTGCTGACCAGCTCTCAAAAACTGCTTTTACCCAAATACATTCCATTACTGAATTTTCTGTTTAACAAAATCCTGGTGAATCTTCCTGTTATGAATCACCTGGGTTTGTTGAACATGATTTCCGCCCGCATATACATGCCGGAAAGGAAAGCGTATTCTGTTTCCATAGTCATCCCGGCACGTAATGAGAGAGGCAATATTCCAAGCGCCATTTCCAGAACTCCTGAATTTGGAAAATCACAGGAATTCATTTTTGTAGAAGGCCATTCGTCAGACGGCACCTATGAAGAGATGCTGAAAGTCAGCTCATCCAATCCCAACAAGCACATCAAAGTATTGAAACAACAAGGAAAAGGCAAAGGTGATGCCGTGAGAATGGGATTTGATGCCGCAACGGGAGAGATCCTCATGATTCTTGATGCTGATCTGACCACACCACCTGAGGATCTGCCCAAGTTTTACAATGCCATTGCCGATGGCAAAGGTGAATTCATCAATGGTTGCCGGATGGTTTACCCCATGGAAAAAGAGGCCATGCGCTTTCTGAACCTGATTGGTAATAAATTCTTCAGCCTGTTTTTCTCTTACCTGCTGGGGCAACGCCTCAAGGACACACTGTGCGGCACCAAGGTGCTTTTTAAAAGTGATTACGAAAAAATCAAAGCCAATCGTCATTATTTTGGAGATTTCGATCCCTTTGGTGATTTTGACCTGCTGTTCGGAGCCGCAAAGCTCAACCTGAAGATTATGGAAATCATTGTCAGGTATAAAGAACGACAATACGGATCCACACAAATCAGCAGGTTCAGGCATGGCTTGCTGCTTCTGAGAATGAGCATGTTTGCCGCGTTCAAACTTAAATTCAAATAGCTGTAGCCGGGAGTTGGCATTAACGCTCAGGAAAACAAGATGGATTCATTACCTATTGATCAGCACAATATTGAAATTCAGCAAAACCTGAATTACTGGAGCAACAAACCTGTGCTGCAGGTGATATACAGGAATTTTTACCGGCTTATTGGCAACCAGGTGGATTATGCTGTAGACGGGAAAATTGTAGAGCTGGGGTCCGGCATCGGCAATGTCAAGCTCGAAATACCCCGGGCCATTTGCACCGATCTTTTTATGAACCCCTGGATTGACCAGGTTGAAAATGCCTATTCATTAAGCTTTAGGGATGAAGAAGTTTCCAACCTGATCCTGTTTGACGTATTTCATCATCTGCAGTATCCGGGAACAGCACTTTCAGAATTCAGGCGGGTTCTGAAACCCGGAGGAAGGGTCATTGTTTTTGATCCTTCCATGAGTGCCCTGGGATTTCTGGTTTATGGTATCTTCCATCATGAACCTGTCGGATGGTTCAGGAAAATTCAGTGGAACGCTCCATCCGGTTTCGACCCCTGGTCTGCTGCCTATTATGCAGCACAGGGAAATGCCGAAAAGGTCTTCTTTTCAAAGAAATACCAGGGCTATCTGACCGACTGGAAGGTAATTTACCAAAAGAAATTACCGGCTCTTCCTTATGTGCTATCGGGTGGATACAGTAAGCCCCAACTGCTTCACTGGCTGAAATCGGGTACAACTGATAAAATTGAAAAAGTCCTGGCGCATTTACCAGGACTCTTCAGCACACGTGCATTGATTGTGCTTCAAAAAAAGTAATGCACAATGCTGTTACTTTTCTGCAACATTTCCCAAATGTGTGGCCAGAAATTTTTCCATGGCACGGTAAAAATCAAATTGGTTTTCCTGATTGTAAAATCCATGCCCTTCGTTATCCTTAACCATGTATTCAACGGTTACACCTCGTGCCTTTAAAGATTCTACAATCTGGTTCGACTCGTTGATGTTGACCCTGGGGTCATTTGCTCCCTGTGCAACAAACAAGGGGCAACGGATGCGGTCAACATGGAACACAGGAGAAACTTCGGCCAGCATCAGGCTGTCCTTTACCGGATCACCCACCATTTCATAAAACATCTGCCGCAATGGTTCCCAGTAGGGCGGAATGGTATTCATAAAGGTGAACATATTGGATACGCCAACGTAATCCACTGCGCATGCATACAACTCAGGAGTAAGTGTTATCCCTGCCAGCGTGGCATAACCACCGTAACTTCCTCCGTAAATAGCAATACGTGAAGAATCAGCAATTCCTTCATTTATGAGCCATTTAACACCATCGGTAATATCATCCTGCATAGTACGACCCCACTGCTTAAATGAGGCTTCCCAGAATTTCTTCCCATAACCTGTTGAACCCCTGAAGTTCATTTGTAACACAGCATATCCCCGGTTAGCCAGAAACTGCACCTCGGGATTGAATCCCCAGCTGTCACGATACCATGGACCTCCGTGCGGATTGATAACAACAGGAAGATTCCTGGGCTGAATGCCTTTGGGTAAAGTCAGATAACCCGGAATGGTCAATCCGTCACGCGACTGATAGGTGACAGGTTTCATCACCGCCATGTGTTCTTCCTTAAGCCAGGGCATCATGTCAGCTAGCTTTTCAAAATTTCCGGTTTTCACGTCATAGAAAAAATAACCGCCATAATATTTATCGCTATTGGCATAGGCTATTAACCTGTTTTCATCTTTGCTTTTAAATGCCACTTCAAACAGATAATCGGGAATTTGAGTCTGAATCTTTGTTTCAATTTGTTTTGTCAGACTGTCCAGAAAATACTTATACAACTTATCAGTCTCATAATAAGCAACAGTAAGTACTTTCCTGAGTTTTGAATAGTCCAGTCCCACAATATCAGCCTCATTGTTCTCATACAGAACCTGAATCTCTTTTGCAGTTCTGGGATCGAATTCCACAATGGCTGTCTTATCCCTTCCAAGGTTAGACAAACAATATAAGTTTTTATTGTCAAATGTAAAGAGCACCGGATTTAAGGTTTCTTTGAAGCTGGTGGTAATCACACTGGTAAACTTATCCTGTTCGGTTTCGCGGTAAAGAATACTGGTATTAACTCCATCGGCAGTAACCGCGGCTCTTATTTTTCCATCATGATCAGTGACCCACCCTGTAATATTACCGGGATTTTCAGCAACCATTTTCAACTCACCGGTCAGTGTGTTCAGCAGATACACATCAAAAACCTGCAGGTTGCGTTTATTGCTTGTAATCAGCAATTCTTCAGGTCGTTCCTCCAGCATATCCAGAACTTCCGAACGGACTTTTTCAAATGGCGTGTGATCAACTAATCCGGTCCCGTCGGGCTTAACTGAAAGCACATGCATATTTTCGTCTCCGCCTATGTCTTTGGTAAAAATGATCCTGTTATCCGATTCCCAGAAGGCATTGTATATGCTGCGTTCTGTTTCCTGGGTGATCGGAGTGGAAATGGTATCTCCCAGTTTACGGACAAAAACATTCATGCGCCCCATATGGGAAGCTCGAAAAATGATCATTTCCCCATTGGGAGAAATCCTGTATCCGGCACTTTCCGGGTCCTTGAAGAAGTCTTCCATGGGAATAAGAGGTGCAGGGCTTTCCTTTTGCCTGCAACCTGTAAAACCAATCATGATCAACATGATTCCAAATAATACCAGTGGTGTTTTCATAGGTAAATAATTAGTTTTTTAATGATCGTATGGAACTCCATGTTTGCAATTATCATTGGTGTTTGTGTTTTTTTTGCAAACAGGTTCGTTTCATCAGGACGAAGTTAAGTTTACAAATAGAGAGTTTAAGAGTTTATTATCAAAGATATACATTTTTCAATGAAAATATCCTACGAAATTTTTCCATCCTCCTGACCCTGCTCTTCATTTTCATTCATTTCTTCCTCTTCCTCATCTTCCTCATCATCCATGTCGCTAATAAACCGGGTTGGTCCGGGGCCTTCATGCCTGTATGTTATAGCCAGTACAGCTCCAATAGTAAGTCCAATCAGGTGTGATTCCCACGACATGTCGGGCTGGTAAGGGAAAATTCCCCATACCATGCTACCGTATAAAAATATGACCAACATGGATATAGCCAGCAGATTGATGTTGCGTCTGACAATGCCGCTGGCAAACAAAAAAGAGGCAAAACTATATACCAGACCACTGGCTCCGATATGATAGGAAGGACGTGCCAGTATCCAGACAAAAATACCTGTAGCCAGGTATGAATAAAGTAAAACCCGCCAGGCTACCTCTTTATAAAAATAAAAAAGGGTCGTAAGAAGAACAAAGAAAGGAACAGAGTTATTTATCAGGTGGTTGAAATTGGCATGAATGAAAGGAGACAGGAATATGCCGCCAAGTCCTGAAAATTTCCTGGGGAAAACTCCGAGATAGAAGAGATCCAGACCGTCAATTACTTCAACAATTTTTACCAGCCATAAGAGAAAGATGATGATGGCTGAAGGAATCAGGCTCAGTATGAACCTTTTATATTCTATATTTTCTTCACCAGACAAAGAAATGTAATAATGAACAAGGAAATATGAATTCTGAATAACCAGGTGTTTCGTTCGTCATTCATGATTCATCATTCCTTGTTCGGTGTTACCCAATCTGTTATTTTAATTTGGGACGCAGGTTTCTGACCTGCTGACCGGCCAGCCACATTTCTGATTCACGAAGCTCTTTCAGTTCTTTTTCAAGATAATCCCGGTAGTTTGACATACCTGTGGATTCCAGAACGCGTTTTGTTTCTGAACCTGATTTAACTTTATTATACAGGTCATTAAACACAGGCAGGGTGGCTTCCTTGAATTTCGGTCTCCAGTCGAGTGCGCCACGCTGTGCTGTAGCACTGCAGTTTGAATACATCCAGTCCATTCCGTTTTCATCAACCAGTCGGATCAAGCTCTGGGTAAGTTCTTCAACTGTTTCATTGAAGGCTTCACTGGGAGAATGACCATTCTCGCGGAGAACCTGGTACTGGGCGTCCATAATTCCTGCCAGCGCTCCCATCAGCACACCCCGTTCACCGGTAAGGTCGCTGTATACTTCGCTTTCGAAAGTAGTAGGAAAAAGATATCCTGAACCAATTGCAATACCAATTGCCAGTGTACGCTCGGTAGCACGTTTGGTATAATCCTGGAAAATTGCAAAGCTTGAATTGATACCGGCACCAGCAAGAAAGTTACGTCTTACGCTTGTTCCCGAACCCTTGGGTGCAACTAATATTACGTCCACATCAGCAGGAGGAACAACACCTGTTTGTTCCTTGTAAGTAATGGAAAATCCATGCGAGAAATACAATGCATCACCGGCTTTCAGGCATGGTTTCAGCATCGGCCAAATGGCACGCTGTGCAGCATCTGATACAAGATACTGAATAATGGTTCCTTTGGTGGCGGCTTCTTCAATCGAAAACAGGGTTTTACCCGGAACCCAGCCATCTTTGATGGCCTTATCCCAGTCAGCCTTGAATTCAGGAGCCTGACCAATAATTACATTGATGCCGTTCTCTTTCATGTTCAA
>JAFGOR010000107.1 GCA_016926375.1 Bacteroidales bacterium
CCAAAACGGGGTTTGTATCCTTCGGCCCACTCAAAATTGTCCATTAAAGTCCATGCAAAAAAGCCTTTTACAGGCATACCTTTTTGCCTTGCTTTTAGTATATATGATAACGAGTCCTTGAAATATGCAATCCTTTCCGCATCAGCAACCCTGAGGTTTTCCAGGTTATCATCCAGGCACACGCCTGATTCGGTAATAATAATGTCTTTTACACCCGGGTAGCGGCTGAATTTCTTAATCATTTTATAGAGACCTTTGGGAAATATTTCAAATCCCATGGTGTTCATGTTAGCCTGACGCTCATTTGCAGGTACTTCGTTGGCAAACAGTAAAGGAGGAAAAAGGCTGAACTTGGTAATGGTTCTGAAATAGTATTGAAGTCCGATGAAATCAAAATCAAATTTAAGGCGTTCTTCATCTCCGGGCAGGAAGTGTTTTTCGATGTTTTTAAGAAAACCCAGCGTGTCTGTTGGGTATCCCATTCCCAGTGAGGGCTCAATGAAGAATCTGTTCAGGAGGGCATCCATTCTTAATGCGGCGTTGACATTTTTTTCCTTTTTATCCACAGGTTTGATGTGCGAACATGAAAAGGTGGTTCCGATGTAAGCATCCGGGATATTTGCCCTGATGACGCGGCCGCCTTCGGCCTGGCAAAGTGCTGCATGATGCGCGGCTCTTAAAAAATTTCGCATTCCCTTTCGGCCGGGCGCATGAATGCCCATAAAATAGCCCAGGCCAACGAAACTCATAGGCTCATTAAGTACAATCCAGTTTTTAACTCTGTCACCAAAATTTTTCGTACAAACATCCACATACTCCAAAAAACAGTTAATAATTTCACGGTTTGTCCACCCTCCTTTGTCCTCAAGGACTTGCGGCAGATCCCAATGATAGAGTGTAATCCAGGGCTCAATTTGCCGTTCCAGGCACGAGTCGATTAACCTATGGTAGTAATCTATTCCCTTTTGATTAACCCGGCCAATGCCTTCTGGCAGAATTCTGGGCCATGAAAGTGAAAATCTGAAATTGTTGAAATGCATTTGGTTGATCAGTTGCAGGTCCTCCTGGTAGCGATGATAGAAATCAACAGCAACACGGGCATTCGATCCGTCTGCAATATTTCCCGGTGAAGTTGAAAAAATATCCCAAATAGAAAGACCCTTGCCGTCGTCCTGAAACGCACCTTCTGTTTGGAATGCAGCGGTGCTGACACCCCATTGAAAATCATCGCCGAATTGTGTTTTCGAAAGCTTCATGATAGGTTCATCTGAGATTAGTTTATTGCTTAAGTCACTTAAGCCAATTCCTGAGGCTATTTCAGGAAAAAGTGCAGCACTTGATTTAATGAATAGTCGCCGGTTCATTCAAAAAGCAGATCGCTTGTAAAAGGGAGTAATGAAAGGGGAGAGAAAAAACCGGAATGGCAATGGACTTCAGACCAATTAAACCAGTGAAAGCTATAAACATGCATTTATAATTGATGAGGTTTTTGCAATTTAATTTGGAACATACCTTAACACATTCATTATTACAAAAAGACTATCATGCAGCAGATCAGTACGACCACTAAACTGGTAACAGTTCGCTGCCAAAAATGACTCTTGATGAAAAGCCCGCAAAATACAAGTAATTCATCTTCTGTGTTTGATTCGATCTGTCCTTTGGTTGATGAATGTTGCTTGTAACTGATCATTCTTTCATCGTCAAGGAGGCTCCATATGGAATTCCGCGTACTTTGGGGTTTCCAGCAAAGTACTTTTTGATCAACTGAGACCGTGGCTTCTGATTTCCAAATATCATATTGAATAGTGCCAATTAATTTCTTGTCACTGGGATCGATGATCCTGGAGTTTTGTTTCCAAATTCCGGTTGTTTTAAAATGGTATTCATTTGTGTTAATAATGACCCTTGCATTTCCTGAAAAGGGGTTAATCTTTAAATGGCCTATTTCCCGTTCGTTGCGAAACAGGTTGTAGGTATCGGATAAGGGATTGCTTTTCCAGTTAAAGGTAGTTGTCATAATCAGAAATAATAAATGTAATAAATCATGGTTAGTGCATGTGAAGTGCAACCTATGATAAAATGAATCAGGATAAAGCAACCGAAATGCAATTACCTTCATGTTAATTTATGGTTAAGTTATTGTGAAATAAAAAGGCGCTATATTTGCATCTCCAAAAATTATGCTAACCATTTGTTCCATAGCTTCAGGCAGCAACGGAAATTGCTATTACATTGGCAACAGCCGCGAGGCCATATTGGTAGATGCTGGTATTTCAGCCCGGCAGACCATTAACCGGATGAAACAACAAAATCTTGATCCGGCCCTGGTGAAGGCCATTTTCATATCGCATGAGCATGCCGACCATGTATGTGGTGCACGGGTTTTGGCTAAAAAACTGATGGTGCCGGTTTATGCCACACGCCGCACGTTTTCTGCCATGTATAACAACCACAAACCACTGGCACCCCGGTTTTTTGAGCCGGGCACCGAAATTACCGTGGGGTCAATCAGTATATATCCCTTCCTGAAGAACCACGATGCTGCCCAACCCTGTTCTTTCAGGGTTAGTTACAACGGCATTCACACAGGGGTATTAACAGATATCGGAGTGGCCTGCGAAAGGGTCATCAGCGAGCTGGCCCGTTGTCACGTGTTGTTTCTGGAAAGTAATTACGATGAGAAGATGCTTTGGGAAGGACGCTATCCCTGGCATCTGAAGCAGCGGATTGCATCGGATCATGGGCACCTGTCGAATGACCAGGCTTTTGACCTGGTCAGCAGGCATTCGGGAAAGCAGCTTCAAATGGTGTTTCTGAGTCACCTGTCGGCTGAAAACAACACACCCGAGAAGGCCATGAATCGGTTCAGCGAGCTTCGCGAACGCTATCAGATCTACCTTACTTCGAGGTATGCACCGGGGGAGGTTGTATCCATAACTGCTACTGCTGCTGCCGCGGCTAATGCTGCTGTTCTACCGCCAACACAGTTGAAGCTGGAGCTTTAGAGACAAGTGATAAGAGACAAGAGACGAGTGGCAGTTATCCAACACCCTTCAAGGGTTTCCAACCGCTTGAAGGGGAATCTGCATGAAAGCTCCGTAGGAGCGAAATTATGGTA
>JAFGOR010000108.1 GCA_016926375.1 Bacteroidales bacterium
GATGGCATTGCCAGTCAGCGCAAAACCATGGTTTCTACGGGTGACCGGTCGGCCAAGATCCGCACATACAACTATCCGCAGGGGCGCATGACCGATCACCGGATCAACCTGACCATTTACAATCTGCCGAACATCCTCGACGGTAATATCCATGATATCATCAGTCAGCTGCAAATGGCTGAAAATGCAGAGCGACTTAAAGTGAGTGCCCTGGCCTAAGACAACCACTACAATGAATGCAACCCGGCTATATGAAGAAATCCGAAGGAAGAAAAGCTTCCTGTGCATTGGTCTGGATACCGAACTGGAAAAAATTCCCCGGCATTTGCAGAATGCAGAACTTCCTTTATTTGAATTCAACAGGCAGATTGTGGATGCAACAAATGATCTGGCAGTAGCCTTTAAGCCCAATCTCGCGTTTTATGAATGTTATGGTACTGCCGGATGGAAGCAGTTTGAAATGACGGTCGGTTATATCCGTGAGAAGTATCCCGACCTGTTTATTATTGCCGATGCCAAGCGGGGCGATATTGGCAATACATCCAGGAAATATGCAGAAGCTTTTTTCAGTAACCTGCCCTGTGACGCGGTAACAGTAGCCCCTTATATGGGTTCCGATTCAGTAACCCCTTTTCTGCAATATCCTGATAAATGGGTGATTGTTCTGGCGCTTACCTCGAACCAGGGAGCTGATGATTTTCAGATGATCAGCAACACAAACCACGAGAGGCTGTTTGAAACCGTGCTCAGGAAATCAGCTCAGTGGGGAAACGCCGGCAATATGATGTATGTAATTGGGGCCACAAGAGCTTCCATGCTCATTAAGGTACGCGAAATACTGCCCCGGCACTTCCTGCTAATACCCGGAGTGGGTGCTCAGGGTGGTGACCTGACAGAAGTGGCCGAATACGGAATGAATGATCAATGCGGTATCATTGTGAATTCCTCAAGGGCAATCATTTATGCCGATGATTCGGAAAAGTTTGCACTTGTGGCACGGGAAAAGGCCATGGAATTGCAACAGCAAATGAGGAAGTTGCTGGAGCATAAATTGTAAGGATTTGCGGGTTTTGCGTTTTTGTGCAGCAGGTTGTCAGTTGTAAGTTTGGTTTTAGCAATATAGTTAACACGTTAAGCTATGACTGAAGATTTCTTGCATTTTGTATGGAAATACGGGCTTTTTGACCGGGAAGGAATCCTGGCCGATACAGGTGATGAAATCAGGGTATTCAACCTGGGCGAACACAACATGGATGCAGGTCCCGACTTTCTGAACACCCGCATTCAGATTGGCAGTACTACCTGGGCCGGCAATGTGGAAATTCATTTGAAATCATCGGACTGGCAAAGCCACAAGCATCAGCGTGATAAGGCCTATGATAATGTAATCCTGCACGTGGTATATGAAAACAACCAGCCTGTTTACAGGAGTAACGGTGAAGTCATTCCCACTGTGGAATTAAAATTTAAGCACAATCTTTATGATAATTACTGCCGGCTGTTATCACAAAAGAGCCAACTGCCATGCAAGGAAAAGATTGGTAAAGCAGATTCCCTGGTGGTTGATCTGTGGGTCAGTTCACTGGTGATAGAGCGCATACAGCAAAAAACAGGTCATATTGCCGGATTGCTTGAGCAGTACCGGAACAACTGGGATGAGGTTTTCTATATTTGCCTGGCCCGCTCATTTGGTTTTGGACTAAACGCCATGCCTTTTGAAATGCTTGCCCGGTCAATCCCCTTATCCGGCCTGATGCGGCACCGCGACAATCCCCGTCAGCTTGAGGCCCTGTTGCTTGGCCAGGCCGGTTTTTTGGAGGAGGGCAGGCTTTATGATGATTATTACACTGAACTCCGGGAGGAATATCTGCACCTGAAGAACAAATACCACCTGAAGCCTTTGGAGAAACACCTTTGGAAATTTCTCCGCCTCAGGCCGGTAAATTTTCCTACTGTCCGCATTGTGCAGTTTGCATCTGTGCTGCAGCAGTCCGGCATGTTTTCGCACATGCTGGTATGCACTTCAGTGGATGACTTGAAGCGGTTTTTCAGTGTAAAAACTTCGGAATACTGGGACACGCATTATAATTTCGAAACGGGTTCGGTTCGTTTGGTTAAAAGATTGGGAAAGGAAGCCTTTCATACCCTGGTGATCAACACCGTGATTCCTTTTATGTTTCAGTACGGCAGGATGACTGCCCGTGAGGATTTGAAAGACAAGGCGCTCGGCTGGCTTCAGAACATACCGGCTGAAAACAACCGGTACACCAGGCAGTGGGCATCCATTATGGGTTCACCCGACAATGCTTTTTACAGCCAGGGTATTCTTCAACTACTGAAGGAATATTGTAGCAAAAAAAGATGCCTGGCCTGTTCCGTGGGTTCTCACATCATAACCCGGGGTCTTTAGCATGCTTCCGGCAGGATGGTGCGATAAAACCTGCCGGACAGGTCCGCATGCTGTTTAACAGGTATATGAAAAGATTTTTTTGCACATAATGCATTGATTTGTGAAAAAAAATAGATACTTTTGCATCTCAATTTTTTGAAGAAGAGTAATTAATTAGCACCTATGTATTTAACAACGGAAATTAAGAAGGATATTTTCAGGACATTTGGCAAGAAAGAATCCAATACAGGTTCGGCTGAAAGTCAGATTGCCCTGTTTACACACAGGATTAACCACCTTACTGAGCATTTGAAAATCAGTAAAAAGGATTTTGCCACACAACGTGCATTGCTCAGGTTGGTTGGAAAGCGCAGGAGGCTGCTGGATTATCTCCGCATGCGTGATATTGAGAAATACCGCTCAATTATTAAAGAGCTGAATCTTCGTAAATAATATGAAAAGGGCAATCCTGAGATTGCCTTTTTCTTTTCATATCGGGCCCATAAGGGCCTTCATTTTATAAATACAGTGAGCATATGTTTAAGACATTTGAAAAAACAATTACCCTTGAAGATGGAAGAACCATTACAATTGAAACCGGCAAGCTGGCAAAACAAGCCGACGGTTCCGTAGTGGTAAGGATGGGCAACACCATGTTGCTTGCATCTGTGGTATCGGCAAAGGAAGGCGCTGAGGATAGCGATTACATGCCGCTTCAGGTAGAGTATAAGGAGAAATTTGCTGCCATCGGTCGTTTTCCGGGTGGATTCCTGAAAAGAGAATCCCGCCCCAGCGATTATGAAATACTGATTTCCAGATTGATTGACCGGGCGCTTCGTCCGCTTTTCCCCGATGATTACCATGCCGATACTTTTGTTAACGTGATGCTGATTTCGGCTGACAAGGATACCATGCCTGATGCACTGGCCGGACTGGCAGCTTCGTCGGCTCTCATGGTTTCCGACATACCTTTCAAAGGCCCCATTTCCGAAGTCAGGGTAGCCCGCATTGAGGGTAAGCTGGTAATTAATCCTCCCTTTGGCGACATTCCGAAATCAGATATTGATATTATGGTAGCTGCTACCCTGGACAATATTGTGATGGTGGAAGGTGAGATGAGCGAAGTTTCCGAAGATGACATGCTGGAAGCATTGGAATTTGCTCACCAAGCCATTAAGGTTCAGTGCCGGGCACAGCTCGAGCTGATGGAAGATGCAGGTAAATCGCAGAAAAGGGTTTATTCGCATGAGGTTCACGACGAAGAATTGCGCAAGCAGATTTGGGAGGCAGGCTACGACAAGTTTTACCAGATAGCCAAAACCACCCCTGCAAAACATGAACGCCATGATGCGCTGGAACAGGTTAAAGCCGATTTCAAAGCCTCCCTGCCCGAGGGCACGGAAGTGAAGGAAGCGCTCGTTGACCGGTATTTCCATGATGTTGAAAAAGAAGCTGTCCGCAACCTGATTCTGAACGAAGGACTCCGTGTTGACGGTCGCAAAACAACTGAAATCAGGCCAATCTGGTGCGATGTGGATTACCTGCCCGCTGCACACGGTTCGGCTGTATTTACAAGGGGTGAAACCCAGTCGCTCACATCAGTTACGCTGGGAACCAAACTCGACGAAAAATCTATTGATGAGGTGTTGATTAAGGGAACCGAGAAATTCGTATTGCATTATAATTTTCCGCCTTTCTCAACAGGTGACGCCAGGGCTTCACGCGGCATCAGCAGGCGTGAAATAGGTCACGGTAACCTTGCTCACCGCGCATTGAAAAGGATGATACCGGCAGAGAACGTGTATGCCATACGTGTTGTATCCGACATTCTTGAATCAAACGGTTCATCATCCATGGCCACTGTGTGCGCAGCTACTATGGCACTTATGGATGCCGGGGTAAAGATGATTCGTCCTGTTTCGGGTATTGCCATGGGGCTGATTACCGATACCAAGACAGGAAAATTTGCCATCCTTTCTGATATTCTTGGCGATGAGGATCACCTGGGTGATATGGATTTCAAGGTTACCGGTACGGTTAACGGAATTACCGCAACCCAAATGGATATTAAGGTGGATGGACTTACCTTTGACGTGCTGAAGAAAGCTCTGGCCCAGGCACGCGACGGAAGAATGCACATATTGGGCAAGCTTGTGGAAGCAATTCCCGAGCCCAGGGCCGATTATAAGCCCCATGTGCCCAGAATGGTTCAGATAACCATACCCAAGGAATTCATTGGCGCAGTTATTGGCCCCGGTGGCAAAATCATACAGGATATCCAGGCCAAAACAGGTGCTGTGGTTAATATTGATGAAATTGACGGAAAGGGCGAAATTTTTGTATCTTCAGCTGACAAGGCATCCATTGATGCTGCCGTTGCACGCATCAATGCCATTGTGGAACAGCCCGAAGCCGGAAAAATATATAAAGGTATCGTCAAGGGCATTCAAACCTTTGGCGCGTTCGTAGAAATTATTCCGGGTAAACAGGGTTTGCTTCATATTTCGGAACTCGACTGGCAGCGTATTGAGAAAGTGGAAGATGTGCTGAAGGAAGGTGACGAGGTTGAGGTGAAGCTGATGGAAATCGACACCAAAAACGGTAAACTGAGCCTCTCCCGTAAAGTTCTGCTACCTGTTCCCGAAGGCTTTGTTCCTCCGGCACCCAGGCCACCCAGGGAGCATTCGGGTGATTCAAGGGGTCGCAGGGATTCCAGGGATGGCCACGAAAGAAGAGAACACCGCGGACCACGCGAACGCAGGGACTAACCTACATTACCATATATAATGAGATTGAACTGCCGGATATTTTCCGGCAGTTTTTTTTTACTGCTGCCGGGCGGAATTTCCTGACCACAACCGTCAGCTTAAGGATGTATTTTATTTCAATACTGTCCGGGTAAATTTTATTATTTCTTTTGAATGTCTGGTCTTATTACGTCCTTACGGGACTTTAAAAGCTAAATGGGTTATTTTCTATTTCTACCGATATTTGGTTTCC
>JAFGOR010000109.1 GCA_016926375.1 Bacteroidales bacterium
AAGAAAAGAAAATCAGCTACATACACATACTCTGTTAATTAATATTGTTAATAAGCTAATACAAATCTAAAGGCCGGTAGGCAGGGCCAATGGCTAAAAGCTAATAACCGGTACTAAGCTGCCGGTTATTTTTATTAACATCCCGGCGAAAAAATTTTTAAATAGATATCTTTGCAGGGTATGAATTCCTTGCATGAGTAATTTTTTAGTATCAGCCAGAAAATACCGCCCGGCCAATTTCGATACAGTGGTGGGTCAGCATTCGGTTACCAATACGCTGAAGAGTGCCATAAAAACCGGCAAAATAGCTCATGCCTATTTGTTTTGCGGTCCCAGGGGTGTTGGAAAAACCACATGTGCCCGTATTTTCGCTAAAACACTCAATTGTTTCAATCTTGCTCCGTCAACAGAAGCCTGTGACCAGTGCGAATCATGCAAATCGTTTAACGATTCCAGGTCTTTCAACATTCACGAGCTGGATGCCGCTTCAAACAATTCAGTAGATGACATCCGCAGCCTGATTGATAAAGTGAGAATTCTTCCCCAGGTTGGAAAATACAGCATTTACATCATTGATGAGGTTCACATGCTGTCGCAGGCCGCTTTTAACGCTTTCCTGAAAACACTGGAAGAACCCCCTGAACATGCCATTTTTGTGCTGGCAACCACTGAAAAACACAAAATCATACCCACCATCCTTTCCAGATGTCAGATATTCGATTTTCAGCGGATCCGGATTGAAGATATAGTCGGCTACCTGGCCAAAGTTGCCAAATTAGAGCAGGTTTCCTATGAGGAAGAAGCGCTCAATGTTATTGCGCTGAAAGCCGATGGCGCCATGCGCGATGCACTTTCTATTTTCGATCAGGTGGTGAGCTTCTCCGGAGGAAATGTAACCTATCAGGAGGTGCTCGACAATCTGAATGTGCTTGATTATGAGTATTATTTCCGGATGACTGAAGCCTTTCTGGGACAAGATACGGCCCAAGTACTCTCTACCTTTAATGAAATCCTGCAACGGGGGTTCGACGGACAGAATTTTCTGTCGGGGCTTTCTTCACACTTCAGGGATCTTCTGGTTTGTCATGATCCATCCACTCTTGTATTGCTTGAAGTGACTGATGTGCTTAAAACCCGGTACAGGCAACAGGCACTTTTGTGCCCCGCTGATTTTCTTTTTGCTGCGCTTGAAATATGCAGCCAGTGTGAACTGTCGTTTAAGGCAAGCCGCAATCAGCGGCTTCATGTTGAGCTGGCGTTAATCAGGCTGTGTAACATCAGCCCCGAAAAAAAAAAATTATTAAGTGAACAGGATGTTCTGGAAGTTCCTGAAATATCCCAAAAACCAAACAATCCTGCAAAACCTGCTGCACAGCCCGCTGTTGCGGTAACAGCTCCGGCTGAACCAAAGAATTCCAGGGTTCATACACCGCCACCTGTTACAAGTGAATCGGACAATTCCTATAAAGCAGTCAGAAGTATCTCAATTAAGGATGCCCTGAACGGTGTTTCCGGAAAAGTTACTGCTGATGACCAAACCGATACCGTTTCTGATGCTCCGGAACCGGAATCCTATGAGATGGAGGAAGCCAAGCCTTTGACTCCTGAATTTTTGGATCAGTGCTGGAATGCCTATATCGCTCAGATTCGTGAAGAAAGACCGCGTATGGCTGTTTCCCTGCGAAATGCAAAGCCCAGAATTGAAGAGGGCTATCGCATTACTGTTGAATTGAATAATTTATCGCAACTTGATGATTTCAAAAACAATACGCAACACGATCTCGAGAAATTCCTGAGGCGTGAGACATGCAATATCCAAATACACATTGTGGCAGAAATGACTGAAGCAAAAGAATCCGCATCGGTAAAACTATATACAAGTGAGGAAAAATTCCGGTACCTTAGCCAGAAGAATCCGGCACTTGCCAATTTCAAACAAAAACTAAACCTGGAACTCGAATAAAATAATTGAATATGGACGGACAAAAGATTACTCTTGAAAATGGCGTTTTGAAAGTACCCGATGAACCAATTATTCCTTTTATTGAAGGTGATGGTACAGGACCGGATATCTGGGCTGCTTCGGTTAAGGTTTTTAATGCAGCAGTTGAGAAAGCCTATCATGGCAAGAAAAGAATTCATTGGAAAGAAGTACTGGCAGGTCAGAAGGCTTTCGATCAAACCGGTAACTGGTTGCCCGATGAAACCCTGCAAACCATCAGGGATTACCTGGTGGCCATAAAAGGCCCTCTGACCACACCGGTCGGCGGAGGAATCCGTTCACTGAATGTTGCACTGAGGCAGATCCTGGATTTATACGTATGTCTGCGCCCCGTCAGATACTACGATGGAGTGCCTTCACCGGTTAAAGATCCTTCAACAACCGATATGGTTATTTTCAGGGAAAATGCCGAGGATATTTATGCGGGCATTGAATGGATGGATGGCACTGATGAAGTGAAGCAGGTGATTTCGTTCCTTGAAAATGAGATGAAAGTTAAAAAAATAAGATTTCCCCTGAGTTCCTCCATTGGCATCAAACCCGTATCAAAGGAAGGAACTGAACGCCTGGTAAGAGCTGCTATTTTATACGCCATTCAACACAACCGCCCTTCCGTTACCCTGGTTCACAAAGGGAATATTATGAAGTTTACCGAGGGTGGATTCCGCGACTGGGGTTATCATCTGGCTAAAACCGAGTTTGGAGCAGTTGAAACCGACGGAGGCCCGTGGTGTTCATTTGCCAATCCGAAAACCGGCAAAACCATTGTAATCAAAGATGTCATTGCCGATGCTTTCCTTCAGCAAATACTAACACGCCCGGCCGAGTATGATGTAATTGCCACATTGAATTTAAACGGAGATTACATTTCTGATGCACTGGCTGCTATTGTTGGTGGTATTGGCATAGCACCCGGTGCCAACATCAACTATGTAACCGGACATGCAATTTTTGAGGCCACTCACGGAACCGCTCCGAAGTATGCAGGGAAAGACATGGTAAATCCCGGATCGCTAATTCTTTCGGGTGCCATGATGTTTGAATACCTGGGTTGGCCCGAAGCAAATGAGTTGATTGTGAAAGGCCTTCAGGGAGCTATCCTGTCGAAACGGGTTACCTATGATTTTGAAAGACTCATGGAAGGTGCCACTAAATTGAAATGTTCCGAATTCGGAGATGAGATTGTAAGAAATATGTAATTGAAAGTATCTGCTGCAGAAGCTTTTTTTCATAATTTTGTTTTAATATTAACCCGAAATACTATTGAATATGCTGAATAAGAAAGTTGAAAAAATACTTAACGAACAGGTTGAGAAAGAAGGTTACTCTTCATCTCTTTACCTGGCAATGGCTTCATGGGCCGAAGTGAATGGTTTAGCCGGCATTGCAGGCTGGCTTTATGCACAATCTGATGAAGAAAGAATGCACATGCTCAAAATAATCAAATTCATCAATGAGCGGGGTGGAAAGGCTGTTGTGCCGGCATTCAAACAGCCCGGAAAGGAATTTACCGCTGTTAGAAAAATGTTTGAAGAAGTGTTGAAACATGAGCAGTATATTTCGGCATCCATTAATGAAATTGTTGCAGTTTGTATGGCTGAAAAGGATTATACTACGCACAACTGGATACAATGGTTTGTTACTGAGCAGATTGAAGAGGAGGCCAATGCCACTGCCATATTGGATAAGCTGAACCTGCTGGGCGATAAGAATCTTTACGTTTTTGACAGAGACATCCTGTCGCTGCGCGCAAAAGATTAATCAGCTTGTTTGAATACATGCCCAATACAGGTATGCTTCATGCTTTGTTTTATCATTCAGGATGGTAACCCGCCATCCTGAAGTGTTTTTTAGTTTTTGATGATATTGTAAATAAAAATTTATGGCTATTTCTGGTATTCTGAATAAGTTTTTCGGTAATAAATCGCAGCGTGATATTAAAGAAGTTTTGCCATTACTGAATAAGATCCGTGAAAAATACGAGGTTATTAAAACGCTCTCCCATGATGAGTTAAGGGCAAAGACCAACGAAATTAAAAATTACGTCCGGAATTCGGTGAGTGAATTGGAGAAACGCATTCACGATATGAAAATGGATGTTGAAGCAGGTAGCCTTGATGTTGAAAAGATTGAAGATCTTTACAAGGAAATTGACAAAACTGAAAAGGAAATTGTAGCTGAAATTGAAAAAGCCCTGATGGAGGTTTTACCTGAAGCGTTTTGCATTGTTAAGGAAACTGCGCGCAGGTTTACCGAGAATGAATATATTGAAGTCACTGCTACCGATTTGGACAGGGATCTTGCTTCACAGCGTAACAGTATCGAAATTCACGGCGACAAAGCCAGGCATATGAGCACATGGTTAGCCGGCGGCAATCCGGTGAAGTGGGAGATGGTTCATTATGATGAACAGTTGATTGGAGGTATTGTACTTCACAGTGGTAAAATTGCTGAAATGGCCACAGGTGAAGGTAAAACCCTGGTTGCTACCCTGCCTGTTTTCCTGAATGCCCTTGCAGGCAGAGGAGTTCATATTGTTACTGTCAACGATTACCTTTCCAAACGCGACTCGGAATGGATGGGTCCCATTTTTGAATTCAACGGACTTACGGTGGACTGCATCGACAAACACCAGCCCAATTCCGACAGCAGGAGAAAAGCATACCTGGCTGATATTACCTACGGTACCAACAACGAATTTGGCTTTGATTACCTCAGGGATAACATGGCCGGCAGTACAAATGACCTGGTTCAGCGAAAACACCATTACGCCATAGTTGATGAGGTGGATTCCGTGCTCATCGATGATGCCCGTACTCCGCTTATTATTTCAGGCCCCATTCCCAAAGGTGATGATCAGTCGTTCGACGAATTCAAACCCCAGGTTGAAAAACTGGTGAATGTACAGCGAACCCTGGCCACCAATTTGCTTGCTGAAGCCAAAAAACTGATTGCAGAAGGCAAAACAGAAGATGGCGGGTTCAAATTACTGCAATCATTCAAGGGGCTTCCAAAAAACAAGCCGTTGATCAAGTTTCTCAGTGAACAGGGAAATAAAGCATTGCTCCTGAAGACTGAGAACTTTTACATGCAGGAGAACAGCAAGAATATGCACGTGGTCACCGACGACCTGTTCTTCATCATTGACGAAAAACAGAATTCAGTTGAAATGACCGAGAAAGGTACCGACCTGATTACCGGATCAGCCTCAGACCCGTCGTTTTTTATCATGCCCGATATCGGATCGGAAATAGCTGAGTTGGAAAAATCAACCGTCAGTCCGGAAGAGAAGCTTACTATAAAAGATAAGCTCTTACAGGATTATGCCATTAAATCGGACCGCATTCACACAGTTAACCAGTTACTCAAGGCATATACCATGTTCGAACGTGATGTGGATTACGTGGTTATGGACAACAAGGTAAAGATTGTGGATGAACAGACAGGTCGTATTCTCGAAGGTAGAAGGTATTCCGAAGGGCTGCACCAGGCTATTGAGGCAAAGGAAAAGGTAAAAGTTGAGGCTGCTACCCAGACTTTCGCTACCATCACACTTCAGAATTATTTCAGAATGTACCACAAGCTTGCCGGTATGACTGGTACTGCGGAAACTGAAGCAGGTGAATTGTGGAATATTTACAAGCTCGATGTGGTGGTTATTCCCACACACCGGCAGGTTATACGCGACGATAAGGAAGACCTGATTTATCGCACCAAACGTGAGAAATACAATGCGGTTATCGATGAGATTGTTAACCTGTATAATAATGGCCGGCCGGTTCTTGTTGGTACAACATCAGTTGAAATTTCCGAATTGCTGAGCAGAATGCTGAAACTGAAAGGTCTAAAGCACAATGTTCTCAATGCCAAACTCCACCAGCGCGAAGCAGATATTGTTGCTGAAGCCGGAAGGACAGGGACGGTCACCATAGCCACCAACATGGCCGGTAGAGGTACGGATATCAAATTGAGCGAGGATGTGCGCAAAGCTGGCGGATTGGCTATTATAGGCACCGAACGCCACGAATCGCGAAGGGTTGACAGGCAGCTACGCGGGCGTGCTGGCCGGCAGGGCGATCCGGGCTCATCCCAGTTTTATGTTTCGCTTGAAGACGATCTGATGCGCCTGTTTGCATCTGACCGGATTGCCGGGTGGATGGCAAAAATGGGCTGGAACGAGGGAGAACCGATTCAGGCGAAGATGATTACCCAATCTATTGAAAGAGCCCAGAAAAAGGTTGAAGAGAATAACTTTGGTATCCGAAAGCATTTGCTGGAATATGACGATGTGATGAATTCACAGCGCGAAGTAATTTATACCAAAAGGCGTCATGCGTTGTATGGTGAAAGAACGCAGGTTGAAGTGGCCAATATGATGTATGATGTATGCGAAAGCCTGATAAACCAGTTGCATGGCGAAGCGGATTATGAGGAATTTAAGTTAACGATGCTCCGGCAATTGTCTATTGAACCTCCGGTTACACAACAGGAATACAACAAGCTTTCTTCCAATGAGGTAATAGAGAAAACCTATCAACTGCTCCGCGAAACCTATTCGCGCAAGCAATCCATGATATCCAAACAGGCATTCCCGGTGATCAAAGATGTTTTTGAGAAACAGGGTAAACTCTATGAGAACATTGTGGTACCCATAACTGATGGTACACGCGTTTTCCATGTGCTGACCAATCTCGAAAAAGCCTATAATTCAGGAGCTGAAGAACTTGCCAAATCGTTTGAAAAAACCATACTCTTACATACCATTGATGATGCCTGGAAGGAACACCTGCGTGAGTTGGACGATTTAAGACAATCAGTTCGTACAGCAACATACGAACAAAAGGATCCGCTGCTGATTTATAAGTTCGAGTCATTTGAGCTTTTCCGGACCATGATCGACAAAATCAATAAGGATGTTTGCAGTGTGTTGTTAAGAGGCCAGATACCCATTCGCGATTCCAGCGGTGTTCAGCGTGCCCAGGCTCCCAAACGTACTGATTTCAGTAAGATGGAAGCCAATAAAAGGGAGTTCCAACCCGACACCGCTCCGGGACAGAAGAAAGAAGAACATGTACAACCCATTCGCGTGGAGAAAAAAGTGGGCCGCAATGACCCCTGTCCCTGCGGCAGCGGTAAAAAATACAAGCATTGCCATGGAGCACAGAGTGTGGCTGAGAAAATTTAGCCGCCCTGATACAAACAAAAAAAAACCTGCAATTTTAATGATTGCAGGTTTTTTTATATAAAATAAGAGAGTTATTTCATTGCTTCTTCGGGGATGGCCATGTCGGGAGTGATACTCTTAAAGTTTTTGGTACCCTTCCATTCGTTTTCATATTTTCCCAACTGTTCCGGAATGAATTTAGCAAGCTTTTTGTTCATGGATTCAACCTTTTCCTGCGGCATTTCAACAGGTGCTTTGGAATTAATCAATTCTTTGGCTCTTTGAAAACGCTCATCAGATGAAGCTATGGGGTTAAAACCTACTCTTGCCTTCATAGCTCCCATGATAACATCAACTAAAATAATGTATGTGCCTCCTTCTTTAAGATCACAGGCAACAAATTCCTTGTTTTCAGACGATGCCCATAAAAGCTGTTGTCCGGGATCGAGTTCATAACGCATGTAATTCTGTCCTTTAAATGCACCTATGTACTTGTCCTTATGAAAGAATTCAAAAGAGATTGCAAAACCCATACCGGTTACGCGGGTGAAGTAAACGACAGCTTTTCCCGGTGAAGGAGGCTGAAATCCTTGTGCCGTGACATTTGCAAAACTTGTGAGAGCAACCAGCAGGAAACCGGCTAATAATTTAGTTTTCATTTGTGATAGTTTTATTAATTATTTAGACATCTGGAATGATCACGGTGATGTAAGATTATTTTATCTTTTTAGACAACTGATCCAGCTTGCTATATAGCCTATCACTTACCGGGACAAGCGGAAGCCTCAGGTTATTGGGCGAAATCTTCATGATATCCAGTAGTGCTTTGATACCGGCAGGGTTGCCTTCTTCAAAAAGTGAGTTGGTAATTTCAAGCAGTTTATAATGCAACGCTTTTGCCTTGGTCATTTCGTTTTTAAGGGCAAAACCTGTCATTTCCGATATTTCTTTCGGATAGGCATTTGCCGCCACAGAAATAACACCGGCTCCGCCTACTGCAATGATGGGCAGGGCGAGAGCGTCATCTCCGCTGATGACCTGGAAATTCTTTGGCTTGGTATTGATGATTTGCATGATTTGCCCCATATTACCCGAAGCCTCTTTGGTGGCAATGATGTTGGGGAATTCACCGGCAAGTTTTACGGTAGTTTCAGCTGAAATGTTCGAACCGGTGCGTCCGGGAACATTGTATATAATTACAGGAACCGGACTTGCCGAGGCAATAGCCTTAAAATGCAGGTAAAGGCCCTGTTGTGACGGTTTATTATAATAGGGTGCAACCGACAGAATCGCATCTATGCAGTTGAAATCCTGTTGATTAATGGTGTCTAAAAGCTCCTGGGTATTGTTTCCGCCAATTCCCATAACAACAGGAACTCTACCGGCTACCGTATCGGTAACAAAATTAACCACAGCCTTTTTCTCATCTTTGGTAAGCGTTACTGATTCACCCGTTGTTCCCAGTGCAACCACGTAATTAATACCCCCTTTGATGATATGCTCCAGCAATTTGCCCAGCGACTTGAAATCAATACTGCCATCATTTCTGAATGGAGTTACAATGGCAACACCTGTACCTGTAAATTTCTTCTGGTTCATAAGGGGCTAATTTTTTATAATTGAAAGGTAATGTAAAAGCTGGTTGATGAGAAAACTTAACTGGAGCTCCGTTTCGGTCTTTTTTTCTATATCTGCTTCTATTTCTGCATTGTTCTTTTTCTTACCCGATTCCAATTTAATCTCCTTCTGGAGGTTTCTCATGGTGTTTTTCTCCTTTTCAATATCAATCATGAAATCAAGAATCTGGTCGTCGGGTGAAAACTTGCCTGCTTTAAAAGCAGCAGGCGAAAGGGCTGTGATATATTGTATCGGATAATGATCTTCGAGGCTGAGATTGATAAGCAGATCAAAAGGCTCCTTTATGAATTCATCTGTGGTTGAAGAAACCGGTTTTGAATACCAATTCAACTCATTTTTGGAAAAAAAATCAAATCCCTTTCTGTAAAGATAATTGTCAATTAACTTTTTACTGTCTACATAACCCAGTACGGTTACTTTTCTTTTATCATGAGACAAATCCTTCACCAGATCCCTGATGATTTCAAAGCTTACCGATTCAGTGGCATTGTATATGATTCCAATATGACCTGCATTATTGATGTTGCAAACAACCGGCTTTCGGGTATGAGATGACAGGTGTTTGCTCAACACCCTGCGACCCACATATGCTTTGATATTGTTCATCAACTTCATGATGCAATTTTAAGAAAAATATATGGATAATAATCAAAACACCAGGAATTGATTATGGGGTTAGTGGTTGATTATAGACTAATTTCCGTTGATGGTCTACAAAATCGCACCATACTTCTATTTAAGTTTACATCAAATTAGGCAACATCTATCTTTATCCCAAAATAATTACAGGTTATGAATAAATTGAATGTTTTTGTATTTATTGTTTTGTTCTCTATTTCTTCAGGCATTTATGCCCAGCAGGAAAGAGCCTGGACACTGGAAGCATGCATTAATCATGCTTTGGAACAAAATATACAGGTAAGGAAAAGCAACCTGAATAATCAATCGTTGGATCTTTATTATGACCAGGCAAAGGCATCGCGTCTACCGAATCTGAGTGCTTCTGCCAGTCAGAATTTCAGTTGGACAAGACCTACTTCAATTTTAGATCCACAGGCAATTAATCCTTTAGAGGGTTCTACTGGTTCAAGTTATTCTTTGAATAGCGGAGTTACCGTATTTAATGGTGGCCGACTGAAAACCCAGGTGAAACAGGCAGAGCTTGATATGCAAAATGGCCAGCTAAGCCTGGAGGCTACCCGGGAATCAATTAGTCTTAACATACTCAATGCATTTCTGCAGGTGCTTTATGCTGAAGAACAGGTAAAGAATGCCGAAAAACAGATTGAATCCACCACCGGTCAACTTACACTGGCAAAGGAGCGCCTGGATTTGGGTGCTATTTCTCAAGCCGATTATACCCAGGTAAAGTCACAACTGGCCAGTGAGAAACTGACTCTTGCCAATGCCACCAGTCAGCTTGCCATTTCAAAGGTGAATCTGATGCAGCTGATGGAATTGCCGGTTACCGGAAATTTTGAGATTGAGCGTCCCAACCTGGAAGCAACCATCAACCAGAATCGGGTGCCCGATGTGCAATCGGTATATGACACTGCTTTGGCCATTAAACCTCAGATAAAAAGTGCGGCAATTAACAAGGAGTCGGCACTATTGGACGAGAAAGCTGCCAAGGCAGGTCTTTTGCCAAGCTTATCAGCCAGTGCCGGAGTCAGCACAAGAGCCAATTATTCCTATAGTCAATGGAGTATGGCTGACGGGTATTTTGATCAACTTGACAAGTCATTGAATCCCAGTGCCGGTTTATCCCTGTCAATTCCCATTTACCAGCGGAAACAGGCTAAAACCAGCGTGGAAGTTGCCAAAATTGGATATCAGAATGCCGAATTAAGTGAACTGGACACCAAAAATCAGTTGAGGAAAAACATTGAGCAGGCTTGTCAGGATGTTGTTTCTGCGCAGATAGAATATGCTGCCAATCTGGAGAATTACCAGGCCACCAAAGAATCATCCGATCTGTCAGACGAGAAGTATTTCCAGGGACTGATCAGCGCCATAGATTACATGGTATCCAAAACAACGCTGATTACATCTGAAAGCAGGTTACTGCAGTCAAAATTTAATCTGATCTTTAGCTATAAAATTCTTGACTTTTATTCAGGAATTCCATTAACATTATAAAATTGTATTCAGGATTATCAAATAGTATAAATTAATTGCCATGAAAAAGAAAGTGTTGATAATTAGTGCGGTAGTTGTTGTGGTTCTTGTCGCAATACTGGTTATAAAGCCATTTGGGAAAAAAGATGCCGCCTATACCTTTGAAACTATCAAAGTGGAAAAGGGAAAGATAGCCAATGTTGTTACCGCAACCGGTACCATTGAAGCTGTGACTTCCGTTGAGGTTGGTACACAGGTTTCGGGAATTATTGATAAAATCTATGTGGATTTTAATCAGAATGTAAAGAAAGGGCAGGTTATGGCTCAGCTTGATAAAAAGCAATTGCAGGCCCAGTGGGAGCAGAGCGAATCGAGTTTAAAGCTTGCAGAAGCGCAGCTGTCATATCAGGAGGCTACATACAAACGTCTGAAGGCATTGTATGAAAAGAAGCTGATTGCACAGGCCGATTATGATCAGGCGGTTTATAATTTTGAGAGTGCCAAATCTTCTCTTATAAATGCCAGAAAATCACATGAAAGAAACAAAACCAATCTGGATTATGCTACCATTACTTCACCCATTGACGGTGTGGTTTTGAATCGTGCAGTGGAAGAAGGGCAAACCGTTGCTGCCAGCTTCAATACACCTACATTGTTCACCATTGTGAACGACCTGACCCAGATGGAAGTTGAGGCCAGTGTTGCTGAAGCCGACATTGGAAAGGTAAAGGAAGGTCAGCGTGTTGATTTTACCGTGGATGCATATGCCGATAAGAAATTTGAAGGTAAGGTGGCTGAAGTGCGACTGCAGCCAACAACTACCAATAATGTGGTCACCTATTCGGTAATTTTAAGTGCGCAAAATCCTGATAAAAAGCTGATGCCGGGAATGACCGCCAGTGCCACCATATATGTTGAAGAGAAAGACAGCGTGCTGATGCTTGCCGGAAAAGCCACACGGTTTACACCTGATATGGCATACATGCAAAAGCAGATGGAAAAAATGATGAAGAATGCCCCAAAGGGCACCATGCCTCAGGGAGCCAACACAGGTGCCAAAACTCAGGGAAGTTTTCCTGCAACCGGAACCGGTATGCCATCCGGTGGTTTTGGCGCATCCAATGGCACTATGCCCAAATTTCCCCAGGGAGGCTTTGGAGGTAATTTTCCTGAAGGGGTTAAAATGGTTTGGGTGAAGGATGACAAGGGTGGAATCAGGCCCAACCCCATCACAGCAGGTATTGATAATGGCACCTATGTTGAAGTGGTGAAAGGGCTTAAGGAAGGTGATGAGGTGGTCATTTCCATGAGCAATGGCAGTAAAAAGAAAGAGTCGGAAAACCAGGCCCGCCGTGGACCGTTCCCTTTCTAAAACAGGGACAAGCACGCACAAAAAAATGAATCATGGAAAAAACAATTATTAAAATTGCCGGTCTCAGAAAGGATTATCATATCGGAGAGGTTACCGTTCATGCCCTTCGGGGCATTAACCTGAGTATTGACCGGGGAGAATTTGTGGCTGTTATGGGTATGAGCGGATCAGGTAAATCTACCATGCTCAATATACTGGGTTGCCTTGATGTTCCTACAAAGGGCGAATACTGGCTTGACGGGGTGGATATCAGAACCCTCAGTAAAGATCAGCTGGCCAGACTGCGAAATCAGAAGCTTGGTTTCGTGTTCCAGGCTTATAACCTGCTACCAAGAACAACTGCTCTTGAAAATGTTGAACTACCGCTTTTTTACAATTCACAGGTCAAATCGAAGGAGCGAAAAGAACGGGCAATAAGGGCACTTGAGGCTGTAGGCCTGGCTGACCGTATGCACCATATGCCAAACCAGCTTTCGGGCGGGCAGCAGCAAAGGGTGGCTATAGCCCGGTCTCTGGTTAACGACCCGGTGATGATTTTGGCAGATGAGCCAACAGGAAACCTGGATACACGCACATCTTTCGAGATAATGGAACTTTTTCAGGATCTGAATGAGCGCGGTAGAACAATCGTTTACGTAACTCATGAGCCTGATATTGCCCGTTTTGCAACACGAAACGTGGTTTTCCGCGACGGGCTTATTCAGCGTGAAAACATGGTGACCGAACGGCTTTACGCCAGGGATGTTCTTAAAAACCTTCCTGTTGAGAACATTGAAGAATTTGAAACGAAGTAAACTTTATTGTTATGAATTTTTCCAATTTAATCAAAATAGCAGTCAGAGCACTTGTGCGAAACAGGCTTAGGGCTGTGCTCACCATGCTCGGTATCATTATCGGTGTGGCATCAGTAATTGCCATGCTTGCTCTGGGTGAAGGTTCCAAAAGAAGCATGCGCCAGGAAATGTCGAACATGGGTACCAACATGATCATGGTGATGCCCAATTTCATGCGCAGAGGTGGCGTCAGCCTGGGTAGTTCCAGTTCCATGGCATTAAAAATGAGCGATGTGGAAGCAATCAGGAATGAGGCAGTTAATGTAGCTGCTGTTTCACCCGAGGTAAGGGCAAGCGGACAAATCATTTATGGTAACCAAAATGCCCAGTCTACCATTTACGGAGCCAGCGAGGAATACATGGAAATCAGGAAACTCAATATAAAAACAGGAAGAGTCTTTACTTCTCAGGAAGTGAAAAGTATGGCCAAGGTTTGTTTGGTAGGGCAAACTGTTATTGAAAACCTGTTTGGTGAAGGCGTTGACCCGGTAGGATTCAACATCCGGATTACGAATATTCCTTTTCTGATTATCGGCACACTCGAGGAAAAAGGAGAAAGCGGCATGGGCCAGGATCAGGATGACCTGATAGTTGCCCCATATACCACTGTACAACGCAGGCTTGCCGCAATTGACTATATTAATGGTATCTATGCCTCTGCCACAAGCGAAGAAAAATCCCCGGAAGCCATTACCGAAATTGAAGAGATTTTGCGGAGAACACATAAGCTGAACGATTCCGATGAAAACGACTTCCGCATCATGTCGCAGTCTGAACTGATGAGTACCATGACATCAATTACGGATATTATGACGTACCTTTTGGGCGCCATTGCCGGTATCTCATTACTGGTTGGCGGAATCGGCATTATGAATATTATGTTTGTTTCAGTAACAGAAAGAACCCGGGAAATTGGATTGCGTATGTCAATTGGTGGCCGGGGTAAGGATATTCTCAGACAATTTCTTGTTGAATCAATAATTTTAAGCATACTGGGCGGACTTTTGGGAATAATACTGGGTTACCTGATTGCCAAAGGAGCCGGATCGCTGATGGATACTCCTGCGTATGTTCAATCCAAAGCTGTTATTCTTGCATTCATTGTGTGTTTTATCATCGGAGTATTTTTTGGCTGGTACCCGGCGCGTAAAGCTGCCAGTCTGAACCCGATTGATGCGCTCAGATACGAATAAAAATTCTGATTATGATGTTTAAGGTACAGGGGAGTAAAATGCAGGTTCTGTTGCACATGGCAGCATGGGCAATAATACTTGGTCTTCCACTCTATTTCTTTTACAGGTGGGATGTGCCCAGAGGATTTGTATGGGGCTTTTATATCAATGCCGTTGTTAATGCGTTCATATTTTACAGTAATTACCTGTTGCTGATCCCGCGGTTGTTTATGAAAGGGAGAAGAATCAGGTATTTTCTGGCGGCACTGGGACTTGCCGTTGCTCTGTATTTTGTATCCATTATTGCCGGTAATCTGACTTTTGAACGATGGCAAAATAACAATCCCGGTGAACTGGAACGGCGCGAAGCAATGGAAAACCGCGATAACCACAGGCCGCCTCCGCGTAGCAAACGATTGTTGCGATTGCCATACGGGCCTATGCACATATACAATTACACATTCAATGTTTTGTTCTTTACCATATTTCCGCTGGGCTTAAGAGTGCTCGAACGGCATTCCCAGATTGAAAAGCGGCAAAAAGAACTGGAAAAAGAAAAACTGAATTCCGAACTGGCCTTCCTTAAAAATCAAATCAGTCCGCATTTCTTCTTCAATACCTTGAACAATATATATGCGCTCATAGATATCAATAAAGAGGACTCCCAGAATGCCGTGCTTAAGTTGTCGCGGATGATGCGCTACCTGCTGTATGAATCGGAAGAAGGAGAAACCAGGCTGAGCAGCGAGATCGAATTCATGAATAATTATGTTGATTTGATGAAGCTGCGCATATCGGAGAAAGTGAAGCTCAGCGTTTCATTTCCTGCGGAATATGATGATATTGCCGTACCTCCGCTGTTGTTTATTTCCATTATTGAAAATGCTTTTAAACATGGAATCAGTTACCGGGAAAAATCTTTTATCAATATTGAAATGGCAGTTTCAAAAGAAATGATTAACTTCAGTTGTACAAACAGCTTATTTAATAACAGTGATGAGAATCGTGATTCCAATTCAGGTATAGGACTGGAAAACCTCAAAAAAAGGCTTAAACTGCTCTTTCCTGATCAACATGAATTTGCCATCAATCAAACGGAATCATCCTTTCATGTACTCGTTAAAATCTGGCTGATAAAAACCTGATCAGATGATCAATACGATTGCCATTGATGATGAACCTCTGGCCCTGCAACTGATGGCCGGATATATTGAGAAGACACCCGGGCTGGATTTGGTGGGAAAGTTCGACAATCCGTTGGATGCAGTGGACTTCATGGCCGATAACTCAATTGATCTCATATTTGTTGATATTCAGATGCCCGATCTGAATGGTATTGAATTTACACGCAGCATCAAAAAGGGCCCCAAGGTAGTCTTTACCACTGCCTTTGAAAAATATGCCCTTGAAGGTTTCAAACTCGACGTGGTGGACTACCTGTTGAAACCATTCAGCTATGAAGAGTTCTTTAATGCCGTGCAGAAAGCACTCAGGCTGATAAGGCTTGAGCGAAAGGACGAACCTACTCAAATCGAGGCAAACAGTGAATTTCTGTTCCTCAAATCGGAATACAAAATCCGAAGAATCAATTTCAATGATATTCTTTACATTGAAGGATTGAAAGACTATGTGAAAGTATTTTTGAAAAATGATGCCAAACCCATTCTTTCGCTCACATCGCTCAAACAGCTTGAGGCCAAACTACCTGCTGTTACATTCATGCGGGTTCACAGGTCTTTTATCGTAAACCTGGCTAAAATTGACACCATTGAAAGAAGCAGGATCGTGTTCGGAAAGGTTTACATTCCGGTTAGTGATCAATACAAGGAGAAATTCCAGGAATTTGTAACCAAGAACTTTCTGTAAACGTCACTTTCTGCTGTAATGAAGCGATGGCAGATCCCTTAATATGGAAGCGCTTGTTTCTGCCGTGATATCACGCTGCGGATTGGCCAGCAATTCATATCCAACCATAAATTTTTTCACTGTTGCCGATCTGAGTAAAGGAGGGTAGAAGTGCATGTGAAGTTGGCATGCTTCATGCACTTTGCCATCGGTTGGAGCCTGGTGTATCCCTGATGAATAAGGAAATGAGGTGTTGAAAAGGTTATCGTATTTCACAGTGGCCATGCTCAGCACATCCGCAAACCAGGATATTTCGGGGTCAGTGAATTGCAACATGTGTGCGATATGTCTTTTGGGAAGTATCATTACTTCATACGGCCATACAGCCCAGAAAGGAACCAGTAAAACAAATCCTTCATTTTCGTAAATGATCCTTTCTTTCTTTTTTAACTCGAGCTCAAGATAATCAAGAAGCATTACCGAATTGTGCTGTTCGAAATATTTCTGCTGATGATACAGTTCCTTTGCCGGCTCCACGGGTACGGTCTCCTGTGCCCAGATCTGGCCGTGCGGATGGGGATTGCTGCAGCCCATGATCTCTCCTTTGTTTTCAAATATCTGAACATGGTTGATAAAGGGGAGCGATCCCAGGCTTTTGTATTCTTCCATCCACGCTTTTACCACCACAATAATTTCATCATGACTCATTTCAGCAATTGTGAGGTCATGTCGCGGAGAAAAACAGACCACCTTGCATATTCCCCTTTCCGATCGCCCAACCATAAGGTCAGCTTCGCCAATTTCAAAATCAGGGATCACATCAATCAGGGAACTGAAATCATTTACAAATATGTAGGTCGACTTGTAATCGGGATTTACTGTACCGTTTGCCCGTGTGTTCCGGGGACACAGGTAGCAGGAAGGGTCGTGTTCAATTGTTTTTTTCGGTTGTCGTTCTTCCTCATGTCCCTGCCAGGGCCTTTTGGTGCGATGCGGTGCAACTAAAACCCATTCGCCTGTAAGTATGTTTAACCTGCGATGGGTATACTGCTGTAACATATTCTTCATGCAAGGTAATGCTAATAGTTTTCTATTAAATTGAACCAGTTTATTGTCATAACTCCCCAGGGCACCAATCCGGTCTCATGTGTGTATCCATCCATAGGGATATACTGAATTTTTGAAGCACTTGCTCCGGCATCAATAAAATCTTCATAAAGTTCTGAAGACTGATCGGGAGGCACGTTATCATCCATGGTGCCATGATAAAACCTCAACGCGGTTTGTGTATTCCAGCCTGTAATGCTGTTTTCATAAAGTACATCTCTGAGTTCACTGAAACCTGAACCTGTGGCGTAGTTTTCGAGCATATCTGCAGTGAGCAGGTCAGGTATTGAAGTGGTAAGCTGTGCATTTACTTCATTATTGCTATAACTCCCATCAAACAGATCAGGTATCTTTTCGGCGTAATTACTTGTGAAGAACTTCGAAAGCGGATCAAGGATTTTCCCATAGATTTGTTGTGAATAAATGAAGTAGGGCAGGTATAGCGGCCCCGGAAAGCTGTCGATCCCCAGCACGTAATCTGACATGGCTGTCAGATCATATGCCCCGGCTCCACAGGATACTGCCGAAACATACATATCGGAATAGTTGGTCTCTATTTCCCTGAATGACGACAAGGTTGCCCAGCCACCCTGGGAATAGCCCATCATGTAAAGCGTATCGTTACCCGATGCCAGAGAACTGTTTTCCAACTTCACCTCATTGAATGCACGGATCAAATCTATAACAGCCTGATCTGTAGGTTGCCGGTGATAATAAGGATGAACCATATCCGAAGTATTACCGAAGCCGATGTAATCTGTAATCAGCACAACATAGCCCAAACTTGCCATAAACTCCATCATCGCATAATTCGGGTTAAGCACGTTAACAGAAGGTGCGTTGTCATGACTGGTGTTGGTGCCATTCTGGAAACTGACTACAGGAAACTTACCTGATGCAACAGGAAGACAGCATATTCCGGAAGCAACTACGGTAGTGTCGTAACATGTTGTCATATAAGTAACCTTATAAAGCTGGACATTGTATTTAACCCGGTCAATAATATCCATGAGTTCGGGAAATTCAACCAGTCTGGGGGATAAGTTGAGCTTTATGATGTTTGTACTATAATACATCGATTTTTCAATGCCTTGCAAGTATTCATGTTCAACGCGCACATCATCATCATTATGGCAGCTGATAACTACTAGAAATAGTGCCAATAGCGCAGTCAGATTAAATGGTGTTTTGGGTTTCATGTGGTAAAGTTATGCCTGCAAGGTAAATTTACGAAAATTATTGGCCTTCGGCAATATCAGTTTTCTTTTCAGAAGGATGAAATACGCTAAAATCTATTTCAGAGTCCAAGCAAAACTGTGAACGGATCTGATGCATCAGGACCCATTCCTGCCGGCGATTCAATCAACTCTTTGATCTTGATCAGGAAACCCACCGAATCACGGCCGTCTATCACCCGATGGTCATAAGAAAGAGCAACATACATGATGGGCCTGACCTCTATTTTTCCGTTTACCACTACAGGTCGTTCCACAATATTATGCATCCCCAGAATGGCAGATTGTGGCGGATTCAATATAGGTGTTGACAGCATGGACCCGAAAACACCGCCGTTTGTGATTGTAAAAGTACCTCCGGTCATTTCTTCTATTGAAAGTTTTGATTTTCTGGCTTTATCTGCCAAACCAGTCAGTATGCTTTCAATTTCAGCCAGGTTCAGAACTTGTGTATCTCTGATTACCGGCACCATCAATCCTTTTTCTGTTTGCACTGCCACGGCAATATCTGTGAAACGCGGCACAATGATATCATCTCCGTCAATAAATGAACCCACTCCCGGATAGACCTTCAATGCCTCTGTAGAAGCTTTAATAAAAAAGGACATAAGGCCCAGTTTGATGCCATGCTTTTCCTGAAAACGAGCCTGGTATTTTTTACGCAGTTCCATCACGGATGTCATGTCTACCTCATTGAAGGTAGTGAGCATGGCAGTTTCATTCTTTACTGCAACAAGTCTTTTGCTGATTTTTCTTCTCAGCGGCGACATGGGGATCCGCTCTGTTTGCCTGCCCCTGGCTACTTCAGGTGGTATGCCTGTTTGAACAGGTGCCTGGCTTTTGACAACCAGTTCCACATCATTGCGTGAAATCTTTAGCAATCCGTTAATAATGTCTTCAACCTTCAGGTTGTGGGCGTTCATCATGTTTCTGGCGAGGGGCGTTGTCCTAACCTGATCACGTTCCTGCCGCTTTTGCGGAACATCTTTTTTCTGAGGTTTTTCCGGTACTTCCCTGGTTAACTGAGGTTTTTCCGGTGTCTTTGCAGATCCGGCCAATGCTGTAACTGCCTGATTTGTATCCAGGGTGCAGGCAACATCGCCAATCCGGGCTTTTTCACCGGCGGGTATTCGTATGTGAACTATTCCCGCTTCAGGGGCAATCAGCGGGAGTGTGGCCTTATCGGTTTCCACTTCAGCAATTTCCTGGTCTTTCTCAACAAAAGCCCCATCTTCAATCAGCCAGTTTCCAATGGCTACTTCGGTAATGGACTCACCTGCTGCAGGTATTTTTATCTCAATTATCATGGTAGTGAAACAGCATTATGTTTTTTCGGGGAAATAGCTGTAGCTCTTGAGTATTTCTTCACGCCGGCTGCCATCAGCACATTGTAATCCGCAATATTTCCGCTTCAGCTCACAATTGCACTTGCGGAATACTTTCGAAATGATTTCCTGTTGGCCGATCTGGTGCACTTTTAGCAGTCCGGTTGCCGGGCTTCCGCTGGGTTGCCGGTATACAGGGACGATCTGCCTTTCACCAAACTCATGTCGGATATGTCGCCAGGGGCCCATATTGCCCGGCTCTTCCTGAACCCACAATGTAATCAGGGTGTTGGAGTATTTTTTAAGTATCTGGTCAACCTGAAAAGCAGGGAAGGGGTGAAGTTGCTCAATTCTTACCAGGGCAATATCTTTTGCGTCATAGGCTTTTTTTTGGGCCAGCAGGTCATAATATATTTTCCCTGAGCAAAATACCAACCTTCTGACTTCGCTGACATCCACATCTGCATCGTCAATAACCTCCTGAAACCTGCTGTTTGTAAGTTCATCAACCGTTGAAATGCAGGCCGGATGCCGCAACAGGCTTTTGGGTGTGAAAACTATCAGAGGCACTCTGAAATTTCTGTTGATGCTTAATTGTAACAGGTGAAACAGGTTTGCCGGAGTGGTAGGATTAACGATCTGCATGTTATTTCTGGCGGCAAGCAATAATATTCTTTCAATCCGGGCGCTTGAATGTTCCGGGCCCTGACCTTCAAATCCATGGGGCAGCAGCAATACCAAACCATTCATAAGGCCCCACTTCTCTTCGGCTGAGCTGATGTATTGATCTATAATTACCTGGGCTGCATTGGCAAAATCGCCAAACTGGGCTTCCCAAATGGTAAGTCCGTTCGGATTGGCCAGGGCATAACCATATTCAAAACCCATTACACCATATTCATTTAACGGCGAATTATACACCGAGAATGAGGCCTGGTTCGGGTCGATGTGTTTTAGGGGAACGTACACCAAATCGGTGTCTTCAATAACATGAGCTGCATGACGGTGGGCAAAAGTCCCTCTGACCGTATCCTGTCCGCTGAGTCTCACCGGATGACCTTTATAAACAAGAGTTCCGTATGCCAGCAATTCGGCCAAAGCCCAGTCGACCTTACCACTTGCAAGCATTTTTGTTCGCTCTTCAGCCAGTTTCCGTGTTTTGTCGATGAATTGCATATCAGCAGGCAGGAAGTTGATTTTGCTGCCGATATGCTGAATCAGATCAACCGAAATTTCATGATCCCAGTATTTGTCGAAATCCTCTTTTCGGGCATGTTTGAATTGCTTCCACCGGTTGTGAAGGAACCGCTG
>JAFGOR010000110.1 GCA_016926375.1 Bacteroidales bacterium
CCATAGATATCAACAGCTGCCCCCGGCTTCAGCAAAATCCGGTATGGTGAATCCTCTTCCCATTTGCTTTCAACCCGGAAAGCCCTGACAGAAGATGTATCCCGGGTGCACACAAAAGTCTGCTTCACAAACAGGGTGTCCACCTTCCTGTACAATTCAATGCTGTCGGGATTGATTGATTGCAAAGGCTTTTCAGCAGAAAAACGCAACGATTCATGGAGGTGCTGCAACCCGCGGTCGGAAATGCCGGCCTTTATTGCAAGCGTTTCTTTCCTGACCTCCTTTTCTGCCTTCCGTAATGCCCTGCCTGTTGAACCCCTTTCGGATCTGCCGGTCGAAGAGGAATACCTGAACACAACGGTATCATTGCGTTGCATAAACCGGCCGGCTGAATCGGTAGTGAGGTAAGAGAGTTTGAGCCTGAGCGTGTCCATTTTTACAATGTTTGTATCCGCTATCCAATAAATAATACTGTCGTTGTTGCGGGATACTTCCTTTAAATACCAGTCTTTGCCGGGTGAAAAATTCAACGGGGTTAGTTTCAAAGTATCAAAAGGAGGTCTGTTGAATATTACCGAAAAGCGTTCAGATGCTTCACGGTTGCGGGAGGAAATGAATACCTGGCTATTTTCCTCGGTAAATGACAAAAGCGATATATTAAGCGCATGAACCAATTTTCCCGGGGCAATGGTGGTGTCAGCCACAGCAGGCTCTTTTTCCTGACGGCCGCTCCTTCCCTGCCTTACAGCAGGAGTTATTATTTTAATCGTATCCCGGATGTAGGTCTGGCTAATCACGTTCCCGGAATTAAGTACCAGGAGCGAATCCATAAAGGCTATGTTGTCCAAAGCCGGATCATACATCAGGTTGTTGTTGGCATCTTTCAGGGCAATTATCCTGAAAGTATCCGGAGGCAGGTTATTCACAGCAAACAGTCCGTCTTTATTCGTTTTGCCGTAAAACCTGGGGATCTCAAGGAGCGGAGCAGAATCTGACAAATTGGTATAAAGCATCACCAAAAAGGCACTTTCTTTAATATCTTCGGGCTCATGATCAAAAGCTCTTACTACGCGTCCGGTAACAGAAAGTGAGTCAATCACACTGCCGGTAGAAAACACGAAGTCAAAATCGGGCAAAATATTGCCTTCGTTAAAATCGGCCAATGAATTACCGAAATTGATGGTATAGGTGGTTTGAGGTAAAAGATCTTCATTCAGTGACACCACAATTGACTTATCCCTGACCCGGAGCAACGGCTTTTCTTTCATAGGGGGAGATACTATGATTTCCCGGCTCTGATCTTTGAGTTGGATATACTCATCAAATTCAATGGTGATCCGGTCGCCGGTAAAGTTCTTCGTCCGGTTTTCAGGTGTGGAAGCAACATATACAGGAGGATTCATGTCCTTTGGTCCGCCCGACGGTCGGCCAACCCGGGCACAACCTGTCACCAAAACAGCTAATAACAAAGCAGCAGGAATGACCTGATGGTATGATTTGAACATAACAAAACTTTTTTTCAGGCACAAATATAAGTAACAATGCAATGCCTTAAAGGTAGTTTTGTTAGATTTGCATAAATAGTGTCTGTCCGTAAAGTCCCATTTGCTGCGTTACGCTTGTCCGAAAATTGCTCATTTACGCCTGGTAAACTCCGCATTTTCGTACTGCGCAAGCCTTGCAAATAGAACTCTCTGAACAGACACATGACCAGTTAAACATTTTACCAACTTTATTGACAGGCTCTAAATAACCGCATCCTATGTCACTGAATTATATTATCTGGAATGTGATTCCACAGCTGATTGATCTTGGAAAATTCGAGATCAGGTACTACAGCCTTTTGTTTGCACTTGGCTTCATTCTGGGTTACATCATCCTGTTGAAGATTTTCAAAAAACAAGGCCGAACTGTGGAATTCCTGGACAAGCTAACCATATATATGGTTGTCAGCACCATAATCGGAGCCCGTGTAGGTCACTGCCTGTTTTATGAATTTGATTACTACATGCAGCATCCGCTCGAAATCATTCTTCCCTGGCGCGGAACCATTGGCAGCGATTTTGAATTTACAGGTTTCCAGGGTCTGGCCAGTCATGGTGCTGCCATTGGCATTCTTGCAGGCATCTATCTGTTTGCAAGGAAAACCAAATCGTCATTCCTGTGGGTCATGGACATGATTGTTATTGTTACAGCCCTGGCCGGCTCATTAATACGGCTTGGAAACCTGATGAATTCAGAAATTTATGGAAACCCTACAAAAACCACATCGGGATTTGTTTTCACGCAAGACCTGACACGCGTTCTTACACAAAAATACGAGGGCATCATTGAAGATGTGAGCTACAGTAAGGTCAGGAACCAGGACATGAAGCAGTCGCAGGGAGTCCCCATTGAAATTCATATTGGATTTGCCAAAAAGGTTAAGGATAAAAACAAGATCAAACAATTTGGTGATGAGCTTCTTGCCGAAGATATGGCCCGGTATGATATGGATAATAATGTATTCCTGCTTCCCGGGGATTCACTTAATTACAGTATTGAGCAAAGGGATAAGCGTCTCTGGCTCAATGCAACCATAGGCGGTATGCCCCGCCATCCTTCACAGCTATACGAAGCCGCCAGTTACCTGGTCATTTTCCTGCTGCTCATGTTTGTCTTTTTCTCGTATGAAAAAAGGCTGAAAGATGGTTTTCTTTTTGGAATATTCCTTTTCCTTGTTTTTATATCCCGCTTTTTTATTGAGTTTCTGAAAGAAAACCAGGAATCGTTTGAAGATGCCATGTCGCTTAACATGGGTCAGATTTTAAGCATCCCCTTTGTAATTTTGGGCCTGTCGTTGATTATCTGGAAGTGGCCCCGGAAAGAATTAACCACTTGAGTCACACACATCATCATAACCACCAGGTTCATTCGGGCGAATCGCACGCAGAAAAGAACCTCCTGCTTTCTACATGGCTCAACCTGAGTGTTTCCATTGCAGAAGTAATCGGGGGTCTTTTATCCAACAGCCTCGCGCTGATATCCGATGCCCTTCACAACCTGGGCGATACTTCAGCTCTTTTTATTGCTTACATAGCCAGCATTATCAGCAAAAAAACCAGTACCCCTAAAAAGACATTCGGTTACAAACGTATAGAAATTCTGGCGGCACTGTTCAATGCCATCATTCTTGTGGCAATTGTTGTTTACCTGTTTGCTGAAGCCATACGGAGGTTTAATCACCCTGAGCCCATTAAGGGTTTGATAATGCTGATTGTTGCCGTGGTAGGATTTGCTGCCAATTTTATCTCCCTGGTCCTGCTGAAAAAACATGCTTCCGCAAATATCAACATCCGGGCAGCTTACATTCATTTACTGGGCGATACGATTTCTTCCATTCTGGTCATCCTTTCGGCCATCCTGATCTATTTTTTCAACCTGTTCTGGATTGATCCCCTGGTGACCGTATTGTTGGGTCTGTATCTGCTAAAAGAAACCTTTCTGATACTCCGGGAATCCGTAGATATTTTAATGCAGGCAACCCCTCCGGGGCTTGATTTGATCCGGGTGAAAGAAAAGCTGGAATCGATTCCGGGTATTGACAACATCCACCATGTTCATGCCTGGAACCTGAATGACCAGGAGATACATTTCGAATGTCATGTGGATCTGAAATCGGATTTCCGGATTAGTGAAACTGAGGATATCCAGGTTGCCATCCGTGAAATCCTGATGAACAATTTTGGCATCAGGCATGTTACTGTGCAATACGAATACAATTGCTGCGAAGATAAAAACATGATACATACCACTGAGAAATTATGAATGAGGTGAAGATAAATGTGCTGGGTATGAATTGCAATCATTGCAAAATCAATGTAGAAAACAGTCTGAAAAAGATACAGGGCATTGATTATGCAGTTGCTGATGTGGTTAACGGAGAGGTTTCCATTAAAGGTGCAGCGGTTGACTTGTCTGCAGTTCAGTTGGCGGTTGAAGAGCTGGGCTATGCCTATCGGGGTGTTATCGATTAAATACCCATAATTACTCTTTAAAATTTACCCGGAATCCTATTGTTTTCAGGAGCGTTTTGTATATTTGCAGGCTCATGAATTGAGAAAAGTTTTGTTAGTCAATTTTTAAATTTATACCTGAATGTACAAGATTGTATTGTTACGCCACGGTGAAAGTACCTGGAACAAGGAAAACCGTTTTACCGGCTGGACCGATGTGGACCTGAGCGAAAAAGGCATGGAGGAAGCGCGCAATGCCGGTAAGGTTATGAAAGAAGCCGGTTATGAGTTTGATGTGGCCTATGTTTCTGTTTTAAAACGTGCACTGAGAACACTCTGGCTTGCGCTTGAAGAAATGGATCAGCTCTGGATTCCCTGGATTAAAACCTGGCGTCTGAACGAAAGACATTATGGTGCTCTGCAGGGTTTGAACAAGGCTGAAACTGCCGCAATCCATGGCGAAGACAAAGTGAAGATATGGAGGCGTAGTTATGATGTACCACCTCCTCCCCTCGAGCGATCCGATCCCAGGTATCCTGGCAACCATCCGGCATACAAAAGTCTGCCTGCCAAGGACATTCCTACTACCGAATGTTTGAAGGATACGGTTGACCGTTTTCTTCCCTACTGGCACGAAACCATTGTTCCTGCCATCAAATCAGGCAAACGTGTTGTCATTGCTGCCCACGGCAACAGCCTCAGGGCCCTGGTGAAATACCTCGACAACATGACCGAAGAGGAAATCATTGAACTCAATATACCTACCGGCACACCGCTGGTTTATGAGCTCAATAATGAACTCAAGCCGTTGAGGCATTACTACCTGGGTGATCAGGAAGCCATTAAAAAAGCAATGGATTCTGTAGCCAACCAGGGCAAGGCCAAGTAGTTCTATTTTTTTATATATCTTTTGTTAAAGCAAGGCATGGTCAGTTGACCATGCCTTGCTTTTTTAGCTTCAGGCAACTACCCCCTCCGGAAAATAACCATTTACCGATACACTACCGCCATTTACCGAATACCCGCATCTCACTGAAAATATTATTTATACATTTGATCAAATTTTCAATTCAAAAGAAAACTATGGAAAAGAGAAAAGATGACAGGTGTAGTGGCGACCACAGGCTTTGGCTGGGAATTGGCATCATGCTGGCAGGTTTGCTTTTTCTGGCAAACAATTTCGGGTTGCTCGATTACGAGATAAGAAGATATATTTTTCGCTGGGAGGTAATTCCCATTTTACTGGGTATCTCGTTTATACTGGGGCGGAATCACAACCGAACCACGGGTGTCGTTCTGCTGGTAATAGGCGCATTGCTGTATTCCAGGGATTTTTTGCATTACCATTTTGATTTCTGGCAGATATTCTGGCCTGCCGTTTTAATTATGGCCGGTTTTATGATCATATTCAGGCATCGCCTCGACCGGGGCTATCCAACAAATCAGGTTCTCTCAACAGAAGATATGATTGACGAGGTTGCTGTGTTTGGCGGAGGTGACCGTGTGGTTACTTCACAACAATTTCAGGGCGGAAAAGTAACTACTATTTTCGGTGGTCTGAATTATAACATGCTCAGAGCTAAATTAGCCCCGGGTGATAATTACATCGACGTATTCTGCCTTTTTGGCGGTATGAAACTGGTTGTTCCCGAAGGATGGACAGTTAAAATCAGGGTAACATCTCTTTTCGGCGGATTCAGCGATAAACACCGGTACAGAATTCCCGAAGCAAATAGCGAACCAGGGTCACAGCTGATCATTAAAGGCACAGCTATTTTTGGCGGTGGAGAAATTAAAAGCTATTTCGATTAATAATTATCTGTGCTTTTTGTATGCAAAACCCGATACTGAATAACCGGGAGAGTTCCTATTACTACCTGGGAATATGGCTGATTGTTATGCTCAGCCATATTTTCCTGCTGGTATTCACCGGCCAGACAACATTCGTTGCTGCCAGTGTTGATGCCGTGACCACCAACCTGCTTTTCAGTGCCATTGGCCTGGGTTTGTGGTTCCCTATTTTCTTTTCGAGATGCGAAAAAGAAAGTATGGTCAGCACCATCATCAACAACATTGTCGGGGGTATTCTTACTGTGAGCTTCTGGCTTGGGTTGTGCTACTTTCTGCTGGTATCCATATTCCCTCAGGATGATTCGTATCAGAGCTTTTTTCGCCATTCCTTGCCCTGGCGGGCCGGGATTGGAATACTTTATTACGAAGTGCTCATTTTGGTATATTATCTGATTATCTATTACCGGAATAACAAGGAAAACCTGTTAAAGGAAGCTGAATTGAAAACCCTGGTGAAAGAATCGGAATTGAATTCGCTCAAATCGCAGATCAATCCCCATTTCCTGTTCAACAGCCTGAATTCAATCAGCTCACTCACCCTGATAGAACCCGGGAAAGCCCAGGAAATGATAATCAAACTTTCGGAGTTTCTCAGGTACACAACTTCCAAGAAAGAAGAAAAACTGACCACCCTGGATGAAGAAATAAACAACATCAACCGGTACCTCGACATTGAAAAAATCAGGTTTGGAAAACGGCTTTCCCTGAAACAGGAAATCAACTCATTGTGCCTGAAACACAAATTGCCGGGACTGATTCTTCAACCCTTAATTGAAAATGCGGTGAAATATGGCGTATATGAAAGCACCGAAGAATCCACCATCGAAATCATTTGCACCTGCAATTCCACTGCATTGAGTGTGGTTATCCGAAATGCCTGGGATCCTGATTTTCAATATAACAAAGGCGAAGGAATCGGACTGAGGAATATCAAAAGCCGTCTGAGCATTCTTTATAACCGCGACGATCTGTTCTCTATCAAAAAAGACAACAACATTTTCGAAGTGAACATCATCTTCCCACAATAATTGATATTACCATGGAAATTGTCAAAGCATTAATAATAGACGATGAACAACTGGCCAGACAACTGATCCGCAATTACCTGAAATCATATGAAGGAATTGAGATCGTTGGCGAATGCGAGAATGGTTTTGAAGGCGTTAGAAACATAGCCGAACTGAAACCTGATCTTATTTTCCTGGACATCCAGATGCCCAAACTGAACGGGTTTGAAATGCTGGAATTGGTTGATAACCGGCCTGAAGTTATTTTCATTACGGCACATAACGATTTTGCCATCAGGGCTTTTGAAATGAACGCAGTGGATTACCTGCTGAAGCCTTATTCTCAGGAACGCCTGATTGCTGCCGTTCAGAAGGCTACCGGTAAAATAAAAACAGGTTTCGGAAAAGACAAAGACATTGATCAGCTGATCCACCAGCCGCTATCGGAAAAGCTCGAGCGGATTGTGGTAAAGACCGGAACAAAAATAAAGGTTATCCCTGTTGACAAAATCAGTTACTTCGAAGCGCAGGATGACTACATCATGCTTTACACCGATGAAGGAAAGCATTTAAAACAGGGAACCATGAAATATTACGAGGATCACCTCGACACTTCGAAGTTCATCCGTGTGCACCGTTCGTATATTGTACGCATTGACCAGGTTGTTCAGCTTGAGCCCTATTCAAAAGACAATTACCTGCTGAAACTGAAAAACGGTACCGCGTTGAAAGTAAGCCGGAATGGACTGAAAAACCTGAAAGATAAGTTGAATTTTTAGCGGATTATTTCCGCAACAACCCGGATATTTTTAAAGCCAGGTCCAGCAGCACGATTCTGCCATTGCCGTTACGCTCAATATCGGCAATGGCTTTATTGAGCTCATTGCTGAAGGAGATTACATTTTTCCCGGTTACAAAAGGTGCAAAATTGGGTGTGAATTCTTTTTCACCTTCGGTAATAAACACGATACCGGGGGTATCAAAATGAAGCACCACGCTTTCACGAACTGTTCTCAAACCATATTCGAGGAATGATTTTTGCTTTTCACGTGTGAGGGCCGAAATTTCTTCAGTAATTTTCATCATTTCCGAAATGCTGCCTTTAAAACATCCCCGCATGAGATCCCTGAATTTGATGAAATTATAATCCAGTTCGTCTGTATCGGCAATAAGTTCCTGTGCCTTCAGGTAACTGCCATCAGAAAGCCTCACCAAATCAGCTATTTTGTCGTTTGCAACGTTGTGTTTGTTTTTTAATGCATCAGACAACGCCAAATCAGTGATTCTTGAAATTTTAACATGAATACACCTGGATCTGACCGTACCCAGCAATTGCTCGGGGTTTTCCGTCACCAGCATGAAAATGGTCATAGCCGGAGGTTCCTCAATCAGTTTGAGCAGTTTGTTGCTGGCCTGATCATTCATTTTTTCCGGCTGCCAGATGATGACCACCTTGAAGTCGGATTCAAATGACTTCAGAGAGAGTTTGGCCGACAGCTTTTTGCTTTCTTCAGTGCTGATCATGCCCTGTTTGTTCTCCAGATCGATGAAGTCGTACCATTGGGTAAGCCTGCCATAAGGATTCCTGAGCAGAAAATTTCGCCAGTCGGCAATAAAATCTTCACTGGTTGCCACATCCCTGTCCATATTCCGGGTCTTATTCACCGGGTACACAAAATGCAGATCGGGATGGATGTATTTGTTTACCTTATTGCAACTGGGGCAGGTTCCGCAGGCATCATCCCCATTTTTTGCTGTGCACAGGATATAACGGGAAAAAGCCAGGGCAACAGGTAAGGCTCCGGCTCCTTCGGGGCCGAAGAACAGCCAGGCATGACTTACCCTGTTTTCATTAACTGTTTGAAGCAGCTTTTTCTTTAAGGCTTCCTGTCCGATGATATCTCTGAAATACATTCGTGTGAACCTGTGTTCCGGCGTTTTAAAGTACGAAACGGCCAAAGGTAATTAAAATAGTTTTTTATCTTTGCTCAATTAATAACTCAACAACAATCAACATGCAAACGATAGATAATTTCAGCTTTAAAGGTAAAAAAGCAATTGTACGGGTTGACTTCAATGTGCCACTTAATAAGCAAACCTTTGAAGTTACAGACGACACCCGCATCCGGGGCGCGTTGTCCACCATCAAGAAAATTCTGAGCGACGGAGGATCTGCCATACTGATGTCGCACCTGGGCCGTCCCGATGGAAAAGCACAGGATAAATACTCGCTGAAACATGTTGTACCTGCAGTTGAAAAAGTTACCGGCAAAACGGTTAAGTTTGCAGGTGACTGCATGGGTGAAAACGCCAAAAAAATGGCTGCTGAACTGAACCCAGGTGAAATTCTACTGCTTGAAAACCTGCGTTTTTACGAAGAAGAAGAAGGAAAACCCTATTCACTTGCCGAAGATGCTACCGATGAACAAAAGAAGGCAGCCAAAGCCAAGGTGAAAGAAAGCCAGAAAAACTTTGTAAAGCAATTGGCCGGCTATGCCGATTGTTATGTGAATGATGCCTTCGGAACCGCACACCGTGCACATGCTTCTACAGCTCTTGTTGCAGATCTTTTCCCCGATGATAAAAAAATGTTCGGTTACCTCATTGTTGCCGAGCTCGATGCTATGGATAAAGTGCTCAAATCGGCCCATAAGCCTTTTACCGCCATCATGGGTGGTGCCAAGGTGTCGGATAAAATCCAGGTCATTGAAAACCTGCTGCCCCGCATTGACAACCTGATTATTGGTGGCGGTATGACTTATACTTTTATCAAGGCCCAGGGCGGCAAAATTGGCAATTCACTTTGCGAAGCCGATAAGCTTGATTTGGCCCTCAGCATTTTGGAAAAAGCAAAAAGCAACAATGTGAAGGTTTATCTTCCGGTTGATGCGGTGAACGCCGACAAGTTCGATGCCGAAGCTGCAACCCGGATATCGAAGATTAATGAAACCCCCGATGGCTGGATGGGTTTGGATATCGGAGAAGAAACAATCAAAATCTTCAACGAAGTGATCGGCAACTCAAAAACCATACTTTGGAACGGTCCTATGGGTGTTTTTGAAATGCCTAAATTTGCCGCTGGTACTTCATCTGTTGCCAAAGCCATTGCCGATGCAACTGCCAAAGGTGCTTTCAGCCTCATTGGCGGAGGTGACTCGGTAGCTGCCATCAACAAAAACAAACTGGCCGATAAGGTGAGCTATGTTTCAACAGGCGGCGGAGCCATGCTGGAATATATTGAAGGAAAAGAACTTCCCGGTATTAAAGCCATTCGCAAGTAAGATCCGGCTTTTTACCTGTTCCTGTATGATGCCCGTTCTGGCTTGTTTTGAGTCATAACGGGCATTGTTTATATTTTTGAGATGTTGCTATTAATAAATCCTGATATACTATGAAGCATTCCAATATTGCCATCCTCGGCGGAGGCAACCTGGGGACCTCGCTGGCAAAAGGACTGGTTGGATCCGGGCAGTTTACCTATGACCAACTCATGCTTACCGAAAAAAGAGAACCCCGTACAGAATATTTAAAAAGCCAGGGGTTTCGGGTTACAGAAAACAACCGGAAAGCAGTCAGTGAATCCGGCATCATTGTAATGTCGGTGAAACCTCAGCAATTTAGTTCGCTTGCCGAAGAAATAAAAGACGCCCTGGTGCCCGGTCACATACTGATTTCTACAGTTACCGGCATTACCTTCAAAGATATTGAAGGAATTCTTGGCAAATTTCCCATGCTCAGAATCATGCCCAATACCGCGCTGGAAATTTGTGAGTCCATGACCTGCATTGCCTTCAAAAACACCTCACCGGAACAGGAAACCACGATGCAGGAACTGTTTGATAAAATGGGGAAAACCCTGGTAATACCCGAGGACATGATGGATGCTGCAACGGTTGTGGGTGCCTGCGGAATTGCTTTTGCACTCCGATTCATGCGGGCCATGTCGCAGGGTGGAATCGAAATCGGATTCAACTCGGAAATGTCGCAGCTGATTACCGCGCAAACTGTCAAAGGAGCTGCACAACTTATCGTGGAAACAACCAATCATCCTGAAAAGGAGATTGACAAGGTGACAACCCCCCAGGGCATCACCATATCCGGTTTGAATGAAATGGAACACCAGGGCCTCAGCTCAGCTGTGATAAGGGGACTGATTACATCTTACAACAAGCTGGGTGGATTGGCATCAAAACAGCATAAATCAGGCAGGGAGTAAACGAATCGGATAGATTATCCTATTTTTGTTGAATGAAACGGAACGCTTATGAATACCATTGAAAATTTCCCGAACTACCTGCTTGAACAATACAACAGTTTCCGGAAGGAAGTGCCTTCCATGACCAAGTCGCATCGTTTTATCGATAACCTGATCTACTTTCTTTTTCCTTTCAAAATCGATAAAAAGTGCTCGCTCCCCCTGATTGAACTCAACCTGGCTCAATTACAGCTTGATTTTAAAGACCTGCTCAACCCGCTTGAAGCTATTCTGGACAAGCCGGTAAATGATATAAGTACCCTCTTTTTTTCTCAAATTCCTGCACTATATGAAAGCCTGATTGAAGATGCCCAGCTCTTTGTGGATTTTGACCCGGCAGCCCGCTCGCGCGAAAGCGTGATCCTGTATTACCCCGGCTTTTATGCTATTTCTGTGTACAGACTTTCGCATCAGCTGTTCGGATTGAAAATACCTTACCTCCCCCGGATGATTTCCGAATATGCCCACAGCAAAACCGGCATTGACATTCACCCGGGTGCCCAAATCGGGAAGCATTTCTTTATTGACCACGGAACCGGCATTGTGATTGGTGAAACCACCATTATCGGTAACAATGTGAAAATATACCAGGGAGTTACCCTGGGTGCTGCATCGGTTGATAAAAGCATGAAAGGAAAGAAACGGCATCCCACCATTGAAGACAATGTGATTGTTTATTCGGGAAGCACCATACTTGGAGGAGATACTGTTATCGGCCATGATACAGTAGTAGGCGGAAACGTTTGGCTTACCAAAAGTGTTGATCCCTTTTCCATTGTTTATCACGAAAGCAAAGTTGTGATCCGAGACAGTAAAGATTTCAATCCTCCCATTAATTTTGTCATTTAAGCCCAACCATCATGAAAGCACAATCCATACTCGAAACCATTGGTAATACCCCACACGTGAGAATCAACAGGATTTTTGATCCGGCCTATGAGGTTTGGGTTAAGCTTGAACGGTTCAACCCGGGTGGCAGCATCAAAGACCGTATAGCACTTTCCATGATTGAAGATGCCGAAAAGAAAGGCATTTTAAAACCGGGATCCGTCATCATCGAACCTACCTCGGGTAACACGGGCATCGGACTGGCCATGGTTGCTGCTGTGAAAAAATACCGTCTGATTTTGGTTATGCCTGAGTCGTTCTCTGTAGAACGCCGGAAGATTATGTCCTCCTATGGTGCCGAATTTGAACTTACCCCGCGTGAAAAAGGAATGCAGGGTGCGGTTGACAAAGCAACGGAAATGGCAGCTTCAATTCCCCAGGCCTGGATGCCCATGCAATTTGAAAATGAAGCCAACATTGCCATCCACCAAACTACTACTGCCGAAGAAATCATGCGTGATTTTCCCGATGGATTGGACTACCTGATTGGCGGAGTGGGAACAGGAGGTCATATGACCGGTGTGGCATTGCAACTGAAGAAAAAATTCCCAAACATGAAGGTTTTTGCTTTTGAACCCGAGTTATCACCGATCATTAGCGGTGGTAAACCCGGCCCGCATCCGATTCAGGGAATTGGAGCCAATTTTATTCCCAAAAACCTGCATACTGATCTCCTCGACGGGGTGCTTACCATTTCCAAAGACGAAGCATTTGAATATACCCGGAAAATGGCAAAAGAGGAAGGGATTTTTGTGGGCATTTCTTCAGGAGCAGCCCTTGCTGCCGTTGCTAAAAAGCTTCCCGAAATTCCTGCAGGATCAAGAATTCTGACCTTCAATTACGACACCGGGGAACGCTATTTATCAGTTGAAGGTCTGTTTTAGTTTTTTACTGTTGTTGCCGGATACCGGACCTGCTCCTGCTGCTGCTGCTGCCGCTGCTGCTGCCACTGCTACTGCCGCTGCTGCTGCCGCTGCTGCTGCCGCTGCTCCTGTTGATTCACCAAAATAAAGTCAAGTTCCCGTTTAATTATCTGAGCCCATAAAGCATACCCCTTTTCATTCAAATGAAGCTTATCTTCCTTGAAAAGCTCATCATTAGGCTTTCCGTTGGCGCCTAAAAAAGCCAGATCTGTGGGGATATAATACGTATTGGCAGCGGCCAGGCAATGGCGGATGATCAGGTTATTGGCCCTGAATATGGCAGGCCATGCCTTCCACCTGGATGAGCAAGGATTTGTTGTAATCCAGAACACCGAAACATCTTTAAAACGATCCCGGATGATTGCCAATGTGGAAACAAAAAGTTGGAGCACCTCTTCGGGACTCTTATCATCAACCCCACCGGTAATGTCGTTGGCTACGAAAAATACAATGGCCCTGCATGGATGAGGATAAATAATACGCGGTGCATAAAACTCCAGGTCGCTCCATTTGGCCCCGCCATAGCCCCGCTGTATTACCGGGTAAGGAGCCATATCTCGGGAAAGTGTTGTCCAAAGACGAATACTTGAACTCCCGGCAAATAATACCGCATCCGGTGCATAGGTTTCAATGCTGTCGGCATATTCAAATTTTCGTATATCGGGCTCCCATACCTCATAACCGACTGACTGCGAAAACCCCTGGTGCTTACATAAAAACAACAGAAACACCACTAAGAATCTACCTGTAATATTTTTCATGATGGCCCAAAATTAAAAACCGACATATGCAACAGACAATACCCTGATAGAAAACAAAGTTATAAAAGCCAATAAAATAGAAGTAAAAATGGAATCTCCTTTTTGAAATAATTTAACAGCTTTTTAACAGGTCGCGGCTTAACAATCGGGGATTCGTCATGTTATATCTGCTACCAATTCGTTCATGTATGATCCGTTTATTCATCATACCGGTGCTGTTCCTGCTTACAGTTTTCCTGCCCATTCAGGCACAGGAAAACATTCCAGTTTGGCGGTTCGATACTTTGGAGAAATACCTGAACCGGCAAACAGATACCGTGTATGTCATTAACTTTTGGGCGACTTGGTGCGGCCCCTGCCGCGAAGAGCTGCCCGATTTTGAGAAAATTCACCAGGCCTATTCATCACAAGAAGTGAAGGTGTTACTCGTGAGTCTCGACTTCCCAAACCAATTGGAAAAATCACTTTTGACCTTCATCCGCACCAACCGTATTTCAGCACCGGTTGTGTTATTAAACGAGCCTGATGCAAGCCGGTGGATTGACAAGGTCGACCCTGCATGGACAGGTTCGTTGCCTGCAACCTTATTTTACCGGGAAAACAATCGTCATTTCTTTGAGAAAAAAATGACCTATGTCGATATCAACCAGGTAATTATCAAATTGTTAACTGATTAAACCGGGTATGATGTGAATATAAATCAGTGATTATGTTTAACTAAAATTCTTAAAAAATGAAAGCATTATTAATTATAACCTCATTTTTGCTGGCAACAACTTCGTATGCCGGCGAAGGATACAAGGTTGGCGATAAGGCTGCCGACTTCAAACTTAAAAATACGGATGGTAAAATGATCAGTTTATCCGATTTATCTGATGCCAAAGGTTTTGTAGTTGTTTTTACCTGTAACCACTGCCCCTATGCCAAGGCCTACCAGGACAGGCTGATTGAAATTGATAAACATTACAAGAAAAAGGGATACCCTGTGATTGCAGTTAATCCGAATGATCCCGAAGTGGAACCCGGTGATTCCTTTGAAGCAATGGTTACCAGGGCACGTGAAAAAGGCTATACCTTCCCCTATCTGTTTGATGAAAAACAGGAAGTAAATAAACACTATGGGGCAACTAAAACACCCCATGTTTTTGTACTTCAAAAAAATAATAACGGAGAACTTATCGTAAAATATATCGGGGCCATTGACGACAATTACCAGGATGCAAGCGCTGTCAAAACGCCGTATCTGAAAAATGCCCTTGAGTCGTTATTGAATGGCAAAGACCCTGATCCCGCATTAACCAAGGCCATCGGATGCAGTGTTAAGGTGAAGCCTGCACAAACCTGATCTTATTACCGGCATGGGGGAACACAAGGTAGAAGCTTCCATGCCGGTGTATTTGCTTTCTTCAGGAATTATGTCAGGCAATATTGACCTGAAATTTACAGCTACTTTAAAATGAATAGCTTCTCGAAATCTTCTTTAGATACCAACACATATTTTACCTCCTGCCTTGAAGTGAAGGTGCCGAAATATCCCTTGGTCAGCATATCTTCTTCCACGTTGGGCAGGAAAATATGAAAAAGCAGAATTCCTTTTTGGGTAATGAATTCGGTTGAATCAGTCAAATAAACAACCTCACACGCATTGCCTTTGTAAGCATGCTCCAATTGTTCGCGGTTGGCCTTTTCTGCCAGCTTCATCCCGCTCCCCTGATCCATAATCAGATAACTCACACTGTCATCTGAATGCACAGATACATACTTGTCTCCTTTTTTATAAGAACGGCATGAAATGCCTGTTAAAAGAAGGAGTACAGCAATCAGAAAAAAGAGCCTTTTCATAAGCCGGTAATTAAGGAAGGTTTTGAATCAACCTGTCAATCATCCCTGCAGCTGCGCTTTCATCAGTTGTGTTCACTGTTCCGATTAGGTAATTGTCCTTCTTCTTCAGAAAAACAGGGCCGTTAAACATGTCGTCAACCCGGTACAAATCATTCTTCTGGCTCACTTTGTCTTCTTTCACTGTTTTTATATACTGTTCCAGCATCTTACCTGTTTCATCTTCGGTAAGCCTGATGACAAAAAGTTGCAGTTGCACGGGCTTCTCATACTTCACTGAAAAAGCATTGTGAAAGAAGCTGTATCCCATAAAGTTTTGTGCGATATAGGTATCGGACAAATACACCTTTCCTTCATCCGGGAAAACCTGCGACAACACAGGTAAGCCAACGGGTTGAGCCAGGCTTGTATTCACTTTTTCTGCAATCAGTGCTATTGCGCTTTCATCTGCCTCTTCAACTCCTGCCGACATTACTTTTACGTAATAATTGCCCGCAAGAAAATTGAGCACTCCCTGGCTTTTATAGCCCTGAGAACCCACCTGAACCTGCGGATAATCGGGCATTCTTTCAGCCGTATAAATGCCGTAAGTATCATCAGCAGTCAGATGCCGATAAAGCTCCACCCTGATGATTTTATTTTTACTGGTATATTCAGCTATGTGAAGATCCTGAAAGTAATAGCTGAGAAAAATATCCGCAGCCCCATTGATCAGTTCCCACAAGTCCGAAGCATTATAAACACGCTGTTCCACCTTCATTTTCCATCCGGAAACTTCCGGAAACAATTTGACATCCTCAGCATGAGCGTTAATACAAAAGCATGGGAACAGCAATAACAGAATCCAGATTTTTTTTATCATCACTTTCTATTTTTCAGGTTTTCAAATAATCAATTAAACAAGCAACTCTTTTGGCATATCGGTAAGCCTGGAAACATCGGCTATCCGTTGTGCTATCTGAAAGCCTTTGGGGCAATTTACCGTACATGCAGAGCAATCTGCGCAGGGATTTGACGAAAGGCCAATGTCATCCAAAACCGAATAGGCATTCTCATAATGCCGGTAACCATAGGTGTACATATAGGCTCTCATATATTCATTTACCGGCAGGTGCTTCACACATTGGGCAACGCACTGGTTGCAACCATCGCAATAAAGGCCGGCTACAAGTTTTGCTTCTTCCAGGTTCGCTTTTTCCTCATCCGTGAAGTTCAGATTTTCCATAACGGAAAAATTCTGCATCATATGGTCAAATGAGGTAATTCCGGGTATGGAGGTATGGATATTTTCATCCTGAAGTACCCACTTCAATGCGGCACTGCAATTGATGGGATGCTGTCTTTCCTTATCCATAAAGCCTCCGGCCATGGTTTTCATGGCAACGATACCAATACCTTTTTGAGCGGCAAGTGCAGCTTTTTCCTTAATCTGATCGGCCATCCCGTGCTTGAAGTTGATGGCTGTAAGCACCACATCGTATAAATTGCTGTCGATTGCTGTTTGAATAACTTCAGGCTCATTTTGGTGCGTCGACATGCCCGCGTATCTGATCTTACCCCGTTTCTTCAGTTCACTGAAAGCCTCCATTACCTGAGGTGCCAAAGCCAGGTTGCGGTTGGAAACTCCATGCAGGTAAAGAATATCAACATAATTCATCTGAAGCCGTTTCAGGCTCAGTTCAAACTTTTCAAGGATACTTTCCTTGGTAGTTCCCGGACCCGGTTCACCGGTCTGCCGATTCACACCATCAGCGCCAACCTTGGTGGCGAGTATGACTTTTTCCCTGGGCATGGTTTTAAATATTTCCCCAAGCATGGTTTCATTTCTGCCTTCCTGATAACCATGAGCCGTGTCGAAATGAACAAAACCCATGTCAAATGCCGATTTCACCAGCGCTGCATTATCCGACCGCATAACCCCGAAACTTACAATGGGCAGTTCTATATCGGTTTTGCCCAGTTGCCTGCGAATAATCACAGGATCGTTGCCGGTAAAGGCATTTCCGTATGCCTTTGATCCGATCAGAGCACCGGTTGTTCCCAAAACCGAAGATTTGAGAAACCCCCTTCTGTTAAATTTCAAATTTTTACCCATGATGTTCCTATTAATGTATTAACCAAGTTATTATTTTTAAGACCCATCCATCCTATTTTCATGTAAATTAACAAAAAATTAAAATATTTACATACAAGAATGCTTGTATTTACACGTTTTTTAGATTTCTTACGGAACATGTGCATAACTTTTTTTGCGTATGCTTCGTAAATAAGCCAAAAGTCCTATTTTTGACAACAGCACATTGTATTTAGTATCAAGTATAACATTTGTGAGCGGGTTATGAAGTTGCATAAAGTATTTACAGGATTCATCATTCTTTCGGTTTTTGGATTTTCCACACTGGAACTTGGCTCTATATCTGATAGTGCCTATGAAGTTAAAAGTGCTTCAATCGTAAGGAGCCCTAAACCTAAGGGACTTGACAGTCTTGTTTTTGCTTACGACCGGTTTCTTACCCATTCCATCGACAGCCTGAAAAGTCCGGGTGCCGCCATTGCCCTTGTATATAAAGGTGAAATCATATTGCTCAAAGGTTATGGCGTGAAACAATTCGGAGTCGCCGATTCGGTTGATTTCCATACAGCCTTCCGTTTGGGTTCGGTTTCCAAAGGATTTGCTTCAATTTTAACCGGCATCATGGTTGAAGAAGGTGTTGTAAACTGGGATGATTGTGTTAAAAACTACCTCTCCGATTTCAGGATGAAAGACACATCCTGCGCCAATCATTTGACTATCAGGAACATTTTAAGCCAGACTACAGGCTTGCCGGAACATACCTACACCGACATGCTGGATAACGGTTATGAATATGACAACATCAAAGGTGCTCTGGCAAATGTACCCCTTATTGCCAAACCAGGTCAGATTTATACCTATCAGAACGTTGCCTACAGCCTCATATCGGATATCCTGTTCAATGCCAGCGGAAAAGATTACAATAACCTGTTACAGGAGAAAATATTCAGCCCGCTCAGAATGCGTGACGCTTCAACAGACTATACTTCGTTTTACTACAACCCGAACACGGCTATGCCACATTTGAGAGCCGGTACTACCTGGAAATCCAGGCCAAAAAACAGCCGGTATTATTCTGCATCCCCGGCTTCGGGAGTGAATGCCAGTGCTTCAGACATGGCCAAATGGCTGCTTGCCTTAACCGGCTATTATCCGGAAGTTCTGCCTGATAAAACCATTGAAGATATCTCCTATCCGGAAATTGAAACACCAAGGAAAAAAGCTTACCGGATAAATTGGAAAGACCTGCAGAAAACCTATTATGGTATGGGCTGGAGGGTATTCGAGGTCAACGGGCACAATGTGGTTTACCACGGAGGATACGTTGAAGGTTTCCGGTCTGAGATTGCCTTTGATCCCGAGTCGAAAATTGGCATTGCAGTACTTTTCAATTCTAATACTGCGCTCGCATCACAATGCGTTCCGAAATTCATAAATTCTTTCTTCAGCAACTGCTGTGCAGAAAATCGGATATCTTTGTATGCTCAAAACCAATAAATGAACGATAAATCCTCTTACCGTTTTTTCGATATTCTTGTGGCATTATTTGTTGCCGTATTGCTGATTTCCAATATTGCTTCAACAAAAATCCTGACCTTCTGGAAATTTACATTTGACGGAGGAACACTGCTTTTTCCGTTAAGCTACATCTTTGGTGATATCCTCACTGAAGTTTATGGTTTCCGGCGTTCCCGCCGCGTAATCTGGCTGGGCTTTTTCTGTGCACTGCTCATGTCGCTGGTTCTTTTTGTGGTGCAAAGCCTGCCTCCGGCAGCTGACTGGCCGCATCAACAGGCATTTGAAAATTTACTCGGCTTTATACCCCGAATTGTACTGGCCAGCCTGATTGCCTATTTTATGGGCGAATTTTCCAATTCGGTAACCTTATCCCTGCTCAAGATTAAAACCAAAGGAAAATTCCTTTGGTTGCGCACCATCATGTCAACCATAATCGGAGAAGGAATTGATACCATGGTTTTCTGTATGGTGGCATTCTATGGTGTTTTACCTAATAATGTACTGTGGGCTGTTATTTTATCCAATTACATCTTTAAATGTTCCATCGAAATCCTTTTTACGCCGCTTACCTATTTAATAGTTAACAAGCTGAAAAAGAAAGAAAAAGTAGACACTTACGATTACGGGGTTACTTACAATCCTTTCAAAATTACCTAATCTAATTTGAATACCAGATGCGTGCATTGTTTATCATAACCTTGCTTTTGCCGTTAGCTGCAGCATCGGGACAATCGGGCCAAAAACAAATTACCTCCCTGAATGAGGCACTGGAACTTGCCTATGCAAACAATCCATTGGCCGTTGCTGACTCAGGGAAAAAGAAACTGACCTGCCAGGTCAAATCATCCTGGTTTCTGCTGCTTTTCCAGATTCAAAAATTGAAAACCCTGCAGACCCATCAACAATACCTGCATGACCTGGAACGGGTTGCCAGTCTTCATTACGAAACAGGAGAAATTGATTACGAACAGAAATCCTGTTTAATCAGAAATGTTGCCGAAGTCGAAACCCGCACAGCCATTTCTGCAAATAACCTGGATATTACCTCAAACCGGCTCAGGCAATTGCTTTTTGCAGATATTGCCGTATCTCCTGCAGACAGTTCCCTTAACACCTACCAGGTTGTTAAAGGCCTTGCCATTTCGGGGCCAATGGAAACGGAACTGGCGGCAAAAACCAGCGATAATGCCCTTTTTATTAACTATACAGCCTTTACCCGGCAAAAAGACATTGAAAATCTGCAATTGGAACTGGACGGTTTTTTTATCGAATTACAATTCTTTGAATCTGCCGGACTACCGCATGCCGCAACTGTTCTCAGTAAATCACTCGTGAAACTGAAAGCCGAAGAATACAATTACCTTGAATTTTCCGACAAGCTTTCCGTGGTTTTTAAAACCAGGCTGAGCTATCTCGAAACACTTAATAAATATAATCAAACCGCAATTTTACTCGAATATTATGCTTATTAAGAAATACATACTGTCCGGAGGTATGTTATTGCTGCTTTTGGCATGCACCGGTAAAAAGGACAAGCTAAATCCTGAAAACACCCTTACTGATTCCGCTGGTTTGGTTACCGGGGTGCGGCTTTCTGAAAAAGAGGCCGTCCAGGCCGGGATCCGATTTGGCACATTTTCCCATGAGGTGCATGAACGGATACTGGAATGCCGGGGTGATTTGATTGCAGCACCCGGCGACAGGTCATACCTGGTTACACCGGCAAGCGGGCGCGTTGTTACAATTAACTGCCATCCCGGCCAATATTTGAAGACGGGGTCAGCTGTTGCCCATATTGAAAACAGTGACTTCATCATCCTGCAACAGGAATACCTTGAAATGAAAAATCAACTGGAATACCTGCAAGAGGAATATACACGCCAGGGTGAGCTTGCAGTTGAGAATGCCACATCCTTGAAAAAAATGCAAGTGGCCAAACGCGATTACCATTCCGTTGAACTAAAAATGAAAGCCCTTCAATTGCAGCTTGAAATGCTCGGAATCAATGTTGACAGCCTGAGCAGGTCTGGTATTTCACCGGTGATTCCGGTGCAGATTACGGAATCAGGCACTGTTGCACGTGTACTGATGACCAGGGAGATGTATATAAATAAGGGTGAGCGGCTGATTGAACTTCACAAAACCAGCAGCGTAACAGCCAGGTTGAAGGTAGCAGAAGCATATGCAAACCGTATAAAAATCAACCAACCCGTTGCTATTTTTCTGGCATCTGATTCACTCACACCCATCCACCTGAAAGTTTCATCCGTTACGCGTGAAATCGATGCTGCTGATCGTTGTGCAATTGCTTATGTAAATATGCCTGGCAAAGATTATATTTATGGAATGTCAGTAATGGCAAGAATAAACATGGGCGCAGATTCCATGAGACTCATTCCTTCACGCTCACTGCTGGCAAACCATTTCGGGTATTACGTGTTTGCAAAAGAATCGGGTATCATTCGGCGCCTGCAAGTGCAAAAAGGGAGCACATATAACGGATTTTGCGAAATAAAGGGCATTGATCATGAATCGGCCGATTCACTTGTTATTGAAGGTGCTGAATACCTAAGAAAAAACTACATACCTTTTTAGGCACGTCCTTCTCTTTGATTTTCCGGTGAATAAAAATTACTGCTTTACAATATTTTTTCAATTCAGTTGTTTTATATTTGCTGAAAATTAATACTATATAACACTTACATTCATATGGAACCAACAACCAATACTTATCAGAAACAACCTGAAAAGAAACCCTCATCCGCCCTGATAGTGCTTGTTATCATACTCTCACTGGCGGTAATATTCCTGGGATACAAGTATTTTACCAAGTCATCCCAGCTTGGACAAACCAGCGAAGAAAAAGCAATTCTTGAAGATGTTAAAAGCGACCTGGAAAAACAGCTTCGCGATATGATTGTGGAATACGACTCATTAAAAACCAACAATGACAGCGTGAACGGCTTGCTGAGCTCAGAACAGGATAAAATTAAAAACCTGCTGAGAATGCATGCTTCTGATGCTGAAAAAATCAGAAAATTTCAGGGTGAACTGGAAACCTTGCGTAAGGTAATGCGCAGTTATATTGTTCAGATTGACTCGCTGAATACCCGCAACAGGGAACTTACCGCTGAAAATATACAGGTAAAGGATCAGTTAACCACTGTTGAAACCCAAAACGTTGAGCTCTCAAAGGAAAAAGAGATGCTCAATACCCAGGTACAGCTGGCAAAGGTGCTTTCGGCTAAAAATATTTTAGTAACTCCCATGAACAAATCCGACAGGGAGAATATGAAAATCAACAAGGTGGCTAAGGTAAAGGTTTGCTTTACCGTTAGGGAAAACTCAGTTGCTGAAGCCGGAACAAAGGATGTTTATCTCAGGATCATCAGGCCCGATGAGGTCGTCCTTCCATCTGGAAATGGTGAAACCTTTGAGTTTAATGGAGAACAGGTGATATTTTCAGCCAAACGGCAGCTGGAATATGATAACAAAGACATTGACATGTGCATCTTCTGGGACAAGAATGCTGATCTGATAGCCGGAACCTATACGGTTGTGCTTTATGCAGGAAACTATGAAATCGGATCTGCAACTTTTACCTTGAAATAAAGGTTTCCGGAATTTTACAAAATACAACTCCGTGTATAACCCACACGGAGTTTTTTTATTTCTTTTTCCAAACCTGGTTTCAGGCTTTACCTGTGCTGTCACACCTGCATCAGGTCAGCAATGATGCCGTCGGAAATCATCCACCCCTGCTCTGTCATATGGTAAAACCTGCCTTCCCGTACCATGTAGCCGCCTGAAATGTGAGGTTCAACTGACTTCATTAAGTTTTGAAATCTTTCTTCGCCAAAATCGCGCAACATACCATCTGCATCCAGTCCCTGCATGGTCCTAAGCCTCACCAGCAACCGTTCGTTAAAACGGGTGATGTCATCCAGACTTTCTGACTCAAAAAAGGGTTCTCCCCTGTTAATTGCGTGGACGTACTTCTTCAGATCGGGAAAATTCCATTGTCGCGATATCAGGTTATAGGAATGTGCAGCGGGACCTGCACCCAGGTATTTCTTTTCATTCCAGTAATTGGAGTTATGCCTTGAAAAAAAGCCTTCCCTGGCCAGGTTCGATATCTCATAATGAATAAAGTCATTATCTGCTGCCATTTTTCTTAATACGGCAAACTGATTGAGGCTTTCATCTTCGTGAACAGGTTTCAGATCACCTTTTACCAACTTTTTGTGAAATGCGGTTCCCTTTTCAATGGTCAGATGGTACGCCGAAAGATGCTTGATTTTCAGAGAAAACGCCTGTTCCAGGTTTTGTATCCATTGGCTTGTATTCATACCCGGAATGCCATAGATAAGGTCAATACTCAGGTTATGAAAGCCCAGTGATTGGGAATTGCGGATACACGAAAGAGCCTGGGATGCATTGTGTCTTCTGTTTAATAACTTCAGATCACCATCATGAAACGATTGAATTCCGATACTTAGCCGGTTCACCGGGGTGTTTTTCCTGATCTGGCCGAGGTAATCCGGCGTAAGGTCATCCGGGTTGGCTTCCAGGGTGATTTCACAATCAGCTGACAGGTTGTAATAGCGATTGATTGTATTAAAAATTCCGCTCAGTTGAACGGAAGTCAATAAGGAGGGTGTGCCGCCTCCTAGATAAACGGTTTCTACAGGTTCATTCAAAAGGTATGCCTGCCTGATTTCAAGTTCTTTTTCAAGTGCCGCCAGGTAATCAGGTATGAAGGTGAGAACTGTTGATTTATAAAAATCACAGTAACTGCAAATGCGCTTGCAAAAAGGAATATGAATATAAATGCCGGCCATGATGCATAAAAGCGATGTATCATGCAAAGGTGTGAATTAATTGCGGATATGTTAAAACTTTCAAATTCCATAAGCATTAAATAAACCGTAACTTTATCCTGCTATTTTTGTATAGGCATATTTTAAACACACAACCTTTGCTGAGGTCTTTCATGAAAAAAAACCCACATAAGTCAGTTCGGATTAGCACCACAGGGCAGGAAATCAGCAGCACAGATGAAATAAAGGCCCTGAATGAAAAGCTTACAATGACCAATGAAGAACTGAAAATCACCAATGAAGAATTAAGAACCTACAAAATTCAGCTCGAAGAACTGGTCTCCATACGTACCATTGAACTCAAGAAAAAAGAAGAGTCACTTCGGTATAAAAGCCGCCTGGAAAGGTTAATCACAGGAATTTCCACCAAGTTCTTCAATTTATCGCCTGATTCCGTTGACAAATGCATCACCGATTCCCTTAAAGATATTAGCAAATTCTTTGGCGCCGATGCCGCGTTCCTTGGGGAAATCATGTATTCAGAGAATGCCTACTGCCTTACTCATGTATGGAAAAATGAACAGGTTTTTTATGATGAGGCGTATTTCAAAAAGGCCCCGTTGTCAGATATTCTGTGGTGGCTTGGAAAAATTCACAAGCAGGATGTATTTATTGTTGATTACAGAACATCATCAGAAAACTACGCGCTTAAGCAAGGTAAATACCTGGGCGGCACAGGCGTCATCACCTTTGTGCCCATCATATTCCAGGGAAACATTGTAGGTTTTACCGGATTCAGTATCGACAAGCCATCTCATGACTGGGATAAGGATGAAATTTCATTGTTCCACCAGGTTGGTGAAATTTTTGTAAACGCTTTAAAGCGGAAAGAATCTGAAAAAATTCTGATTGAAAGCGAGAGAAACTATCGCGAAATTTTTAATGCCACCAATGAAGCTATTATCATTTATGATTACCACAATAACCAGATTATTGATGTGAATCAGGCCGCCTTAATGCTCTTTGGTGTATCGTATGAAGATGCACTGAATGCAAAAATTAATGATTTCAGTAACACGGAACAGGGATTCAACAGGTTGAACATCATGGTGCAAATGCAAAAAGCCATACTGGAAGGTCAGGTTGAATTTGAATGGCAGGCCAAAAAAAGGAATGGCGAATTGTTTTGGGCTGAAGTGTCGTTGAAGAATACAGAAATAGGCGGAGATATGAGAATTGTGAGCGTACTGCGCGATATTTCCGAAAGAAAACGGTCACAGGAACTCATTGTCCAAAGCGAAGAAAGATTCAGATCCATCATCCAATTCCTGACTGACATCATTTGGATCATGGATGAAAATGCCGTGATTACCTATGAATCGCCATCGTGTTCCAAGGTGCTTGGATACCCTCCGGGCCACATGATTGGAAAAAAAGGTCTGGATTACATACACCCCGAAGACATGCAACTGGTTTCACATGACCTCGGGGAAGTGCTCAGGAAGGAAAACGATTACCTGCCCAGTGAATTCCGGGTAAAGCACAAAAACAAAAACTGGATTTCACTTGAAGTAATTGCCAACAATATGCTTGATCATCCGGCCATAAAGGGAATTATCATAACCGGAAGGGATGTCACCGAGCGCAGGCGCGTGGAGAAGGCATTAAAAATAAGCGAAACAAAATTCAGGAATATTTTCAATAACAGCAGCGATGCCATAGTTATCATCAGTAAAAATTATCGGTTTCTTGAAGTAAATGAAGTCTTTCTGAAAACCACCGGATATTCTCTCGAGGATACCCGGAAAATGAAACTGACTGAAATTATTTCCGATGCTTCTCTTCCCCTATTGTTTGAAAAACTGGTTAAAATCTTCGGAAATGAACACCAGCCGGCTTTGGAGTGCGAGATTAAAACCAGGGGCAGGAGTAATTTTCCTGCAGAAATCAACAGCAAACCTATTGAATTTGAAGGAGAACTGGCTCTGATATCGGTGATACGCGATATTACCGAAAGAAAACAACTCGAAAGCCGGATCCTGGACACCATCATCTCTACAGAAGAGAAAGAAAGGGAAAAGTTCGCGCGCAACCTGCACGATGATCTGGGACCACTGCTTTCCAGCATCAAAATGTATGTAAATTCACTCTCTTCAAATGTAGACGCCTCAAAACATGAATTCATCATTTCCCAACTGAAAATTATCCTCAAAGAGGTGATACAAAATACGAAGGAAATTTCAAATGACCTGAGTCCTCATGTACTTGCCAACTACGGACTGATTGCAGCTCTTGAATGGTTCATCAATCAGCTGAAACCCTATATAGAAATTACGCTTGAATCCAACCTCAAAGACGAGCGCTATCCCAGCTCCATGGAATTAACCATTTATCGCATCATCAAAGAATTAATCAACAATACCATCAAGCATGCACAGGCTACAAAGATCAATATCAAACTTTTTTTGATACTGAAATCGTTGCATCTGCAGTATGCTGATAACGGCACGGGATTTGGCAAAAACTGGCACAACAACTATGAATCCATGGGTATGGGTATGTCAAATATCATCAGCAGATGCCGATCCGTTAATGCCACCAGCAAATTTTTCAACAATGCCCCGCATGGAATGTCTTTTGAAATGCAGGTCCCTGTTGATGAATACATAGACTGATTTTTCATAAACTGTTTGCCATGATTAAACCCGGTATCATCATTGCAGAAGACCATCGTCTTTTCAGAAGCGGTCTGAAATTTATTCTTGAAGCATCAAATATGTATACAGTAATCGGGGAAGCTTCTGACGGTTTTGAATTGCTCGGTTTGCTTGAAGACAAAAAGCCCTCCCTGGTAATCATGGATATAAACATGCCCAGAATGAACGGAATTGAAGCAACACAACTTGCCATGGCCAGGTATCCCGACCTGAAAATCATCGTTCTTTCTATGTATGACGATATGGAATATTACAATACGCTGCTCGACCAGGGAATCAAGGGATTTCTGTTGAAAGACGCCGACAATGAAGAGTTTTTTCTTGCCATTAACAAGGTTTTGGCCGGTGAAACTTACTTTTCACAGGAAGTTCTGCTTAACATCATTCGTAAAAGCTCAGATATCGGCCCCATCAAATTGTCGCGCCGTGAAAAAGAAATCCTGGAACTGATTTCTCAGGGTATGTCCAATAAAGAAATAGCTGACAAACTGCAGATCAGCCAGCGAACAGTTGAAAGACACCGCACCCATTTGCTTGAAAAAACCGGATCCAAGAATTCAATCCGACTGGTTATTTATGCCTTAAAAAACCATCTGATTTCCATATAGCGTCGGTTTATACGCATATACGAATACGTAGAAATATGGAAAATATAAGTAAATCTTACCAGTATATTTAAGGTATCTCCATTTACCTTTGGGATATTACAATTTAATGGATTCTTCATTCTGAACAAAGATATTTAAGACAGGGTTTGGTTGGATTTAGGTAGGAAAGCGGGGAGTTGGTTTTACTGACTTCCCGCTGGATTTTTATACAGGTTTTGCTTTGAACTTTTATTTTATCCGATTGCATGAACAGAATTTAAGCTTTTATTTATAAATTTCGATAAAATTATATACGTTGATACTTTAATAAGTTAAAACGCGCATCGGATAACCAAATAAAGCGGATAGGATGAAGAAGTTGAAAGTTCTGATTGTTGACGATAATCCCCATTTTGTGAATGCGCTTAAATTCATGTTAATGGATTATTTTGAAGATCGGTTGGAATCTATTACCACAGCCATTGATGGAAAGGATTGCCTGAATCAGCTAAAAAGTAAGGTTTGTGATTTTGTTTTCATGGATATCAATATGCCCAATATGAATGGGATTGAGGCCACCCGGCAGGCTACCATTCTTTATAGAAATCTCATAGTGGTTGCCGTTTCTTTTCATTCCGAAATGAAATACGTAGTTCAGATGATTGAAGCAGGCGCCCGCAGTTATATCATTAAAGATGAAATTAGCCGGGAATCGCTTGAAAAAGCACTGGCCATCGAATATTCTTTCTGAATTGAAGTTTTATTCAGGAAAACCTTATGCCTTCTCTCTTTTCTGCATTCTCCCGCTTTTAAAGCATAGGGCTGTTAACATGGACTTGCTGAATACCCTGGTTGCATAAATTTTCCTGCAAACAATTTTCAGATAGTTGATAACTAATTCATAACAAAGCTACTTCCTGTATTAAATTAAATTATTTTAGAATTAAATATTGTGAGGCATGATTACAGCTATAAAGGAGACCTTGTTTACACCCAGTGTTCGCGTAATCGAAAAAGATCACCGGATTGTTATTTCCGGTCAATCCAGGCTGGAAGACCCCACTCCTTTTTATGAAGAGTTGATTTCGCTTTTGGATGAGCATATTGATGAAGTGAAAACTCATTTATCTATTGATTTTGTTCTCA
>JAFGOR010000111.1 GCA_016926375.1 Bacteroidales bacterium
TGGAGAGGATCCTTGAATTGCACGAAGGAAAATATATGGACTACCATCTTCTTCGCGAAACAATAAGGGCATGGAAAGATCTTACCTCTATGCGTCTTTCGCATCAGGCATCCAACATCCATAAGGGCATTGATCCTGATAATATTATTGATCTTCAGGTGCTTCATGCCGACATGGCAGGTTATGCCTCGCAAGCCATTGTCACTGTCAACAACCTTATGCTGAAAGCCGGCACTGATTTTTATGTCGATACCATTTAAAACTTATAAATGGTACTCAGCAGGATTCTAACATTACTGACTTTATTTGTGTTGATAACCTGCCCGTCATTCCGCATGGTACCGTAGGCCGCTGTTGTGGTTTCAACTTCCGCTGCAAAAGTTAGCTTCCCTTCTGTTAAGGCTATGCGTGGTGATACCCTGAAGAGATGGTCAATATTATTTCCGCGGCCATAAACCGGCCCGTTAATGATTTCTTTAGCACCCAGGTTCTTGCTGTATCCGGCAAAAATTCCAAATGTCAATTTTTTTCCGTTGGTACTCAAATCAGTCCAGAGACTGAGGGTATTCAAATTGGTGTATGTTTTAGTCTGGCGTATTGTATCCGTTATTTCCGATACTGCGTATCCACCAATCATAACAAGATCAGATGCATTCTGACCATAGGTTCCCATAATTGAAATATTTAGAGGGGTGGTCTTTATTTTCATGTTTGAGAAAACCGAGAAACTTCCGATTGTAGCATCGGTCTCTATATTGGCGGGAGTTTTAAGTTCCGGCCGGAGTGTTTTATAATCAGCACCGGCCCAGGCCGTAAAAACGTCGCCTGCTACGGCCTGCACTTGCAGATTAAAGCCCGGCAATCCACTGTTCCGTATATATTTATTGCTGGTTCCGTCAGGTCCTGATGAGGTAAAGTCACGCTGTGCGTATGCCGTGAGCGTAAAGCTTACATGGTTGAATTTTTGGATTACCTTCACCTGGGGATTGCGGCTGAATGGTGTAAACGGGGCGCCTGTATTGAAGCTTATTGTTCCCGGAAAACTCTCTGCAGGAAACATGGGGTGCCAGGTTTGTCCAATGATTAGTGTGGTTTTCTGCCAATCCATTTTCATATAAGCATGCCGTAATCTGAAACCATTCAGGTCGCTCTCATTTGTGCCGAAAAACTCTGCTTCAATAGCCCCGGATGTTTTTGCGCCAAATGCATCCGGTCCGGAAATATCTCCTTTCAGACGCGTCTGGATATTAAGGATATGAAAGGATGGGTTTGCATTCAGGTCATTCATGTCTGCGTCATAAAGTACATTGTCAGGGTAAAGGTAAAAGTGTCCTTCTCTGATACCATTTGATGCGCTACTTTGCCTTGTATCAAGAAAGATATCTGTTTTCACGAAACCTGAGAATTTAATTCCCCAATCAGGCTTGGTTTCCTGTGCAGCAATTTGTGAAACGATGCTGGCAATAATCAGGGAAATGATAATTTTTCTATTCATTTTCTTGAAGTTTTTGGGTTCTCATAAAGTAATGTTGCAGATTCACCTGCACCTGTACAGGTTAATGCTCAATTTCTATTTCCTGTTCTTATCAGGAGGGAATAGCGATTCGATAAGGGTTGTTTTGACAGGCTCTCCACCTAATAAGACACTCATATTGCTTTTGGCCTGCCGGTTATCCTTCCAAAGTGCAAGTGCCTCCTGATAGCAGATCAGTGATGAATCCGGCAGCAACATGTGACGAAAAATGGTTCCTTTGTTGGTAAGACTTACCGACAAGCGGCGTGGTGTTTCAACCTGGGCTGTGACCATATTTTTGACCCTTCTGGAAAAGACCTTATTGAAATTCGATCCGGCGAAAGCGGGATGGTTTTGCTTCATGTGTGCCTTTAGTCTTTCAGCGATTGTATCAGAGGGCAGGTCATCCCATTCTTCAATCCATCCGCGATACACTGAAATACTGCTGTCACAGTAACGCATTGAAAGGTCAAGCAACATGCGTTTTTCGGATTCAGTAAGCGAACTGTCATATATTGCCATGATGAGCAGGGCGCTGGATTTATTATTATAGATCAGCCCGGTCTCAAAAGAGGTTTCATAGTCCGGGAAGGACCTGAAAATGGCATTTGCTGAATCGAGCAAAGCAAAGCTGGTATAACTTGTTATTCTTCCTGAAACCTGCTCATATTGTAACAAAAGCTCCCTGGCTTTTTTGATCCGCGGATCTTCCGATTGATTGATATCCCGGTAATAGAAAAATGCAAATGCCAATGCCAGCATCGAAACAGAGAAGGTGATCGCCAGGATCACTTTCGTACCTTTCGTTATGATGAAAATTTCTTTAATCCGCATCAATTATGTACATGCTCTGCAAGAAACTTTTTAATTTCCACAGGGGTAGGGGCCGAAAACCTGGAGACAACAATGTTTACAATGATAGCCAGGGGTGCACCTATCCAGGCAAAATACCAAACATTCAGCCAGTAAGCAATAAAAGTCTGACCGGGGAGACTGCCTCCGGATAATCCAACAATAAAATAGGTGAGGGATATGGTGGTAACAAGTATCCCGGCAAACAGTCCGGCTTTAGCTCCCGTGCGGTTGGAACCGCTCCACCATATTCCCAGCAGGAATAGCGGAAAAATAGTACAAGCCGCCATGGAGAAAGCAACAGAAACGAGTTGTGCGATGAGCCCCAATTTCATAATGGCAACAGCAGTAACTGCCAGAGCCATTATTATGGTACCTATACGGGCAACTTTTAACTGTGATTTAGGGGTGGAATCCGGATTAATTACCCTTACATAAAGGTCATGAGAGAATGCGGAGGCTCCTGCTACCAGCAGTCCCGATACCGTTGAAAAAGCTGCCGAAACGGCGCCTGCGGCAAGTAGTCCTACTACCAGCGAGTTTACACCCCCCAACTGGGCCGTATATACAACTATGGCATCTTTTGCCAAAACACCTACTTCAGGATTTGATGAAAGAAGTTTACCAAAGGTTGAGTAGGCTGGTGCTGTCCAGTATACAAGACTGATGAAGAATAGCCCCCAAACTACGGACCACCTGGCATCGCTAACTTTGGGTACCACATAGAACCGCTGAATTACATGCGGTAATCCTGCAGTTCCAACCATCAATGAAAAGCAAATAGCCATCCACTGAAAGAACGTTGTACCGGTTGAGGGATCCCAGGGCATGGCAAACTCGGGACTGGGTACTATTGCAAAGTCATGACCATAGGCATTGAGCAGGGCTGCGCCATCGGCAAGATTTGGGGCAGGTATACCGCGCACAATATCCGCTACTGCCTCACCATATCCTATCTGAGGGATCAGCCAGAAATAATCAAATTTAAAGGCCATGATGAATGTGGGGATCAGGAAGGAAATCACAATAATCACATATTGGATTTGCATATTTTTTGTAGCTCCGATCATCCCGGAAATCAAGGTATATAATAAAACAACCGAGGAGCCGATAATCACGGCCCATGTATAGTCCATTCCAAGTATCCATTTAAACATCAGGCCAATACCGCCAAACTGACCAACACAATAGGCAAAAGAGATCAGAATGGTAAAGATTGCACTTACAATCCTCAGGTCACGTGAGTAATAGCGATCCCCAATAAAATCCGGCGCGGTGTATTTACCATATTTTCGGATCTGAGCGGCCATCAGAATCAACAGCAGCACATAACCGCCTGTCCATCCAACCACGTAAGCCAGTCCGTTATAACCGAATCCATACATCATTCCGGCCATACCCAGCACAGAGGCAGCACTCATCCAGTTAGAGGCTATGGCCATTCCGGAACCTACCTTGGATATCTTTCTCCCGGCAGCATAGTAATCGGCGGGATCCTTCGCACGGAAGAATATACCCACCAGTACAAAAGTCAGCAGTATGGCAATAAGGATTATCGCAGGGCCTGTTTTAAAGCTTCCTTCGAGCTGTGTAAGACTCTCTGCCTTCAATGACAGTAATCCGACAAAAGAAAGAATTGCTGAAATATATATTTTCTTCATAATGATTGCTTTTTTACGATTCGACAACACCTTCTTTTTCTAACCGCCATTCTATCAAAAGATTATATACAATGCAAAGCATTATAAATAGAATAAGCAAAAACACGGCGGTATAAAAATAGTGGAAGGGAAAACCCAGGAAAATGGTGTCTGTAAGTACGGATTGATTGTGGGTAAGGTACAATTTCATGATCGCCGGCAACCGGGCATAAGTATTGTCATCAAATGAAGCAGGATAGTTGTTATTCAGGCTGCCAATAAATATCTCTGATTCGAGACTTCCCGGAATGAAACCAGAATAGGGCTCACAGATGTCAATCAGGGTCTTTTTCTTTTCTACAATTGATGTTTTTACATCAAGATACTCCTGATCTTTAGCTGTTACGAGTTTTGCTTTCAAGGATTCCATCTCAGCAATTCCGGCTGTTACCAAAGCGTGTATATGTTCCGGCAGGTTGTTGTAAGTAACACAGCTTATCGCATTGGAAATAACCTGTTGGTCTTCGGGTTTTACGGAATTTTTTCCCTTTACAAGAACCAATGCGTTAAGAAAAGTTTTGTACCCTGCATCAGTTAAATCGCCGCTGCGCATTGCAGGCCAGGTAGATTCAAACAGGGTAAGCGCTTTTTCAGGAGTTGGTTTTTCTATTATTCTCAGCAGAAGTTGGAAGCCGAAAACGGCTACAGCCCAAATCAACAACATGGAAAGTATCACATTCCTGTTTTTCTTTCCATGAAGATTGCGGGGGCTGAATAAGCTAAAGTTATAAGAGTCAGGTGTTCCCATAGATTTATATCTGGTTATTGGTAAATTTTGGTTAATCTAATATAAGGATTTTGTGATTAGAAGATACACAAACCATCGTTTTATCTATCAATAAATTGCTCAGTAAGCATTTCGGGTTTTTCATGCTGGGTGCTTATTGGCATATTTTCCGCCTTAGATTGAATCAGCAGCAGAATTTAAAAAATTACTGGGGACTTTGGATGATAATCAATGGCTTCTCCAGGGTAATAGATCCGCTCGAGATATAAACCCGATGGCGGTGCGGCAAGCTGTGAGGGCCTTTCGGAATACCGGTTGAGAAAACCGCTGATTTCCTTTTGGGAGAATTTTCCTTTTCCGGCGTGAACCAGCACCCCGGTGACCCGGCGAACCATCATCCACAGGAAA
>JAFGOR010000112.1 GCA_016926375.1 Bacteroidales bacterium
AAGTATTTTGAAACAGTTGGATTTGTTTGTGGGAAAACTGCTTTTTACGATATTCTGATCAAGTACAAAGACAAGAAACCCGGTTATTCAACGGTGGATATTGTGATGATGCAGTGAGTATCAGAAATCAAGAAATTCTTTTTTAATAGTGGCATTTACCGTCTCACCTTCAATTACATAACAAGCATCTTCGCAGGCATCGCTTACTGACTTCACCTTTAATTTTGTTCCGTCTGTCACATATAGTGTTTTTGCACCTTTCCTGTATTCGGCCCTAACGGCATACTTTTTATCAACCTTTACGTAAGCATAAAAAGGTGTATAATATACGGTATCCGTTAATACTACCTGGTTATCTTCAACTTCTCCCTCATAAACGTTAACTACAACATTACCGAACCGGTTACTAATAGTCAGGTCAATAATCAGATCGGCTTGTTGAGGCTTTTCGGTATAGCATTCATCGCAGTCCACATCACCCGTGTAAACCTTTTCATCACACGATCCGGTAAGTATCAGCAGAAAAAGAGCAACCAGTATTAGTCTCATATAATTTTGTTAATTAGAGCCAGTTCAGAGCAGGAATTCCGTTTCCATGCTTTTGCCTGTTAATTAAAAACTCAAGTGAAATATTGAACCAACTTTCCGGGTATTCTTCAAGCTTCAGATTCAGATACTCATAGCTGAACTTCAACCTGACAAAGGTATACTCGAACAGGCATCCGATTTTGGGATTGATCAGCATTCTTGTGTCGGGGTTCCGGTTTGAGCCTTTATATGAACCAAAAGTCAGCATTCCGCCCAACCCTGCAAAAGCACCGGTGGAAAAGCTTTTGCCAAAATGTTGAACAAAAAAAGCTTTTTCAAGAGCAAGGTAAAAACAAGATCTTTTTTCCCAAAACTGGTAGTACTCATTTTCATTTTCCTGTACGAGTACCTGAACTGCTTTTGGCCGGAATCCAAAACCAACGCGTGTCATCAGCCTGTATTTCTGTTCATCCATACCCAATGAAAAGTCAAGCCTTGAATCATCTTTATTAAAAGAATATCCTGTACCAAAGCTGAACCTGTTCACGCCGGGACGATGAATACCAACTGCCTCGTGATTCTTAAGCAACGTAACCAGGGATTCGTTCCGGGAATTCTGGGCCAGGTTCAACACGTTTGCCGAACGGCTGACTGAACTGTTCACATCAGCGCCATATCCGATCAGCAACCGGGCAGCATCGTAATTATCTATTGCCACAGCTATTGCCAGCGGGGTATAGCCTTGTGAATTTTTACTTTCAAGCAGTGCTCCGTTAACAATCAGCAATTCCATCACATCCAGATTCCCGGCAGTTGTGGCATAATGAAGAGGCGTGTTGCCTTCGGAGTCAGCTTTGTTGAGATCACTTCCTCTTTCCAACAGGGAAACTACCGTTTCGTAATTTCCGTATTGTGAAGCCAACATCAATGCGTTTGTGCCTTTTTCATTCCCGGGATGGATTTCAGCTCCGTAATAAAGCAACATATCCGGAATGTAAAAACTATCAGCAGCTATGGCATGCATAAGCGGCGTTACCAGGTTATTATCCGCGAGGTTGATATCTGCTCCATGCCGAATCAAATATTCCACCGTTGGCAGATGGCCGCCCCTGATTGCCGATATCAGAGCAGATTGGCCGTTAAACGGCTTCCTGTTCACATCGGCACCATGCTCCATCAATATCCTGACCAGATTGGTATGGCCGTTTTGTGCCGCATACATCAGCGCAGTAACGCCTTCAAAAGTGGTGGCATTAACAGAGGCACCGCCGGCAATAAGCTTCATCACAGCAGTTGTATCTCCCTTATCAGCATTTATGATTAACTGCTCATCTATATCAGAAATACCACTGTAATCAGTCTGCACCTGTTGCGAATAACCCGGAAAAGCTATCAGAAGACAGAACAGTAAACCTATGCCTGAATATATTCTCATGTCAGTTGAACACGTAACATTTAGCGCATAATTAACAATAATTTTTGGTATTTTTATAATGGATTTAATAAGTTTCTTATGAAAGTATTGGAAAACCAGCTTCTTGTTATTTTTGGCGCGTCGGGAGATCTTACCAAGCGGAAATTAGTACCAGCCTTATATAAACTTTACAGCCAAAAGTTGCTGCCTTCCAGATACGCAATTCTCGGAGTTGGCCGCACTACATCAAACACATCCCATTTCAGGGACATTATGAAGACAGAGCTGTTAAGCCTTCATCATGATGAAAAAGATGACATCTCTTCATTTCTTAAATTGTTGAATTATTCATCCATCGAAACGAATGATGTTCAAAGCCTGAAAAAAAGCATTGAAGAAATCAATGACAGAGAAAAGCTTGATGGGAATATTACGTTCTATCTGGCAACCCCCCCTCTATTGTATGATCTTATCATACAAGGCCTGAACACAATCGGATTGAGTAAAAGTACATCGGGTTGGCGCCGCATTATTGTTGAAAAGCCTTTCGGGTATGATTTGTCAACGGCAAAACAATTGAATAAGATCCTGTTAGATGCTTTTGGAGAAGAAAACATCTACAGGATCGACCATTACCTGGGAAAGGAAACAGTGCAGAATGTGATGGTCACCCGGTTTTCCAACGGCATATTCGAGCCGTTGTGGAACAGGAATTACATCCATCATGTGGAAATCACTTCAGCAGAAAACATTGGAGTAGAAAACCGTGGAGGTTATTATGAAAAAGCCGGAGCTTTGCGTGATATGGTTCAGAATCACCTGTTACAGGTTGTTGCACTGGTTGCCATGGAGCCCCCTACCCAGATCAGTTCAACAGCCATCCGAAACGAAACATTGAAAGTACTTCAGTCAATTCGGCCAATAGATATTGAAAACATAGACAAACAGGTAATCCGGGGGCAGTATACCGCATCTACAATTGGGGGTGTTAAACGCAACTCCTACAGGGAAGAAGCGGGTGTTTCACCGGAATCACGTACCGAAACCTATGTGGCATTGAGTCTGTTTATCGATAACTGGCGCTGGGGCGATGTTCCTTTTTACATTCGCACAGGAAAGTATCTTCCCACACGGGTAACAGAAGTAGTGATTCATTTTAAACCCACGCCCCACAGACTATTTTGTTTTAATGAAGATATCGCCAATTCAGACAACCAAATGGTCATTCGCATTCAGCCGGATGAAGGCATTCTGCTTAAATTCGGAATGAAGGTGCCGGGACATGGTTACCAGGTGCAGGATGTTAAAATGGATTTTCATTACTCCGATTTGGCACAGAAGGACATACCCGATGCTTACCAGCGTTTGCTTATTGATTGCATGAAAGGCGATTCCACACTGTTTACCCGGGGTGATTCCATTGAACAGGCATGGAAAATCGTGGATCCGGTGCTGATGGCCTGGGAAAAAAACCCGGAGATTCCGATTTTTGGTTACCCGGCCGGAACATGGGGGCCTGCTCAGGCTGACGGCCTGATCAGCGGTACCAACATAACGTGGCGATACCCGTGTAAAAACCTGTCAGATGATGGGATATACTGCGAATTATAGAAAATTCAACCTTTGAATCATGATTTGTTGTTTCCCTACAGTCGAAAAACTTTCAAAAGGTCTCAGTGAGGAGTTCCTCCGGGCATTGTCTGACCTGTCGTCCAGCCAGCATGTTGTTTCCGTTGCACTGTCAGGAGGTACAACGCCAATGGCTTTCTTCGAGCAACTGGCTGCTGATTCCCGGAATTACAAAAACACTATCCATTGGGACAGGTTGCACTTTTTCTTTGCCGATGAACGCTGTGTACCTCCGGATCATCGCGACAGCAATTATGGCATGGCTAATAAAAGTCTTTTCAGCCGGATTGGCACTTTTGGGTTTCACACCCACCCGATCAACGGAGAAAATGAACCTGTAAAAGAAGCTGAACGTTATTCTTCTGAAATAAGCAGTGTTATCAACCCTGATGCACCATTGCCGCAATTCGACATCATCTTTCTGGGTATCGGAGAGGACGGGCATACTGCCTCAATCTTTCCGGATCACACCGACCTGCTGTCATCCAGCCGGGTTTGCGAGGCGGTCACACATCCGGTAACCAAACAGGTCAGGATCACGCTTACAGGAAATGTGTTGTTAAACGCCAAAAGAATGATCTTCCTGGTAGCCGGCACGTCAAAAAGCAATGTAGTTAAACAAATTATTAACAGGGAGGAAGCAGCAAAAGCCTACCCTGCTGCCCGGTTATTCTGGCAAAACTCCCGTGCCGATATGTACCTGGATAAAGAAGCTGCCAGTCATCTCAATAACTCATGCCGTGGTAAACATTAAAAGAGTCAGAAACCTCAAAAGAGGAAGCCCTTCAAAAGGTCCGATACTTTATTGGATGAGCAGGGACCAGCGTGTTAGTGATAACTGGGCGTTTGCATGGGCAGTAGAACTGGCTGAAAACCATGACCAGCAAGTGATGGTGGTATTCAACCTGGCAGATGATTTCCTGGGTGCGACCTGGAGGCAGTTCGATTTTTTGCTCAAAGGATTGAAAAAAGTAGAATTTGCGCTTACCTCCCTCAATATTCCCTTCAGTCTGCTGAAGGGCGACCCGGAATCAACCTTACCCGGTTTCATCCGGCAGCACAACATCAGTTATCTGGTAATGGATTTTGATCCCTTGAGAATCAAGCGCGAATGGCAACAAAGGGTTGCCGACAAAACCGATATCGGGATTGATTTGGTGGATGCCCACAACATTGTTCCCTGTCACCTGGTTTCAGGCAAGGAGGAATATGGAGCATATACGCTGAGACCCAAACTAAGCAGGCTGCTGCCTGAATTCCTGGATGACTTCCCTCCACTGATAAAACAGCAGGGCAAATTTCAGAGTCAAAGGATTAATTGGGAGGCCATGGCGATATCGCTTCAGACAGATCATTCAGTAAGGCCGGTTGAATGGCTTGTTCCGGGCGAAAAAGGAGCCTTTGCCCAATTGGAAAAATTTCTGAACGGACCTATTCATGATTACGCAAATAAGAGAAACAACCCCAATGAAAAATCCCTGTCGGGCCTTTCGCCATACCTTCATTTCGGTCATATTTCAGCCCAGCGGGTCGCACTGGAAATTATCCGGAATATGCCCCGAAACGAAAACACCGATGCTTTTCTGGATGAACTGATCATCCGCAGGGAACTTTCTGATAACTTTTGTTACTACAATCCGGAATATGACAACACAGGAGCTTTCAGGTCGTGGGCAAAGAAAACACTCGACGAACACAGGCATGACAAAAAAGAGTTTGTATACACCAGAGAACAGTTTGAACTTGCTGAAACTCATGACACCCTGTGGAACGCAGCCCAGTTGCAGATGGTGATAACAGGCAGCATGCACAGCTACTTGCGAATGTACTGGGCTAAGAAGATATTGGAATGGTCAGTAAGCCCTGAAGAAGCAATGGCCACTGCCATACACCTGAACGACAGGTATCAGCTTGACGGGCGAGATCCAAACGGATATGCCGGTTGCGCGTGGTCTATAGGAGGTGTGCACGACAGGGCCTGGGGAGAACGTGAAATATTTGGCAAGATCAGGTTCATGAACAGGAGGGGTTGTGAACGCAAATTCGATGTTAACCGCTATATAAAACGGATTAATGAGATGAAGATACATATTGAAGCCAACTCCAGGCATTCGTAGGAAACTTCAGCAATTTTCCGGGAACACACTTACTTTTCAGCAGGAGGAATAATTGGAAGCGCCGGCAAAGCCGTATCAGGCGAAGTTACAGGTGGAGTAGGAATACTTATCGGAGGAGCAATCGGTTCTCCTGAAGAAATAGCCTTTTTCTCAACCGAAAAATCTTCACCGTATCGAATGATGTTGCAATTCGTATTGAGATAACCTCCTGTACCGATTTTCTGAAAACGAAATCTAGTCAACAGCTGATCTGCTTCTACCTGGTTAATGCAATTGATGAAATTACTGCCATACTGTTTCAAGGCCGAAAGAAAATAAAACCCGATATCGTATCCCAGCATGGTAAAATTATAACCCTGGCTTTTGATTTCATATGGCTCATACCCCAGTTTTAAACGCGATTTCATAAGGAAATTCCGGGTTTGAAGCGTTGCATAGTCCACGTAAAACGGGGAGATCAACTGGAGCTGCAATCCATGTAACTGAATCCAGTCAATGGACTTCCAAACCTGCCATGAAGGCATGCCAACCAATCTGATTGGGTATGCGTCTGAAAGTAAATAAAGCCGTGATACGAGCTTGCTCACATCCGGCTCATGATCTGAAAACACGACAATATAGTTTTCTTCCTCCTTACTCAGAATTTTATGCAAAACCCGTATCAGACTGTCTTTCAGAACATAATCCTTAAAGTACAAAGGCCTGCCCATAGTATCCATAGGAGCATGCTCGATAAGGTATTTCTTAAATCGCCAGCTGTTTTTCATGGAAAGGCTGTCAGTACCTCTGACAAGTATAAAACGGCCCTTGTTCAGTTGCTTCAGATAATTGGCCAGAGCATAACCTTCATAAGGTTTTGAAGGAACAACCTGGATGATGTTCGGATTGCTGTTTATGAGTTCAGGTTTTGTTGACAGTGGTGAAACCAGCTGTATTTCCTCATAACGCGCAAACCGACCTACAATATTGACATCTTCGGAAAAAACCGGACCAATGATCAGATCAGGATGAATAAGTGACAATTCACGAACAATCTTTTTCACCTTAACCGTATCGCGCTCTGTATCATATACATGAAGAGTAACTGACATACCTGATTTCTTAACCGAATCCAGTGCAAGCATGAATCCCTCATAAAACTCTGCAAAGTTGCCCCCTCTTAAGCCTTGTTGCCGATGAATGGAAATGTATGAGTCTTCTTCCGAAAGGGTATCTTTTGGCTCTTCCATCGATATATTGGTAAAAAACGGAAGCATTAGTGCTACTTTAAAGGTTACCTGTTCTGCAGGCGCAGCACAAGGTTGCTCAGGTGCAGCCAGCGTATCAACTTGAGAAACAAAATCATCCGGTAATTGATCAATTTTGGGAATTTTCAGTACCTGTCCCGCTCTGAGTCCATTGCGAAGCTCAGGGTTTGCGTTGATAATGTCGGCAACACCAACACCATACGATTGGGCAATGGAATATAACGTATCCTTTTCTTTTGCTGTGTAATAATAAAAAAGGTCACTTCCTTTTGTTGTTTGTGAAATGTCAAACATTTCCGGTTTTCGGGGTATCCAGATTGTCTGGTTGGGTTTAATTCCTTCTTTTGCCCATGGATTATAATGGTAGATAACTGCTTCCGGAACATCATATTTCTTTGACAACGAATAAACGGTTTGTCCTTTTTTGATTTTGTGTGCATGAAAATCCTGCCTGTTTTCAGGATAAGCAACAGCAATTCTGCTTGCAGATTCAGGTATCCGGATGGCAATTCCTTCGGTAAGGTTGATCACGTCAACCTGTGGATTGGCAGCCTTTATTTCTTCCTGAGTTACATTATAGGCTTTGCTTATGGAGTAGAGTGTCTGATTCTTCTGAACCGTATGAATATAAAACACTTTTCCGTTAACGATGGTCTTTTCCTGAGACCTGACGACTTCTGCAGGCTGAAATTGAGATAAGACCGGGTGTGATATGAACAGTATGAACTGTGCAAAAACTAAAAAAAGGACAAATTTCTTCAATCGTAATAATTTTAAAGACCGGTTAAAAATAGTAAAGAAAGGAGTAAAAAAAAAATGACTCAGTATGACAATTCGGGTAATTAACGGAATGTACTCATTACTAATCAACTGCCGCAACCAGGTCGTTTAAAATACCGTCAATGGCTGACTCAACCCTTTTCCAATCGGGTATTAGGGGTGAACCAAAATGCTGATCGCAAAAGTCAACCACTCCTGAATCAATGGCTTTGGCAAATGTTTCTACTGTTTTCAATTCTTCGTGAAAATCAAATGAGATTCTCGAATCGTGCATCTCTGCCATAGATTCGTAAATTCCCACCATCTCCCTGGCATGTTTCAGATAAGTCAGCCTGACGGTGCGGAATATTTCGGAATTCAGCATTACTCCATTGCTTGCCATATGAGTAAAAAAAGTGCGGGCTATATCCGAAGCCATTTTATAAAGGCCTTTCTCACTTGCCGAACCAACATGCTGGTGCTTATGATCATAACGATTTGTCAATTCAATCTGACATATTCTGGATTCCCTAACCAGCCGGAAAATTTCTCCCAGCAAACCCACCTCAATGCCCCAATCCGATGGAAACTGAATCATCCTGGCCTGACTGGTATAGGTGGCAAACTCACCTGACAGCGGGTACCGGAAATCACCCATATAATCAAGAAAATCAGTACTCCCAAACATATCTTTGAGAGTTCTTACCAGAGGAAAGTAAAAAAGACGTGTTACCCGGCCGAATAACTTCTTGTCATACCTCACATAATATCCCTTCACAAACTGAAACCGCAGGTACATGAGCGGGAATAACAAACGAGTCAGAAAGTCCCTGTCGTATGTGATGATATCGGCATCGTGAAAAGCGATGGCAGAAACCTCGGCTTTACCAATGATGTATCCGAGGCATGTCCAAACTGCCCTGCCTTTGCCCCTGCTACCCAAAGGGAGTTGTTTTTCAATGCGTTCTATAACAGATAGTACTTCAGGCTTGTCATTCCAAACCAGAGATACCCTTTTACCAAGAGGCGCGACAATTTTCTTCGCATTTTCAAATTCACTGTAATCAGCCCGGTCAAGTGAAATATACACCTTGCTGACGTAATTGATTTCCTGAATTACCCGGATGATATTTTTCATGGCATCTCCTGATAAATCAGAGTATAGTGCGGGTATCAGAATGCCAACAGGAATTTTCTCGGAAGCCTTTAATACCTTAGCCTCCATTTCACTGCAAGTTTCATGCTGCAGCAGTGAAAATGTAGGTACCTTATTGATGTGAAAATCTGCCATAACAATCAATTTGAACCGGTAAAACTGTCCGATGATCAGCCAAATTAAAATAAAAATACGATTTTTATTCCTGATCTACATGATTATTAGGCAGAAAAACAAATGCTGCAGGTACCTCGCACAAACCTGATTACTGCTTGAGACTTGTGTTCAGCTTCAAAAAAACATCAATCCCGGATTCAGGTATTGGGATCATCATCGTACATATTCTCGTAATCCTCAACAGTAAGGAATGAATACTTATAGCTCATGGGAATTATGGCATTGTAATCATCAATGGATGCACCTGCCATACAGGCTTCAATGATTTTTCTCCCGGTAACAGATAATTCAGGGGTAAGGTATTTCTGCAACTCCCTTATAAAAAAGTCGTTCAATATCTTGGCTCCTGCATCATACCCATCGGTACCCACTTCGGTTTGCCGGTGTACCTGCAGAAACCTCGATGGTATCTTGGCTCCTTCAATGGTCAGGTAATTCAGTTCATAACCCAGCAATGCACAGCGTGCTGGTGTATACTGATCACTTCGCAGCTTGGCATTGCCTCTGCGAGTAAGATATTCGCGCATCAGCAGTTGGGGCTTAAATCCTACTTTCCAAACACCGATATACTGATTCGGAACCAGGGTATATTTGGTACGTGGTGTTTGAATGATCTGCTCGAGCAATAAATTAGCATGAGTTACCATTTTTCCAGCCGCAAAAGGCCAGTACGAACCAACGCCTTCTGATTCCATTCCACCTCCTCCTACAATACTGGGATTGGCATGACCCCGAGGCGAAACCAAGCGCCACAACCAAGCCAGAGCAGGTGGCAAAATATGAAAAAGGCCTAAAATTCCGTAATTCGGGTTTTCTCTTGAACAGGGAGGCGTACGTACGCCAAAACTTCTGACATCAACACTAACCGGCCGGTTTACAATTCCCGGAACAATATCACGGGGGAGAATAACCCTTGGATTCGGACACCGTTTGCCAGGCTGATCCTCAATGTGATCCCAGATCAGCACGGTGCCATCGGGGTGACTTTGAATGTTCAGAAACAACAAAGGCTTTTTGGGCTTGATGGTAATCTTTTCCAGAAAAGGATCGTCTCCATAATCGGTAATGCCATCAACCCTGATAAACCAGGAGTTTTCGGCATCAAGTACGGCAAGTTTTCCGTTGTCGCGCTGAACCGAAGGATGGCATAGTGCCATGTCATCTGTTACGGGCCGGAAAGAACAAAACAGAGGTAGACTGATTAATCGCTTTTCTCCATTGATAGTGTTCTCACCGATAAGCACCTGACCGTCTGATTCCCTTACAATGTGCTGTAGCATCTCGCTCTTCCCTCCCCCGCTGGCACCTTCATGCATAAAGGTGGTGATGTTGTCATAGGGACTGATCACTTCCACAGTTGAGCAATGGGCAGTTATCCAGCCTTCTCTTTCGCCTTTTGTAAGCAGGGCACCATACAAACCTTTTTTTGCACTGGGACCGGGATATAAGTTGTAGGAATAAATCTCGTGCAATGTTTTGGTACGCCGATGAACCACAACCTGTTTACCGTTGAAATGGGTGTGCCTGAATGTCGGTGCCACAAATATCACAGAATCAATGGAAAAACTGTCAGGTAATTCCGATGTGGCAATGATTCTCTGGAGCATGGACAATCCCATGGCAAAGAAACCGGCATTGGCCGGAGCAATGGCAATTCCGCCCAGGCCAATCTTTTCACTTCCGGCAAAGTAGAAAAAAGCAGCAAGTTCCTGTTCCTTCAACCATTGCATGGTCTCTTTCCGCAAAACCTCAAAATCATACCCGTACTTGTCATCAAACCGTTGCTTATCCGATGGAAAATTATCGGCAACAATCATGGTATCGGGATCGCGGCGACGCATATAGGACTCGGTGTAATTGGCCGAAATACCATTGGTTACTCTGTGAACAACGGCCTCTGTAATTTCACCTTTGCCGGGAATATCGTACTTTACCTCAAATGAATTCCTGTTTTCGCCTCCTACAGCCGCCAATGCCAATTGCTCAACCGTATCATAAAAGGTGATTTTTTTGCAGTCGTTCACTAGCGAGATGATTTCATCAGGAAGGCTTATCTTCTTTTGCTTAACCAGGTTAAAAAATTCAATCATATCTGATGCTTATTTAAGTAGTTAAATTTACGTTATTTAAATTATTTACGATTCTTTTCATTACTAAAAAAAGGAGGAGTAATAACCCACAAAAGCTCACCTTTCTCCTTTCCAACACTATGAATGCTTTCCAGTGACTTCATTGTGAAATACACATTGTCATCGGCTTCCAGTTCATATTGCTTACCGTCAATAAGAAAACTGATTCTCCCGCGCGAAATGCGACAGAAAACCTGCCCGTTATAGTCGGTAAATAGGTCTTTTATATCTGATCCCTTGCGAAACCGGAGCAGATAAGCATCCATGTTGTTGTTTATTTCGTGGCCCGAAAGCAGGTATAATTTGGTGCCTGATTCATTTTGATCAATTAGCCTCATTTCATCTCTGCGGGTCACCGGGTCACGACCCCAGGATTCATTCTCACCAATGAGTTCCCCAACAGTTGTGTGCAGGTTTTCAGCAATTGATTTCAGGGTAGCAACGGATGGAGACGCTTTGGCATTTTCAATCTGGGAAAGCGCGCTTGAACTGACACCCACCAACCTGGCCAGGTCGTTCAGCTGTAGTTTGAGTTGCTCCCTCTTTCGTTTTATGCGTTCTCCTATTCGGTTCATCAATTCTTTATCCGTGGCAAATATAAATATAATTTAATAAATTAAGAAGCACTTAATTAGGAAAGATGCTGGACCTGCCTGCCTGCCGGCAGGTGCTGGATACCGGATCAACTTTTGTTCGGTAGATATTTTCACCTGAATGATGCATGTTTTCAGTATAAAATCCCGCATCAATTTCATTATCATTTTTGAATTCCCGAATTAGCCATTATCTTTGCAGCCTGTTTCGAAATAAGTGATTTGATAACAGGAGAGATGCCGGAGTGGTCTCCCAAAGGGATCCCCTGGGGAGATCGGGGCAGTCTCGAAAACTGTTGTTTTTTTCCTAAATTGGGTGGAAATAACCTGTTTTATAATCAAGTTAATGAAATTTTACGCTTACATACTGAAGAGCCTTTCATACGGAAATTATTACTACGGGAGTACAAATGATTTAGAGAAAAGAATTAATCAACACAATAATGGTCAAATGAAATACACCAAGGGAAGAAGACCTTGGGTTTTACACTATTTCGAAGAATTTGATACAAGATCTGAGGCTCAAAAAAGAGAATATTTTTTTAAATCAATTGAAGGATATAAATACCTAAAGCAAGCAAATATTATCTGAAATAGTATATTTGCATCCTAAAAATTCTCGTTTGCACAAATAGTTATTGACAGGAGAGATGCCGGAGTGGTCTCCCAAAGGGATCCCCTGGGGAGATCGGGGCAGTCTCGAAAACTGTTAGGTGCTGTTGATTGTATTTTGGAGAGATGCCGGAGTGGTCGATCGGGGCAGTCTCGAAAACTGTTGAACCCTTCGGGGTTCCGAGGGTTCGAATCCCTCTCTCTCC
>JAFGOR010000113.1 GCA_016926375.1 Bacteroidales bacterium
TACTGCAGAAGACCCACCTGAAATACTTGTTGCAATGACCAGTTGCCCAGCCAATAAAAAGCTACCGTTAGTATCAGAAAGCTGTCGATTAATTGCGAGATTACGGTTGAACCTGTTGCGCGCAACCACAGATAGCGGTGACTTGTCAGCTTTTTCAGCCACGAAAAGGTATAGGCATCCACAAGCTGGCTCACCAGAAATGCGGCAAGCGATCCCATTATGATGTTAATACCCTGCCTGAAAACAGTATTGTATGCAAAATTGATGTCAAAATCACCGTTTCCGTTAACAGCACTGTTGTTTTCCATCCAGAAATCCGCTGCCGGCAATTTGTTGGCCACGATCAGAAATATAGAGGAATAAGCGATTAATGCCGCAGTAATAAAACTGATTTTTCTGACTCCTGCTCTGCCAAAATACTCATTAAGGATATCCGAGGTAATAAATACCAATGGCCATATTACCACGCCAATGCTCATATTCAGGGGTAAGAACTCCTTTCCGTTAACCGACGTTCCGTAAAAAAGGCTTTCAAGTATTTTTCCCAAACTAAAAATCTTCACGCCGGTAAGCTCTGCTAACAAGGCATTGCCAATAAAAAATGCCGACAGTATCAGGTATAAATTGGCTTTCTTATCGTGCATAAATAGTTTTTTAATGAGAGCAAGCCACGAACAGCAAACGATACTGTTCAAAACGCATGCGCCCGATTTTTAATGTTCTAAATTTTATAACAGCAGCGGCTGGTTATGTGTTTAGATAAATATCGGAATTTTTATTTACCTTGGAATAGAAATATTGCGAAATATCCCCGCTCACAAACAAGTTGGGTTAAAAACCGGAAAAGTCGTATTACAAATTAAACCCATGGCTATGAAACTTATGAAAGTTGTGGAAGCAGCCCTTGAGTCCAGTCGCTTTGCTGTTCTGGCTACTGAGGGAGCGGGTCAGCCACATGCAAGTTTGGTTGCGATTACGCCGGTTGAAAGTTACCGGCAATTGATCTTTGCAACTTATCGTTCTACCCGTAAGTTTAGTAATCTGTCACTTAACCGGAAAGTGGCTGTTCTCTTTGAGGTAGAAAACATTGATAAACCGGGCCTGCAGAAAAGTCATGTGATTACCGCATTTGGAAATGCAAAAGAGATTCTGCCGGAAGATCGTGATTCAGCCATCAGTGTTCATCTGAAAAGACATCCTGATTTAGAGTCCTTCCTGCACTCGGAGGACTGTACACTTATTGTGGTTGAGGTTGAGACCTACCAGATAGTGCAGGGCATTGATAACGTCATGTGGTGGACTATAGACAAGTTGGACGAAACCTGAAGTGGATAGTCGACAGGCCTAATATCGCAACTCTTTTTGTTTTCTGTTGTTGTTAAGGTACAAAACAATTTTTTGTCATGAATCTTCGGGGAAAAACATTTCATCAAGCGGATATTGTCATTACTTCCTGGATGTCAAAGAATGGTTTGACATTCCTTCGGATAAGCATAGGAATTATTTTTTTCTGGTTTGGCGTGCTGAAGTATTTTGAGGGTTTAAGTCCTGCAGAAGGAATAGCCATCAGAACCATCGATGTGTTGACATTCCATTTACTCCCCGAAAGGTTAATTATTGTTGGGTTGGCTACCTGGGAGGTTCTAATTGGTATTGGCTTGCTCCTGAATGCTTTCATGCGTGAAACATTGCTCTTGCTTTTCTTACAGATGATGGGTACGTTTACTCCTTTATTCCTGTTTCCATCGGATGTATTTCATGTTTTTCCCATTGCACTTACCCTCGAAGGTCAGTATATTGTTAAAAACATTGTTCTGATAAGTGCGGGAATAGTACTGGGTGCAACTGTTCGGGGGGGGAAGCTGACCCCTGCACGCTAAATTCATAATACCTTGTATGAGAATACTTTTAACCGGAGCAACAGGTTATATAGCCAAACAATTACTACCTGTTCTTCTTCACGAAGGGCATGAAGTTATTTGCTGCGTGAGAGACACAAAGAGATTTGATATTTCACGATATGGTTCTGACCGGATTCAGATCATAGAGGTTGATTTTTTAAACAAGAAATCTCTTGCTGCTATTCCAAACAATATTGATGCAGCCTACTATCTAATTCATTCTATGTCATCATCTGCGGATAATTTTGAGAAAGCAGAGGAGACTTCCGCTGTTCATTTCAGGGAAATTATTCAGCAAACCGCAGTCCGTCAGGTAATTTATCTGAGCGGAGTTGTGAATGAAGAGAAATTATCAAGGCACCTCATTAGTCGCAAGCATGTTGAAAGCATACTTGGCTCGGGGTCATATTCCTTAACAACACTCAGGGCCGGTATCATCATTGGATCGGGCAGTGCTTCTTTCGAGATCATACGTGACCTGGTAGAGAAGCTGCCGGTGATGATTGCTCCGCGTTGGCTGAATACCCGTTCACAGCCAATTGCAATACGGAATGTAATTGAATTGCTTTCGGGCGTGTTGCTGAATGAAAAAACATTCAACCAAAGTTATGATATTGGTGGGCCGGATATTCTGACATATAAGGAGATGCTGCTAAGTTTTGCCAAAGTCAGAGGGCTCAGGCGCTACATTGGAACCGTTCCTGTAATGACGCCCAAATTATCATCCTATTGGCTTTATTTCATCACATCAACTTCTTATCCTCTGGCTCAAAATTTGGTAAACAGTATGAAGGTTGAAGTGATTTGCAGGGAAAACAATCTTGTAGAATTGCTAGGAATAACCCTTTTGAATTATGAAGCAGCCATCAGGGATGCATTCAGAAAAATGGATATAAACCAGGTCTTGTCGAGTTGGAAAGATGCACTGTCGTCAAATACCTTGGTTGACGGCATATCAAAATATGCAGAAGTCCCCGTATATGGGTGTCTTAGTGATCATCGTAAACTGCAGATCACTAATGGTGATGAGGTATTAAATAAAATCTGGTCTATTGGAGGAACAAACGGATGGTATTACGGCAACTGGCTATGGGGTATCCGGGGTTTTATTGACAAGCTTTTTGGAGGAGTAGGTTTAAGAAGAGGCAGAAAAAGCCGGACAGAAATTGTTCCCGGTGATGCACTCGATTTCTGGCGCGTGCTGATTGCTGACAAAGCCGCGAAAAGGCTGCTGCTTTTTGCTGAAATGAAATTGCCCGGAGAGGCCTGGCTGGAATTTAAAATAGATGACAATAACATGTTGCACCAGACAGCTACATTCAGACCTTTGGGATTATGGGGCAGGCTTTACTGGTATTGCGTTCTGCCATTCCATGGGTTGATTTTCAGGGGAATGATTAAGAATATTGCGGATATTTAAGGGCAGGTTATTCAAAAAGAATGAATCAATCAGGGCTGTGTTGATATAGTTCCTGATGCTTTATAATATTTCATTCAGGTCCTGTGCCGCCAGGATCAAATCATCTTCGGTCCATATATGTCGTAATTTAGACTTTTTGAACCTGCTGCTGATTAAAGCCTTTTTATCCGGGAAAAGTTTATAAATGTTGTGCTTTCCGAATTTTTTGAAGCCCAGGGTTTTTCCGTTTTCAAGCTTTAAAAAATAAGTGTTTTCCAACTTATAAATATCCATATATTTGGATCCTCTGGAAACCACGTGATATCCCACAATATCAATTTTCCGGTAAGCGTAAAGAGAAATATCGCTTTTGTATAATACTTCTGCAAAAACAGCTACTGAATCAAATATCAATTCTTCTTTGATGATTATCTTTTCATAGCAATAATCCTTTCCGGTCCTGCTGTTTAAACAAAAACCCTCAATTTGCTCCTTATCTAGTTTTACCTGCTGATGGGTTCCGGGAGTAAACCACATTAACCTGTCAAGAAATCCGTTATATCGCAGATACTGATTTTTAACAACGCATTTGTTGCTTAAATAGACATCACCGTTCAGCCAATCCTCAATATAGTATTGGCTTCCAATACCTATATTTTTCTGTTGGTAAAGATCACCGAATAATTTTGGTTCGGTTATCGAAATAAGCACAGAATCGCAATCATAACGGGTTATTCCCTGTCCCTTTAATAAAACTGCCGGCAAACAGGAAAGACAGAGGAATACAAAATTCAATTTGTTCATCATTTCATTTTCTTAAAGAAGCCACATCAAATAAATCTCTGTATTCAATTTCTTCTCCATCAGCAGAAAACCCTTTAATGATAACCTCAAATATGCCTGTGCAATCTGACGTGTAGAAAGATGCTGAAACAGCTCTTTTGGAATCAGTTTTTATCAACGGATTCCAATAAAGCAAGGGCCAATACGCAGGAATATTCCGGGGTATTTTAGCAATTTCCGGTACTTGGTAAAACGAATTTGGCATTAAACTTTCTATCTTGAGTTTTGCAATTGAAGACTGCCATTGAATTGTTTCAATTTCGGAAGAAGCTGAAGCAATATCCAGAATCCCAGGTATGGTTAAATTTCCCAGCAAGCGGGCATTTGGGATTGACACAATGGACCTGATTTTTTTTGAATCGAGATACATAATTTGCCTTACGTGCTCCAATAATATTCCGTCCAGAAAAATATAGGGGAAGGAAAAAACACCTTGATTTACATCAATTATAGAGCCTACAAAATCATTGTGCTTTTCCCTGATTTTATAATACGTCAATAACTCCCGGGATATCTCACGAAAATCTTGCAGATATTGATATTCAGCAGGTATCACCACTTCCGCGGCTTCAGTATACAATTCAGGTCGCCAGCACGCAACAACCTCATCATTAGTTTTTTCTTCCCGGTAAATTTGGTTGTATGATCGTTGAATATCCAGATACTTTTTATTGGTTTCAAGGAAGCTTTTTATATCGCCATGAATGTGCAACGGCAAGTGTCCAATTATGCCATCGAAATACTTAGGCATGATTTCAATTGAGTTTTTGTTTTCACCATCCACTTTAATCATTGCATTTTTCCCAAAATAATAAGGATTTAAGAAAAACCTGAATTCTCCATTATTATTGGTCTCTGTAAATTGAAGGTTGGCTATACTGTCTTCGCATGACAGAAATACTCTGGTATGCGCAACATACGCGTTGTTTTGGTCCTTAATAAGGCCCTCTAATATAACTCCGGAGCGCTCCGGCAAATAGTAACAGGAATGTGAAGAGAGATCTTTAGTGTTGAGCCGGGTTTCAGAAATACTTACAGGGGCAGCCATCCTTACTGAAACTGAAAGCAATGCATTTGAGATATACTCCGGCAGTTGAATATCGAGCTTTACCTGCTCGCGTTGTGAAAATACCTTTTTGTTTAATTTAACCTGCAGGTCAAAATTTTGTTTAATCAAATCTTTTTGAAAGGTTGTATCGGATTTTTGCGAAGCTGATTCTGGAATTTTCGCAAGAACATCGGAATCGAACTTGTTGACAATCATAATGTTGTTTATGGCAAATGCACCCGGTCCGAAATTGCGCATGTTGTTGGTATATGAAACCAACTGGTAAAGTCCGGTTGTTAAGGTATCTGCCAGATAGAAGCTGCCAAAAGCGGCTTTGTTTGTAATTTTCAAACAACCCGTAAAAATCCTGTTTTGGTGGTCATTGCTCAAAGTGAGATATAAATAATCACTGACATGTTCTCCCTGGTCCGATACTTTAATGGAAAAATAAACCCAGTCACCGGCAATATAGACATCCCTGTCTGTTGTAATTGTAACCTGTTCCGGTTGTAAGCCGGCTGTTGCTGATAAAGGCACAATTACTGATAAAACTGTCAATATGAAAGCATATATTTTTTTGGCCATAGGTAAGTGCTTTATTGAACCCAGAAATCAGGAGTCTGACTGAGCATAAACCCTTCTGGTGAAGAAGGGGCAACATTTTCAATCCTTTCAAGTTCAACTGGTCTCCCAATGCCGTTTCGTTTAATGATATACGACATGGTGCTTAGCGTAGATGCTTCAAAAAATCCAAAAATCAGTTTAGAAGCATCGTTACTGCAAGTAATATTACCTTTTAACTGAGAAATTACAGGATCAAATATTTTCCCTCCTGCCCTGGATTGCTCATCAACTTCCCTGTAATAATTATAAGAATCGTTGTTTAACCTGTATTGGTTAATTTTTGCTATCCTTTTATATTCATAAACTTCTGTATTTTGATCACTATATATCCAGGTGCCCGGATCGTCAGGGTCCCTGCACAAATCTTTAACCTCGATTCTGGAATAAGGTTGTGTTATACATACTTCCTGTTTATATATGTTGAAGGACGAAGAGGTATACTTTTCATTGGTAAATCTCAAGTTGTTATCTTTATGGGTTTGCCAGCAGCAAAAAAAATTGATCAATTCTTTGATTAAATAATATTCAACCAATTGGGAAGAATTATATCGGAAGCGGGGAGTTAAGGTGTCACCCTCATAATCAAAATACAGGGCACAAACATCCTCTGTTTCCATAACCATTTGTCCGAATGAATTTTTGCGCAAGTGTTGCGCCTGGTAGTAACCTCCATATACATTGGAGGGTTGCATTTCCGGAAGCAGGGTTTCGGGTTTCGATACATAAGTGTTACCATCAGGAGCTATCACGGTTAATATGTATGACTTATTGATTACTCCTTCAAAATCGAAAGTCACAGGTTCATAATAACCAGCCCCTGTTTCCTCAAAATAAAATACGCTGTCAGTATTGTCAGTTAAATACACAGTGGCATTGCTTACCGCAGGGTAGGCTCCGGCTGAATCATAGGGTACTGCCAAGGTTAATTTCACGAAATTGTAACCCGGATAATTGGTAAGAAAGGCATCAATAACCAATACCTGCTGATCAGTATCAATATCCGGTTTGTATGGTTCGCGGCACGACCAAACAACTATAATTGTCAACGCTAAGATCAGAAATGCTTTATTCATTTTGCCGGCTAAAAAGAAAAATTATACGTGATTGTTGGTAATGGTCTGCCAATGATGTAAAGGGCATAGAAATTATAATGCGGATATTCCTTCTGAAAATAAGCTGAATAATAATTTTTTCTGCCATATAGGTTAATAATCGAAAAGGTCCAGCTGCCTTTCCATAATTTCTTTACTTTGAGTGTCTCACTGCTTGTTATGGAAACATCCAGCCGATGATAGTCAGGTAACCGGTATTCATTCCGGTCAGAATAATGCACCAGTTCATTGCCACCGACGCTATATCTATATTCCGGTAAAGTTATTGGCCTGCCTGTGTTATAGGAAAAAGTCCAGGAAAACCTCCATCGTTTTGAAATATGATAATTTCCTATCAGATTTATGTTATGCGGTTTATCATACACCGAAGGGAAATATTCATTTCTATTTACTTGTTCAACGTCTGTTTTACCATTGGTGCGTCTTTTAGAAGTAGAATAGGCATAGGTTAACCAGCCTGTTAAAAGGCCTGTGTTTTTCCTGATGAAAAGTTCAATCCCATAATTATAACCTTTGGCTTTTAACAGATCGGCGTCAAGGAATGGATTAACCAATAAGGAAGCTCCGTTTTTATATTCAATGATATTGGTTAAGGTTTTATAATACAACTCCAGGGAAGTTTCATACATATTGTTGTTGAAATTTCTGAAATACCCTATTGCAAGTTGATCACATTGCAAGGGCTTGATATGGGTATTGCTTAATTTCCATACATCAGCCGGATTGATGACTGTAGAGTTCGAAACCAGATTGATATATTGATTGATCCTGTTATAACTCATCTTAATTGAACTGAGGTCGCTAATGGCATACTTGAGGGCAATCCGGGGTTCAAAACCTGAATAGGCGGCAATGGTTTTATTTTTACCATATTGTACTGTATCCATAATTGATTCAGCCGATTTGGGAGTTGAAGGATCATAAAGATAAACAGCAGCAGGTCCGAGATACCTGTACCCTGAATACCTTAATCCTATTTCAGCGCCCAGTTTTTCGGTTATGTTCATGTTATCACTTGCATATAACCCAAATTCAAGTGCCTTTTCTGAGGCCAGTTTAACAGGAACAATTAATGACAATGAATTATAAGGGCTCAGTTCCCCCGGATGCTCATAATACAGAGCCCCGGTTAATCCGAAATCGAACAGGTGATTGGTAGAAGGAGTCCAGGTTACATTGTATTTAAGCGTTTTATACAACAAAGATGTTTTTATTTTATAGGTTTCGTCTCTTTGAAGTGTGTCAAATCCATTCGTGACATAATTGTATTTACTGAATCCAAAAATCATTGAAGAAAACAAGCTGCTGTTAAAAATATGATTCCAGCGCAGTGACCCGATCAGATTGGTATAGTTATAACCAGTGGAATTCTTAATACTCATTCTGTCGTTGCTGTAATATCCAAAAAGTGAGAGTTTGTTGTTGCCGTTAATATTATAAACCAACTGTCCGTTCAGATCGGAGAAACCGGCAGAACTATTCATCAGGTCTACATCATGTGTTTTGCGTAAAAGCCAATCGGAATATGTGGTGCGTCCCCCAAGGAAAAGGTGGGCTTTGTTTCTGCCTAAGGGCAAATCAAGGGTTGCTCTGCTGTTAATTAATCCTATTCCGCCTTTGAAGGCTGCTTTTTCCTGGTTATCGGTACCCAGGCGAATGTCCAGCACAGAAGAGGCTCGTTCTCCGTATCTGGCAGGTATGCCTGCTTTATATACTGTAATACCCGAGATGCCATCGGGATTGATAATGGAAGTCAATCCGAACAGGTGGGATGAATTAAACACAGGAATATCTTCCAGGAGGATCAGATTCTGATCAGCTCCTCCTCCCCGCACGAAAAAGCCTGTTCCAAATTCACCGCTGGATTGAATACCAGGTAGCAGGGTAATACTTTTTAATATATCTACCTCGCCAAATGATACGGGCAATTCATTAATCGTTTTGGCATCAAGTTTCACAAGACTCATTTGATTACCAGAAACATTGTTATCGGATCTATTGGAGGTAATGGTCACTTCTGATAAGTTTACCGATTTCTCAAAAATCTCAAAATCAGCATAGCCCGGACTAACCAGTTTAACATCGCGAACAGACTCTTCATAACCCATATAGGATAATGTAACTTCATAATCACCCACCGGCAACTCTATTGAAAACTCACCTGACTTATTTACAGAAGTACCGGTTTTTAATTGATCAATGTATAAGCGGGCACCGGGCAATGACTCTCCATTTTTTCCGTCTACAATCCTGCCTTGCAGGGTTGCTTTTTTATATTTGCCGTATTCCTGCATTTTACCCACAAGAACTGCTGAGTTCTTCTCATTTTTACCATCTTGTCGAGTGGGTATATGCTGCAAGACCAAAACAAAGGTGGCTGAATCCAAAGTAACCAGGGAACATCTCCCGGTTTCGGTAAGTTTATATAGAAAATCTTCGGGAGAAAGATTTGTGGCGCTAACATGCATCTTTTTGTTCCGAAACCATGCCGGCAGGTAATAAATCCTTAATCCGGTTTTTTGTTCATAAAACGAAATCAGTGAATCAATGGGCTGGTATTCGGTTTGCTCATTATTTGGAGGTATTTGCTGTGAGAAGGTTGTGGTTAACTTAATCAGAAAAACAAATACTAAAAGACTCTTTATTGAAATTATGCCAGGATTCATTTCATATTGAAAACAAATATATATTGTAATGATACAAGTAAATATGCAAATACTCCATAAGTAAATACATTTTTTCACAGAATAAGTTTATTCCGGCCATCCACTGTATCATGATTTCCCAGGTTCTGATTCAACCCGGAGATATTGTCTGCCGGAATCAGGGCAGGATCTTAACCCATATCGGTATCGTGGTAAACAGGAAATCGCGCGATGGCAAACGTTACCAGATTGTACATAACATCGGTGGCGGACAGGTGATGGAAAACTGTTTGTTCGATTTCAAGATCATTGGGCACTATCAATATTCAAAGAAATAATTGCAGGTTCCGGTAATCATCATGTTTTCCAAATAAATCATCAGTGAACAAGAGCTTGTTTTATTTGTTGAATAATGAAACCGATTGATTAAACAACAATGAAACATCTGGTTTTCTTCAACAACATACTTATGATCAATAAGGCATTAACCGCCTTCATACTGTTACTTTTGGCTGCCTCATCCTTTGGTCAATCAGGTATTATCAAAGGCCGTATTTTCAATGCATCCGGCAATCAGCCCGTGGCCTTTGCCAACGTGGTAATTACAGGCACCAATACCTATGCCCTGAGCGATACTGCGGGTTACTATGAAATCAGTGGTGTGAATCCGGGGTATTACCGTTTATCAGCACTTGCTGTGGGTTTCGAAAATGCTGAAACCGAAGAATTTCATGTTACCAATGCCCGGGTTACTTATGTTGATATTACCATGGTGGAAAAGCCCACCGAACTTGACCAGGTAGTGGTAAAAGCCACAGCTTTCAAGCGTGCAGAGGAAAGTCCGGTTTCCCTGAAATCAATTGGCATTGCCGAAATTGAAAGAAGTCCCGGTGCAAACCGTGACATATCCAAGGTGATACAGGCTTTGCCGGGGGTGGCTTCGGGGCTGTCATACCGGAACGATTTGATTGTGCGCGGAGGGGGACCTTCGGAGAACCGCTTTCTGGTTGATGGCATTGAAATTCCCAACCTCAACCATTTTGGAACACAGGGTGCCAGTGGCGGATCGGTGGGTATTATCAACAGCGATTTTTTACGTGAGGCCGACCTGTTTACCGGGGCCTTTCCGGCTAATCGCGGCAATGTGTTGAGCTCGGTATTGGAAATGAAACTCATTGACGGCAATCCCGATAAAATGAGTTATCGTGCAGCCTTGGGCGCCAGTGAAGTAGCGGCCAGTGCATCCGGACCGCTGGGCGAAAGAACAACACTCCTGGTTTCGGCACGGCGTTCCTATCTCCAGTTGCTTTTCAATGCATTGGGACTCCCTTTCCTGCCTACGTTCAATGATTATACAGTTAAGGTAAAAACCCGCTTCAACCTGAAAAACGAGTTGACTTTGCTGAGTATCGGATCGCTTGATAAAAGCGTGTTGAATACCACATTGGAGGATCCTGATGAAGAACAACAATACATACTGAGTTACCTGCCTGAATATGACCAGTGGACGTATGCCATTGGCGCTGTTTACAGGCATTACAGGGATCGTTCCTACGATACCTGGGTACTCAGTCGCAACATGCTGCATAACGAATCAAGAAAATACGAGAACAACGACGAAAACGGAAATCTCACCCTGAACTATGTATCACGCGAAATTGAAAACAAGGTCAGGTATGAGAACAACGCGCGGCTTGGTGAATATAAGATCATCAGCGGTGCCGGAGCGGAATTTGCAAAGTATACCAACAATACCTTTCAGCGTGTATTTATCCCGCGGGCTGATGATACGCTTACCTCGATTGATTATAATTCCTATCTTGATTTTTTTAAGTATAACGCATTCTTTCAGGTAAGCAAGAGCTTTTTCGCTGATAAGTTAACTCTTTCTGCAGGGCTCCGCGCCGATGGAGCTTCCTACTCCGATGAAACCAATAACCTGTTGCGTCAGCTTTCACCACGGGCTTCATTTTCTTATGCACTAAGCAGCAAGATGTCGCTTAATGCCAATGTGGGCAGGTATTTCCAATTGCCTTCGTATACCACGCTCGGGTACCGTGATTTTGCAGGTAATCTGGTAAACAAAGCCAACGACATCAGATACATCCGTTCGGATCACCTGGTTGCCGGTGTTGAATTCCGCCGCAATACCAATGCCCGGCTGAGCGTTGAGGGATTCATCAAGTGGTACGACCACTATCCTTTTTCGGTTAACGATTCGGTATCCATTGCCAGTAAAGGAGCCAACTATGGCACCTATGGAGATGAGCCTGCTACGCCCAACTCTTCGGGAAGGGCTTACGGGGCAGAAGTTTACTACCGCGATAAGGTGCTCGATTTGGTTAATGTGATTCTTTCCTATACGTTGGTTCGTTCCGAGTTCGAAGATAAGGACGGTCGTTTAATACCTTCGGCATGGGACAACCGGCACATCCTGAATCTTTCGGCCGCGGCTGGTTTAAAAAGGAATTGGAATGTGGGAATGAGATGGCGTTTTGTTGGCGGGGCACCCTATACACCTTATGATTACAACCGCTCATCATTGATTGAAGCCTGGGATGCCCGGGGACAGGGTTACCTTGATTTCTCCAGATACAATACGGAGCGTTTCGGTAATTTCCATCAACTTGACATAAGGATTGACAAAGAATATTTTTTCAAAAAATGGTCGCTTGATGTTTATGTGGACGTGCAGAATGTATATAATTTTCAATCAAAAGAAACGGGCATACTATTGCAACAGCGCGATACAAATGGCACCCCGTTAGTTGATCCGGAAGATCCTACCCGCTATGCACTCAAATCAATCACGACCAAATCGGGCACCGTATTGCCTACACTGGGCATTGTGGTGGAATTCTGATAATGCCCATTCAACCGGTGGAGATTATCTTCTGCGGAACGACAATATGAAGGTTAACAGGATACAAACCATCAGTACCAGGAAGCTCACCCGCAGGTCCTTCCATTCGGCAATAAATCCAAGTAAAACAGGGCCGGTGAGAAACCCGATATTGGCTGTGGCTGAAATAAATGAAACCCCGTCCGATGTTCTGATGCCCTTGATGCGTGACGCCAGCCGGTAGACTTCAGGAACAACTACTGAAAAACCGATTCCTATAATAAAGAAGCCGGTAAAAGTGGTTACAGGCAAGGCCAGCAGCACCAGTACAAAGCCTATGAGGCTGGTTCCGATGGCCATCCGAAGCAGTTTCCACGATCCAAACCGGTGGCTCAATGCGTCACCGGTAAAGCGTCCGAGCATCATGCCCACCGAAAACAAGGCGTAGCCAAGGCCCAGAAAATGGCCTTTCACCAATACTATCTTTTTCAAATAGAGCGCACTCCAGTCAGCAATAGCCCCTTCGGAAATCATCAGAATCAGGCTGATTGAAACAATGGCAAGTAAAGGTTTGATGGGAAATTTCCCGCGTTTGGTTTTCTCTGCATTTTCACTGCGAATGTGAAAATATTCCTGTTTGAGCCAGAATTGCAATCCGATCAGAATGGAAACCAGCACGGTGATGTGTGCCAGGGGCATCTTCAGCAACCCTGCGATAAAACTGCCGGTTGCTGAGCCAATGAAGCCGCCGATGCTCCAGAAACCGTGACTGCCCGTCATGATGTTCCTGCCTTCAATTTTTTCAATGGTGGCAGTAAGCGAGTTCAGCGATATGGCAAAAACCGAGCTCATCAGCCCGAAGCAGTAAAGCGCAATACAAAGTGTTACATAGGTTGGGGCCAGGAACATGCCATACAGGGCCAGTGCGTATAAAACAAAACCGATAAAGGCTTGTCGGCCCACTCCCAACCGGTCAACCAGCCAGTTGCTCAGAGGCAGCATGGTAAGCGATCCCAAAGATGTGAAGAAAAGGGCACCTCCGATTTTGCCTTCGGTAATATGGAGCTTATCTGCAATAAAGGGGATATAAGTCACCCAGGTACTAAATATTAGGCTGAAACACGAGTACAAAAAAGCAGGGGCAAAGTATTTGCGACGCTGAAAGAATATTTTAACCGACACCATGACCTCAATAAATGCGTTGCAAAACTAACATCTTTTGAGCAGGTGCGAACAGGCATGTGGTTAGAAATTAAAAAAAAGAAGCCGTCCCTGAAGAGACGGCCTTGCTTTTGACTACATGGGTTTAACAGGAATACAGATGTCCACTCTGAACTTCCTGGAGGCATCTAATTCGCCGTTGTTATAATAAATCTCGTAGGGACTGGCGTCGGCCGGTTCGAAACCGCTTTGCGACAGCCACAGGCATGTTGAATCCCAGGCCTGTTTGAATTCATGGGTGAAGATTTCAAACTGCCCGACAACGAATTTTCCTCCGGGGATCTTCATCTTGCCAATCTCTCCTTCTGTTTTCACATCACCTTGTAATGTAATGCAGGCGCTTTGTCTGATTTTTTCAGGCGCAGTGACTTTCGGATCGTCATGATAGTAAGTGATTCCTTTTGTTTCAGGAAACCGGAGCAAGCCCCTGGGGCCCGCCCATTTGAAAAGCTTATCATACGCAGTTCCAATCTGGTCGAAACGGCCGGTGTGACGGCAATAGATAACGTCCATAGCCGGCATGTCTTTAATCTCAAAATTGTCTTTCATCATGGTGTTCAATTTTAATGAATTGTTTTCACAAACGTAGTCCATGTTGGTATCAGACAATTTACTGTTCTTGCTGAGCAATTGACGATTCTTGCTGTTTTCATTCCTGTTTTTGCGGAACTCATTAGCACTGCTTCCAAACCGGCCTTTAAAGTTTCGGCAGAATACCGAAGTACTGTTGTATCCGCAGTTAAAGGCTATTTCAGATACCGGTGTTTCGGAATTGTTGAGGAGCATACTGGCAGCTTTTTCAATGCGGATGCGTTTGATGAATTCATAGAGCGTTTCACCTACAAAAGCTGCATAGATCCGGTGAAAATGGAATGGAGAGAAACTGGCAACGTTGGCCAGTATCTCAAGTGAAAGCTCCTGGTCAATATGTTGTTCAATGTAATCAATTACTTTGTTGATGCGGTGAATGTATTCTTTCTGGTAGGTGTTCATAAATAGGAATATGCAGATGGAATTTTATCTGTAATTACAATTACGATTCCGCCTCACGCATCAGGTATTCAGTGAGGTTTATGTGATGGTCGAGCTTCAGTTTCTGCCGCAACCGGTAGCGCCCAATTTCAACTGCGCGGGGTGAAATGTTAAGCAGGTGGGCCATTTCCTTGGTGGTAAAGTTCATCCTGAGGTAAGAGCAAAGTCGTAAATCATTTGGGGTGAGTTTGTAGTATTTTTCTTTCAGTTTTCTAAAGAAGCCTTCCTGTGATAATTTCAGGTTATTCATGGCATTTTTCCATTCTTCGGTTTGTGAATCGAGGCCGTTGCGGATGATCCGTTCCATTTCCCTGACAAATTTCACCGGGTATTTTGATGAGTCGGTCTTCAAGGCATCTATTTGTACCTGCAACTCTTTCAGAATTTCTGTTTTTCTGATCAGGAAGCGCATGGTCAGCATCAGCTCGTAACTCTTATGATCAAGCTCGCTTTCGAGTTTATTTTTGCTGATTTCATATTCCACCAGCCTCCGATGCCGGTCGAGCTCAAACCTGAAAAGCCGTGTTCCCAGCCATACCAGTAAAGCAGCGGTGGCCATGTAAATAATTCCGGCTACAATGCTCAGATACCAGGGGCGTCTGATGGTAAAAGCGGTTTCCGCAATATCGTAACCGGTTGCTGTTTTTACCTGCAGATGATAATACCCATGATTCAGGTTCAGGTAGGTGAACTGATCATGTGTGGTTTGGTGCCATTCGTCTTCTATTTCAGGAATCCTGTAAAGAAAAACTTTGTCGTTGATGTCAAATCGAGCAGCATCGGAAATAAATACGGTGAGGTTATGTTGTCGGTTGGGAACCGAAGGTTGCACATCTTCGTCGGGAGCTACCATGATATTTTTGTTTTGTCCGCTGAAAAGAATTCGGCTGATGACGGGCGTTCCGGGATGTGCCGACTCTATAAGCAGGTTGAGGTTGACTGTAGAGAATGCCTGCCGTGTAGGTATCAACATGGTGTTGCGGTCAAGGGCAATGATTTGTTGCTCGCGGCCTGGCAAACTGATATATTTTTGTTCGAATTCAGCAATTTTCCGGGCTTCAAAAGATCTGTTGATATCAAAAAGCGCCAGCCGGTCACCCATCATAAACCAGTAACTGCTCTTTTCGTGGTGAATGATCCGGGTGGATGCTCGGTATTCCCCCAGGCTTCTCTCCGAAGTTTGCAGTAATTGAAACCTCCTGTTTTCATAATCGAAGGTGTAAATCGCTGCAGAGGTCATGAACAACAATTGATTATTAACCATAGCCATGCTGATTTTTTCAGAGGTATCGGCAATGGAATTGAAGTGCAACAAGCTCACCAGCGAATCCGCCTCTTCATTCAACTCGAGGCGATACAAGCCTTTTTGTGGATGAACTGCCCATACATAACCCAGGTAATCTATTTCGAGGTAGCGGGTGGGCTCATTAAAGCCTTTTACCCTGCCGTTATACTGCCAATCGCCCCGGCTGTCCTTTCTGAAACTCACTATACCTGTGTAAGTTCCTTGAAGTAGCATGGTGTTGTAGCCTGTAAAACAATAACCTCCTGTTACATTGCTAATTTTCTGTATGCTCCTGCCCTTAATAAGAAAGGTTCCTTCGTTATGTCCACATAGTAAGCGGTCGCCATATTCAAATATCTTCCATACCTGGCCTTGTGCTCCGGGTATGATACCCAGGTTTTCAAAATGATACTGACCCTTCTCATGGTGGATATCGCATACAAACAGCCCATGGTTGGTGCCCAGGTAAAGCAGGTTGTCTTTTTTGACAGCTGAGTAAACAGTACCCAAAGTTCCGTTGACATCCGAGAAAAGCCGGAAAGGAGTTCCTGTATTGATGTAAGTGGCTCCTTCGTCCAGTCCCACCCACAATCCCTTACCCGAATCCATAAAAAGTGACAACACCGTGTTGTTATTCAAACCGTTGGTGTAATTGTATGTTTTAAGAATATTACCGCTGCCATCTGAAAAGATGAGTCCGTTCAGTATGGTTCCGAATACCAGAAGCGAATCATGAACAGCCAGGCCGGCGTTGCAATTATGATATTTCAGTAACTGCGACAAGTTGTTGTTCAGAGGCGTAAAATTGAATCCATCATATTGGAAAATGCCATTTCGATCGGTACAAAGCCAAAGATGATTTGCAGGCCGTTCAATCAGGGCATGCACTTTTGTGGCAGCAATGACCTGGCTTCCCGGAATAAAGGTAAACTCACTTCCGTTGAAACGGTAAAGGCCTTTGTCGATGGCCTGAACAATGAAGTCATTACCTGTTTTGAACAGGAACAATAGGGTGCCCGGTCCGGGTATAATCTGCACTCCTTTACTGCTAAAAGCATAAATGGAGGTAAACGACTGAAAATAGACAATCCCATCTTTTTCAAGAATATTCCAGATCTCATCATTCTTTAATACCTGTATGCCGCGGGCAAGCGAATGGTAAACCAGGCCTCCCTGATTGTTTTCCTCCCAGAAACCAAAATCTTCGAACGAACCGGTAAATATTGTTCCGGTTTTGTTTATATAAACTGACCTGATACCTTGCTTAAAGGGCAGCGTGTATAACCTTGAACTGATACCGTTGTATTCAATAAGCCCTTCTGAATTGGCAAAGTAGATGAAACCGTTTACAGGATTCTGGCTGATTTCCCAGTTCTGGTTTTCAACCGGCAGGTGATTCAGCAGGTATTGCCTAATAATATGTTCCTGGCTTACCGGCTGCGGGATAACAGAAGAAATTACAGCTAACCATAAAAGAGCTGAAATGATAAAACGAAGATTTTCTTTGTGTTTGTTAAAAAGCATATGCCGGTTTTCCTTTGGCAAATCACCAAGGTAAATGTATTAAAAAACCGGCATTGAAGTTACATGTTCCCGGTACAAGGTTTCAGAATGTTCTTTGATTGTGAAACCCAGTTTAATAAGCCCATTCTGAATTTCTGGAGCCGACATGAAGAGATTCCATAGTAAGGCGCTCCGGTAGTTTTCTATCATGACCACAATGGGCCCCTGGTCTATGGCCAGGTAGTGTTTTGGATACCAGTTATGATGTATGCTAAAACCATCATAAAACCCGTATATACCAAAAATACTGTCGCCCAGTACATAATAGAAGTGCTTCAGGGCTTTCATGGATTCTTCAGGTGTATAGGGCAGTGAAGACAGGGCGGCTGAAGGTGTAATTACGCCCAGGTCGGTATTTTCTCCCGGTGCGTGGGCTGCGTAACCTGCAGGTGAGTAACCTGCTGTCAGCCCCCAGCAGGAGGAGCTGTAGCCCTTATAATTCAATTTATTTTCTGCACACCATTGCCAGTTAATCAGGGTATGATTGCGAACCAATTGAAAGTAATCAGCATATCGGTCGGTTAATCTGCGCGGGTCGAGACCCAGGTAGGAGTAATGCGACCAGAAGAGCGGTCCGCCATATTCCTCGGCATTATTGTATTTCAGAATCAGCGGATGTCCGTATTTTTCAGCTGATGATACCATTAGTCCGTTACGTGCCCATCCCTTATGGTAAGCTTCGGGCTTAACCGGATGGGTTGGCGATGAGGCGGCAAGTATATAAGTTATCAGGCATTCATTATAGCCTTCAATGGGGAAGTTCATTTCCCATCCGTAATTAGGCGACCAATGCCAGTAGATTACACTTTCGCCTCCGCGGGTAAACCAATCCCATTCCACTTGGTGCCAAAGTTTGTCGATATCAGCACAAAGTGCTTTTTCTTTTTCATTGCCATTGGCAAAGTATTGTCTTGCTGTAAGCAATCCCTGAACAAGATATGCTGTTTCCACAATGTCGGCACCATTATCCTTTACGCTAAATGGTTTTACTCTGCCCGTTTCACCGTAAAGCCAGTGAGGCCATGCACCATGGAACCTGTCGGCTTGCCCGAGGAATTTTACAATTTGGGTGAGCCGCTCCAATCCTTGTTCCCGGGAAATAAATCTGCGTTCTATGCCCGTAAGCAGGGCCATTATGCCAAATCCGGTACCCCCGGTGGTCACCACATTCCTGTCGTTTTGGGGATATTTGCCATCAACATGGTACCTTTCGCGGGCCATTCCCGAAACCGGTTCTGCTCCATCCCAGAAATACTGAAAAGTGCGGTACTGGGTAAGAGTAAGCAGGGAGTCATCAGTGAGCTTTTCCCTGACCAACTCAAGGTTTGCAGGATGGTTCCGGCAGCCGGTAAAAACGACAGCTGTAAGTAATATCCAAATAGGTACTATTATGCGGTTACTTTTCATGGCGCTTAGTAAGTAAATCCAAGTAAGGTTAAGCCGCTCCTGATGTCGTGGTTGGTCATGAAAAGATTCCACAGCAGCCCGGTACGGTAATTTTCAATCATGCAAACAATGGGGCCCTGGTCAATAGCAATGTACGACGAGGCAAACCATTGGTCCTTCAGGCTGAAAGCATCATAAAAGCCATATTGGCCCCACAGCCTGTCTCCCAATACGTAATAAAAGAATTTCAATGCATCCATGCCTGCCTCGGGAACATAGGGAATTGATGCTATTGCTGCTGTGGGTGCAATTACGCCCAGGTCGTTGGTTGGAGAGCTGGCGCTATAACTGTTGGGAATATCACTGGCAGTGAGGCCCCAGCAATCGCTGTCGTAGTAAGGATAATTCCGGGGGTTAGCTTTACAGTATTCATAATTGACACGGGCATGCGCCACATTCTGTTGCCAGTAACTCGCATACTGGTCGTTCAGGTTGCGTGGATCGAGCCCGAGAAATGAGTAATGTGCAAAGAACATAGGCCCTCCGTAGTTTTCACCAAGCGGCAGGGCAATACCATAAAAGCTGTTCCCGTTAACCATCGGATACATACCGTTGCGGGCCCATCCCTGGTCATAAACAGCCCTGGGAACAGCATGCGTTGGTGATGACGCTGCCAGTATATAAACCATCAGCGCTTCATTCCATCCCTGCACCGGCATGTTTATTTCCCATCCGTATCCGGGCGACCAATGCCAGAACAACTTGTTTTGTCCTTCATTTCGATACCAGTCCCACTCAACAGCTTCCCAGAGTTTTTGAATGGTGTCGCAAAGTGCTGTTTCTTCAGCCGATCCGCTGTTGAAGTATTGTTTTGCAGTAAGCAAGCCCTGCATCAGGAATGCTGTTTCCACCAGGTCGCCTCCATTATCTTTTGTGCTGAAAGGAATGACTTTCCCCGTTGAACCATTCATCCAATGGGGAAAGGCTCCATGAAACCTGTCTGTTGAGGGTTTGGTAAGAAAATTTACCAGGGTGGTCAGCCGTTCCAATCCCTGTTGCCTTGAGATAAAACCACGCTCAATGCCAACGACAACAGCCATCATACCGAACCCACTCCCACCTGAGGTGACTATGTCGCCTGACCCAAATCGTTCCCGTGCCAACCCTGATATCGGGTGACCATGAATCCAGAAATAATCAAATGTTTTACGTTGAACCAATGTGAGCAGTGAATCGTCGGTGATTTCCGGAAATTTGGGAGTTTCGTCGAGCGAAGTGCTGAAGATAAAAGAATAGCTTTCATTAATTCTTCCGCCCAGGTTATTGCCCTGGTCGAGCAGCAGGCGATAAGTAGTAAGACTTTCCAGCGGTATGGGCAGCTTCAGGTAAAGGTTCTGTCTGTCATCACTGAAATGGTGGATATAACTGGTATCGATGCCGCCGGTAATAAAAAGTTTTTTTCTGATAAATTGGGTGGTATCCACCCTGTTCTGAAATTTAATCCTGATATCTACCTTGTTGAAATCAATGCCTGCGACGCTCCCGTTGTTCGCCACAGCGATATTGTTGATCCAAAGGGAATCAACAAAAATTTCCCGGCCGATTTCTTCTTCGGGCTCTTTATTGCAGGCAATGACCAATGCCAGCAAGGGCAAAAATATTTTAAAACAGATGCTGGTATTCATCGTATTCAGTCTAAAAACCAAGTCAAATTTTATCTAATTGAATGTCAGTAGTGTAAAATGTGGCTGGTTTTCAGTTTTCTTCAAACCAGCCACTTGCAAAGCACTGAACCCCAACTATTCAATCTGAGTTACTTCGGCTTCATAAAGATCCATGATTTCATCAGCAGTTAACGCTTTTTTGTAAATCCTGAACTCATCAACCATGCCACGGTAATAAGTCATCCATCCCTCGGGTGTTCCTGCAACCTGTTGAGGCCATGCGCCGAAATGGATCTTGGTCATATCCTGTCCCAGTTTGATGGGGCCAAGGAGAGGTTGATCGCTTCCGTCTCCCGGATCAGGACCGGCATAACGAATCGAAGTAAGCACCAGGGTGCCGTTGGCATAGAATTCCATGGCAGATGTGGTTTTGTTGTAAACGGCAACCACATGGTACCACATGTCATTCAGGAATTTTGAGCTTTGCCTGCGGATGTCCTGTCCCTTCCAGTCGGGGGATTCACTGTCATACAGGAAAAACTTCATATCAACAGAATCTCCTTCAGGCTGACTTTCCTGCATCAGTGTGAGCGTACCCATAAAGCCATCTCCACCGTTAACAGCAAAAATCTTAGCTGCACCACTGGTGGTATTGGGAGTTTTAATCCAGCATGCCAGGGTGAATTCGTCCAGCGTTTTCAAAGCAGTTCCTGCAGCAACATTGTATTCGAAGTAGGCTTCAGTGGTACTGCCCTGGTAGGCATTCCCTCTCCGGCCTGCCGCAATTGTTGCAGCGCCCACCTTCTGGCTGAACGTAATGGTGTTGTTGGCATATTGCACAGCCTCACCCTCGGTTTCAAAGGGGAAATAGGCAATCAGGCTGGAAGTTGCAATGGTATTGGGATCAATTTTCCCGTCATCTTCATCATCATCGTCTTTTGAGCACGATGTCATCAGTAAGCCGCTCAGAACAAGAGTTCCAAACAGTACTCCAAATAGGCCAAATTTGTTTTTCATAATTGATATAGATTAATTAAACATTGAATTTGATAGATCAGTATCCGATATTTTGTAAAAGATTTGGATTCAGTTGACGTTGAGCGGCAGGTATTGGATATACCTCGTGTTTGCCAATGGTAAATCCCTTATCGGCAAGTGCAGAAGCCGCATTCCCGGTACGAATCAGATCGAAGAACCGGTCTTCTTCCAGGGCCAGTTCGGCACGCCGCTCATCCCAGATATCCTGGAGTGTTGTACCACTCATGATTTCAAGCCCGGCCCGGTCTCTTACCAGGTTCAGGGCATCATCTGCCGACAATCCGGATTGGGTGGTGTAAGTTGCACCCTGAACTTTTGCTTCTGCATACATCAACAATACATCCGAATAGCGCAGGATGCGAACATTGTGTTCAAATCCGTATCCGTTGTAGTTCCAAATGTTATAAGACGATGGAGTATATACCTTTCCGTTATAAACCGGGTTTACACAACCCGAACGGATGCTGTCGCCTTCGGGTGTTTTCGTTCCCCGGTATAACAATGTGGTTGCCGGCCTGATCACCTCACCGCGGGCAGTATAGAAGTCAATCAGGTTCTGGCTGGGTGTACAGAAGCCCCATCCCTGCATGTTGCTGGGATAGTTGCCGCGTGGCCCCTGAACATAGGCGTATTCCATGAAGGTTTGATCACCAATGGTGTTTCCCAGCGTGGAGCTTTGGATTTCAAAGAGCGACTCCCTGCTGTTTTCGCCGTCTATACTGAAAACTTCGCGGAAATCAGCGAGCAGTTCATAATTGCCGGAAGCGATGATTTTGTCGGTAAGCGAAGCCACCGAATCCCATTCTTCCTGGTACATATGAACCTTGGCCTTCAATGCCATGGCAGTATATCGGTTAATTCGACCGGCCCACTCGCGGGAATACTTTGCCGGTAGCACCTGAATGGCCTCCAACAGGTCTTTTTCAATAAAAGCATAAAGCTGCGGAGTGGCAGACTGGCTTACTGCTGACAGTTGTTCTGCCGTAAGCAGCGTGTCAATAACCGGAACTTTGCCGAACAGCCGGGTGAGGTTAAAGTAGGCGTATGCTCTGATGGTTTTGGCTTCACCCTGGCACTGACGGGCATAAAGCTTATTTGCACTGTTCTGCATGGCAGCTTCAAACAGGGGCATTTGATGAATGCTGTAATTGGCGCTACTTACAATGTCGTAGTAGCCCTTCCACAAATCATTAATCAGCCCGTTATCAGCCTCATAAGTTAAGTTATCAAACTCCAGCATGGGCGGGTTGTCTTCGGCGGAGCTTCCTTTATCGGCATTGTCGGAGGCTATTTCAAAAGCACCAATGTAGGGGAAAACATGAGCGCCATATGACCTGAGGCTGGCATATGCAGCACTTACCGATAGGAATATGTTTTCCGGCTTGGTATAATCAATACCGATGGTAGGAACAGTACCTTCAGGCCGGGTGTTGAGCTCTTCCTCACAACCTGAAAGCAGTAAGGCCAAACAGGCGGTATATAATATGCTGAGCACTTTCATAAGGTTAAGTTTTGAGGTTAGAAACTTGCTTTAATTCCCACAGTATATACAGCCTGCAGCGGGTGTACCGAATTATCCACGCCACTTTCAATGGGACTTCCGCTGATCTCAGGTGTAAATCCATTGTAAGTAAAAAAGGTATAGGGCCGCTGGGCTGAAATGTAAATTTTCAATATGGGTACAAATGACAGTTTATTGATGGTATAACCTGCCTGGATATTCTGAATTCGAATGTACGATCCGCTTTCTACAAAGAAATCGTTGGCCTGCTGAATAAATGAGTAGTTATAGGCTGTTGCCGAGGGATATTTATCTGAATGATTGTCCTCGGTCCACCTGTTGTCGTAAAAATCCTTGTCGTAATTGCCGTCTGTAAATACATCGCGGTTCATGCGCTTGGCATTGAGAATTTTATTGCCTGCCTGACCCATCAGTGAAATATTCAGATCGAAATTTTTGATAACGAAACCTGCGTCAATTCCGGCTATTAGCCATGGAATGGAGCTTCCCAGATACACCTTGTCTTTTTCGTTGATGACCAAATCATTGTTCTGATCTTTGTATTTGAAAAATCCTGCATTTTTAATGGTTTGGTCCACCGGATCGCGTAAAGCGTCTCCTTCGGATTCATATACGCCGGCAATTTCGTATCCATAAAATGAACCTACAGGATGACCCACTGCGGTGCGTGTGGTGTAATTGCCCCGCACATAAGCGCCTGGAATGTATTCACGTCCTTCGAGTTCAAGTACCTTGTTGTGAACCGTGGTGGCATTAAATCCCAGGTTCATGACCATACCGCCCGAAAATTCATGCGTCCATTTCAGGCTGAGTTCGATCCCTGTATTGAGTATTTTACCATTGTTCCGGAGTTGCTCGGCAACGCCTCCTCCTGTTGCGATAGGTGTTTTGAAGATGGCGTGATTGGTAACCCTGCGGTAAAGATCCAGGTCGCCTGAAAGTTTATTACCCTTAAGGGTAAAATCAAAACCTACGTCGAATTCGCTAACCACTTCCCAGCGCATGGAATAGGGAACCACGGTTTGTGCTCCCATGCCGTCAACGAGCACTCTTCCAAAAATGGCGGAACTGGCAGCTCCGGTTTGTCCCAGCACCAGATCTGAGTTTGCAGGAACATTGGCATTGCCCAATAAGCCCCAGCTTGCCCTTGCTTTCAGGTAATTAAAAAGCTGCTGGTTGGCCATGAAGTTTTCTTTGGTAAGCGTCCAACCCAATCCAACTGAAGGGAAGTAGCCCCATTTTTTCTGGAATTTCTGACTGCCGTCAGCTCTGAAGGTAAGGGTGGCCAGGTACTTGTCGCTGAAATTAAGCGTGCCGCGGGTAAAGTAAGAGATACTGAAATGCCTTTTCGGATCATCATTGGCCCAACGGTCAAGTGTGGATCCGTTCTTCAGGTATTTGCTCTGGTCGTCCAATCCGGAAACGTTTTTGGCGCGTCCGTCAATTTTATCCCACTTTTCAACTCGCGTTGACTGACCCAGCATTACTGTGTAATATAGCTTTCCTTTCTGGTTTCGATAGGTCAGGGTATTATCCAGTATTTGCTTTGAAGAATTGTCAAACGTGCGGGTAAGAATGGATTCCCTTACACCCTGTGAGCCCCCAACTTGATATTCGGGAGTAAAATTGCGAATATTAGCATTGCTAAGGTCCTGGTTGTAAGCAATTCTAAAAGTAAGCTTGTCAATAACCGGGTATAATTCAGCATATACATTGAATACAAGTCGGTTACCCTTATCAAGCGCATCGTGATAATATGCTGCCGCAACCGGGTTTCCGTATTGGTTGCCGAAACCATAGCGCTGCGGTGAATCAAAGGACAGGGGGTAAGCGTCCACGTTGGCTGAATTGTAAACGGGATAAACCGGGGGATTGACATAAGCGCCAAAAAACGCACCCTCGTTGGGACTTATCTTGCTGTAATTGGTAACAATTGCGTTAAGGCCTATTTTTAAAAACTTTGTTACTTCCTGATCAAGGCGTCCGCGCAAGTTGTAACGGTTGTATGAATTTTTAGCATCCATAATGCCCTCCTGATACAGGTATGAGCCACCGAAGGAATAGGAAGTCTTTTCCAGATTTCCTGAAATATCCATGCTATGCCCGCTCATGGGAGCTGTTCTTACCAGTTTCCTGTACCAGTCGGTACTGGCAGGGTAATCGGCAGCGTCTTTGGGAATGTAGCCGGTGGCATTGGCATTGGCATCATTCATCAATTCAACATATTCCTCGCGCGATGCCATTTTCATTATGTTAACCGGTACCTGAATACCGTAATATCCGTCGTAAGTAATGGAGGGCTTGCCCGTAGTTCCCCTTTTGGTGGTGATGAGTATGACACCATTGGCAGCGCGAACACCATAAATGGCAGCCGCTGACGCATCTTTGAGTACAGTGATGTCTTCGATGTCACCGGAACCCAGAAAGTCGATGTTGTCAACAAAAACACCGTCAACCACATAGAGCGGATTGGCATAATCGCCGATGGATCCAACACCTCTTATTTTTACAGAGGGTCCACTGCCGGGCACACCACTGTTAATGATCTGAAGTCCCGGCACCTTCCCCTGAAGGGCCTGCATAGCGCTGGAAGTGACCTGCCGCGACAGTTCAGACCCTTTAACGGTAACAATAGGTGCAGTAAGGTCTTTTACCCGCTGCGTACCGTAGCCAATTACTACAACCTCATCCATAAGTGTTGATTCGGTAACCAGTGTGACATCGATGGCGGTTCTGTTGCCCACGGCAAAGTTTTGCGAAGCCATGCCCACCATGGAGAAAACCAGTGTATCGGAGGGTGCGGCATCAATTGAATAATTACCATCGCCATCGGTGACTGTTCCCCTCAATGTGTTTTTTATCTGGATGGTTACACCAGGCAGCGATACCTGCTGGTCATCAATTACCCTGCCCTTGACAAGTTGTTGGGCACTGGCAGGTAGCAGGCTGAGCGGTATCATCAGGATAACAGGCAGCAATTTTTTCATGGGTGCAGATATTTGTACCAAGTTAGGAAGACTCTGTTTGTTTGGGCTTATTATGATATGCTTATTGAATTGCACACAGGGAAAAGAAGGGTTGAAAATTACCTTCATTTCACCTCAACAAGGAATGATAAATAGTTATTATACAATTTGATAATCTTTTAATATATTCCTTTTAATTGCTTCTGCATAACCCAAATTTTAAGCTATTTGTTTTCTTGTTTTTTAATTCTTTTCAGTCGGTAACCAATAACAAATTCAATTTATTCCGAACTTTGCCTTATGAAGCTTTACAAATTTCAATATCTTCTGGGTATCATGTTAGTATTATTCTCCTGCGAGGAGCGTGATATCACAACGGATAGTTCGGGTTTTGAGGTGAACATGGAATCTGATTCAATTGTTTTTGCTGTAATTGGCGATTACGGACTTTCAGGTGAGCCTGAGAGGCGAGTGGCAGATATGGTGAAAAGCTGGAATCCGGATTTCATTCTCACTGCAGGCGACAACAATTACTATTTGGGGGCATGGCACACAATAAAAGAAAATGTCAGCAAGTATTACGGCGACTATATCTACAACTTTGATGCCCCATTGAAATACCAGTGCCAGGGGAAAGCATTTGAAGATCAGGCTAATCGTTTTTTCCCAACTCCGGGGAATCACGATAGCAAAAACATGACATGGTTGGAGCCGTATTTGAGTTTTTTTACCCTTCCAGGTAATGAATTAAATTACAAATTTGTGTGGGGACCTGTTACTTTCTATTCCATTAATGTTTTAAGACCATTTGCTGAAATTGGCAGAAAATGGCTTGAAGAACAGGTTGCGACTTCCCGAACTCCTTTTAGAATAGTCTGTTTTCATTATGGGCCTTATTCTTCAGGTAATCACGGAAATGATGTTGAGACACAGTGGGATTTCCATGGACTAGGTATTGATGTGACATTTGCAGGACACGATCATATTTATGAAAGAATTGAAAAAATTGGAGAGGAAGGAACCTATTACATAATTAATGGTTTAGGTGGATTTAGGAAAAATGGTGGTTGCAATTCCAATCCATTGTCTGCAGAGGAGTTCAACTGTTTCTGTTTTGAGGAGGAATTTGGTGCTATCAAGGCTATTGCAACCCATAATAAGCTGATCATTCAATTTTATGCTATCGGAAACCCGCTGGCGGTTGACCGGGTTGAAATCGTCAAGTAATAGCTTTCCCTTCTGATGCTTACGTAATTGTGTCAAATCAGGAGTTCACCCCTATCCTTTTTTTTAAACTCACCCGGTTCCACATGAATGTTCACTTCAATGTGGTCAATCTTTTTCATAATCTGGTCTTCAATCTCATCACAGATGCGATGCATATCCCTGAGTTACATGTTTTCGGGCATTTCCAGATGCAGGTTGGAAACCTGTTTAAACGGATGTTAAACAGGTTCCTCTGCTAGGTCTTATCGGTCCAATCTTGTATATTTGTTTACATAATAACTTTTATATCCGCCATCATGAGAACTGCAGTATTGTTACTTGCTTTGTTAATCAGTGCCTGTGTCCTCTCACAGGAAGTGATGATCAACATACCCGGGCGCAATAGTTTTTCACTTAACGGAAAGTGGAATTATATTGTTGATCCTTATGAGAACGGTTATTATGATTACCGTTACGAACCCTTTGATAAAAATGAGAACCCCACCGGAGGATATTTTCTCGACAGGAAACCGGCCAGCAAGTCGGACCTGGTGGAATATGACTTTGACCTGATGCCTGCACTGATGGTGCCCGGCGACTGGAATTCGCAGGATGACAAACTTTTTTACTATGAAGGCACAGTGTGGTACCGGAAGTTGTTTGAATACGCCAAAAAAGATGCGGGTAACCGGGTATTTCTTTGCTTCGGCGGGGCCAATTACGAGACCGATGTGTATCTGAACGGCCGCAAACTGGGCAAACATATTGGAGGTTTTACACCTTTTAACTTTGAAATCACCGGCATTTTAAAAGAAGGTTCAAATTCGGTGGTGGTAAAAGTGGACAACAAGCGCAGGCGCGATGGGGTGCCCACGTTAAATACCGACTGGTTCAACTATGGTGGTATTACACGTGATGTGTGCCTGGTTGAGGTTCCCGGAACTTTCATATCGGATTACTTTATCCAGCTGGCAAAAGGAAAGCAGGACCTGATATCGGGGTATGTAAAACTGAACGGACAGAATGCTTCTCAAAAGATCCGGATTGAAATACCCGAATTGAAAATAGCAACCGAAATAACCACCGGTGAGAGCGGCACAGCCAGTTTGGAAATTCCCGTGAAAAAGATCGACCGATGGTCAACTTCCAATCCAAAGCTTTACCAGGTGAACATCTCCGCGGGAGGTGATGCAATCAGCGAGAAGATTGGTTTCAGAAATATTGAAACCCGGGGTACCGACATCCTGCTGAACGGAACATCTGTATTCCTCAGGGGTATCTGTATTCATGAGGAAAACCCGATGCGCGGGGGCAGGGCTTATTCGGTTGAGGATGCCCGCATGCTTCTGGGATGGGCCAGGGAGTTGGGTTGCAATTATGTGCGACTGGCTCACTATCCTCATAATGAGAACATGGCCCGGGTGGCTGACGAAATGGGCATTCTCCTTTGGGAGGAGAATCCGGTTTACTGGACCATTTTGTGGGATAATCCCGGTACATTTGAAAATGCCAGGAACCAGCTCACCGAACTAATCACACGCGACAAAAACAGGGCTTCCGTAATCATCTGGTCGATGGCCAATGAAACCCCGGTAAGCGATGCCCGCACCAGTTTCCTGAAAAAACTGGTTACCCATGCTCGTGAACTCGACAATACCCGGCTGATATCAGCGGCCATGGAGGTGCATCGTGATCCGGCCAAGCCAAACGACCGGATTGTGGAAGACCCCTTTGCCGAATATACCGACATTGTTAATTTCAATGAATATGTTGGCTGGTACGATGGATTGCCGCCTGATTGTGATAAAATCAACTGGATTATAAACTATGACAAACCGGTGATGATCAGTGAAGTGGGCGCCGGAGCTTTGCAGGGACTTCATGGAGACGCGCTTACATGCTGGACGGAAGAATTCCAGGAAGACCTGTTCAGGCGAAACCTCGCCATGTTGTCGAAAATTCCCCAGTTCCGGGGCGTATCACCCTGGATCCTCTGCGATTTCAGATCACCGCGCCGGCACCTGGCAAACATACAGGATGGTTGGAACCGCAAAGGCCTGATTGGCGAAAACGGCACCAAAAAGAAGGCTTTTTTTGTGGTACGCGATTTTTATCGTCAGAAAGCTACTGAGTTCGAAAAATGACAGTAGGATTAATACATCCGGGGGTTAATTTCTCACTTCAACAATCAATTTGGCAGTTTGCAGATTGAATTTTGCATCGTTGAATGTTGGTGGAACAAACCTGTTTTGCCCCTGGAGGTAAAATCCATAGGTTTCTTTAGGCATGCCCAGGAAATTCGTATTCAGCTTGTCATCGTTGTTTTCATCATGAAAGAACTTAATGGCATATTGTCCGTAAGGCACATCCTTAACTACCCACATTGTTTTGCAGTTTTTTATGACCAGAGATGCACCCGCATACTTTTTTTCCTGGTTATTCCAACTTGCCTCGGAACTAAAAAGGCCAATTTTGATAGTTCCTTTATCGCTTTTCAGGCCTGAGATAACCACGGTTATTTCACCGGTAAGATTGCCTGCAGGCTTGCCGGAATGATGGTAATCGACAGAACCGAATAGGATTAACATGCATGAAGCCACAATTTCTTTGATCATTACTTTTGGCTTTTTAGGATTGACAATGGGTATGCATTTACTGAAGTTATTCGTACCGAAGAGAATTTACGGGATCTTCAACAGCAGCTTTCCATACCTGCCAGCTTACTGTAGCTAACAGCATAGTCAGCATGAGTATACCACCCAGTACAAAAAATAAAACTCCGGGCTCAATGCGGTGTGGAAAAACAGACAAATATGCCCTGCTGCCATACCAGGATAACGGAGAAGCAATAGCCGCAGCAATGAAAGTCTGGATGATCAGACCTTTTGATAACTTAAACATAATTCCACTGATATTTGCGCCAAATACCTTACGAATTCCAATCTGTTTCCGGAAACGTTGGGCAATAAACAAGGATAATCCGAAAACTCCAATCAACGAATTGATCAGGGTAAGCAAAAAGAATACGTGCAACATCCTGCCTGCAGTAATATACGACTTGCCCTCCTTGGTATCCATTAATACCTCATTGTGGTACTTTATTTCAACAGGATAATCAGCATTGAATTTTCGCAATATGTTTATAATATATGTATGAGTAGCCTCTTTTTTATGTGGGTTGATGCGTATTACCAGATATTCGTTCAGGTAATTGCTGTATGTGATCAGAAAGGGAGTGATTTCCACTATCGGAGGCACAGCCTGGTATGCATCTACCACTCCGATGATGGTATATGCTTTATCCCTGATCTGCACTGTCTTACCTATTGGATCAGTAAATCCTAACTCATGGGCAGTTTTTTCATTGATTACCACACCATTCTCCTTGTCGGAAGGATGTATATCTGAAAAAAATCTTCCCGCCACCATTTTTATGCCAAATACATTCAGGTAATCAGGATCGAAGTTGAACCAGGTGGCGAATGTGGTATTGTTTTTTTCCTTCCAGTCAAGAGTGAGATTGTATCCCATACTGGGGATTGTTGACCCCCATGAAACATCCAGAACATCAGGATTCTTCTTGAGCTCATCCTTAACTTTTCTTAAATCACCCCACGGGTAACCGTTAACACAAATTACATTACTGCCGTCATACCGGGTAATATCACGACTATACATGTACGTAGCCTGTTTATCCATAACCATGATTAATTGTATGAAAACAATACTTAAGAATAACTGCAGTGTGGTAAGGATATTTCGTGAACTCAGGCCGGAATGTTGTGCTGAATTGCTATTCTTCATCAGCGAGATGGGTTTTGCTGAGGAAAATTTCAAAGCCGGATAAAATCCTGAAATTACGGTAACCACAATAAATAAGAGTAAGCCGGCAATCAAAAAATGCTGGTCGGCAGTAATATGTAGGTTTGTGTTCATGCTGGCATTGAACCTGGGAAGTGTGAGTTTGAGCAGAACAACGGCCAGGTTAAAACTGATCAGTGTTGTCAGGAAGGTGTCGGTTAAAAGTTGCAGAAATACATGGATCTTGTTTGCTCCGTTTACCTTCCTGACTCCTGTTTCACGAATTCTTGATGAGAACAATATGTTGATGAAGTTAATGTAGTTCAGACAGGAGATCAGCAGTACAAATAAACCACCGAAAAGAAAGACTTGTAATTTACCTTTGGTATTCTCATAAGTTCCTTTGAAATGAATCTCTTTAAGCGGGAGGAGATAGGCAGAGATATTTTCAATAGGTGAGGGGATTTTATAGGAACGTCGGATTTTCTCATTCAGGTCTTTCAGATCAGCTCCTGATTTCAGCAATACATAAGTACTGTATGATGTTGACTGATATTCCTGGTATTTCCAATAACCAAAACGCGATGAAAACCTCATGGGAATAATGAATTCAGTTATTATCTGTGTATTGGAAGGAAGATCATCAAAGACACCGGTAACTGTAAAATCGACCTGTTCTCCGTTGCAGTTGATCCGAAGATTTTTACCCAAGGGCACTTCCCTGCCAAAGTATCTTATTGCGGCTTGCTCCGAAATGACAATACTCTGGGGATCATTGTCTTGGTGCCCCATTTTGAACGGAATGGTAAATATCTGAAAGAACATGGAGTCGGCAAATGTGATATCATCTTCAATAAATAGATTCTCGCCTGCTCTTACTGTAGTTGCGTAGTTCCGGGTTATTGTATAGGATTCAATTTCAGGGAACATATCCTGCAAAGCCTCTCCTTCGGGGCCGAAAGTAGACGGAATAAAATCAATGTCACCGAATTTGCCACTCAGATAAATAGCGGAAATCCTGTCGGACTTTTCATGACATTCCTCGTAGGTAAGCTCATGCAATGCAAAAGCTATGGCTATAACCGCTGATGCCAATCCGAGCGTGAGTCCAAGTATGTTGATAAATGAGATCCACCTGTTTTTCAACAAGTATCTCCAGGCAGTGATCAGGTAATGTATGAACATATCAGTTGCTTAAAAATTTTCATCAGGATTGTTTCAATTCGTATGCCAAAATTGATATGTATCAGATATACAACAAGAAAAAGTCTTAAATGATCTTTATTATTCAAAATATGTTCCATTATGGAACACATGGTGTTCTATGTTGGAACATAATCCCTATTTTTATAGCAGGATTCAGCTTATCGCATATTTTACATGTCGAAATCTTCCGGACATATTCTGATTATTGATGACAATACAAGCGTATTGAATTCTCTGGTGCTTTACCTGAAATACCAGTTTGAAAAGGTCACTGCTTTGCGCAATCCAAACCTTATCCCGGAATCGATTGAAAAAGATCGCCCCGACATTGTGCTGCTTGACATGAATTTTACAGCAGGTATTAACAATGGGAATGAAGGTCTTTTTTGGCTGAACCAAATACTAAAGGCTGATCCTGATGCGGTAGTAGTGCTGATTACAGCATATGGGGATGTTGAACTTGCCATCAGGGCAATTAAGGAAGGTGCCACAGACTTCATTCTGAAACCATGGGATAACAATAAACTGTTGGCCACGTTGCAATCCGCCATGAAATTGCGCCAGACAAGAAAGCAGGTTCAATACCTGAAACTCAGGGAGACACAGTTAAAAGAGGATATTTGCCGCAGATTTTCGGAAATTATCGGGGAATCACCGGCTATGAAAGATTTGTTGGACAAGGTGCGGAAAGTAGCGAAAACAGATGCGGGCATTTTGCTTACCGGTGAAAATGGTACAGGAAAGGAGTTGATTGCCAGGGAGATTCATAGGTTATCCAATCGGAATAAACAGGACTTTGTTTCAGTGGACCTGGGTGCTTTGCCTGAATCGCTTATTGAAAGCGAACTTTTCGGACATGTAAAAGGAGCATATACCGATGCAAGGGAAGATCGGATAGGCAGGTTTGAAACAGCCGATGGTGGTACCTTGTTCCTGGATGAGATCGGCAATCTGAATTGCAATATTCAACCCAAATTGCTTACTGCCATTGAACAGAGAAAGATTACTCCGCTGGGTTCCAATAAAACCCGTAACGTGAATATCAGGATTATTTGTGCAACCAATTCCCATTTAATTGACCTGGTAAAACAGGGACTTTTCAGGGAGGACTTGTTTTACAGGATCAATACCATTGAAATTGAAGTTCCTCCTTTGAGGAATCGCGGAAATGACATCATGCTGCTTGCATGGCATTACCTGGTTGAATTCTGCGCCAGGTACAACCGCAAAGGGATCAGAATCACTGAAAAATCAATCGAAAAGCTAAAGGATTACTCCTGGCCCGGTAATGTCAGAGAATTAAGGCATACTATTGAGAAAGCTGTTATTCTTTCCGATTCATTGGAACTGGAGCCACAACATTTCTCCTTTGAAACTGAAAGATTGAGACCAGATGTGGTTATTCCGGCAATGAATCTTGAAGAGCTTGAAAAAAGAGCAATAGCAATGTCATTAAACAGGTACAACCGGAATATTGCCGAGACGGCCAGGGAACTTGGTATTGGACGCCAGACACTCTACCGAAAAATCGAAAAATATAAGCTCTGACCCAATAATGCGGACCAGAATATGGCTATGGTTTATCAAAAATTTTATACAAATGTCATCATCCGTACAGTATCCATAACCTTTACCGGACTTGTTCTTGCTTATGTGGTTATGAAGCGGGATGACCTGTACGTTGCATTCAACGTACTTTTGCTGATCATGGTGCAAACCGTTTTAATGATACAGTATTTAAATCGGATAAATCGTGATCTTGCCCACTTTTTTAATGCCATTTCAAATGATGATTCCAACGTTGTGTATAGAAAAACGGCTTCGGGAAAGACTTTTCAGGTGCTTCATGAAAGTTTTGATCAGATTAATGCAAGGATCCAGGCACTGAAGATGGAAAACAGCCGTCGCACATTCTACCTTCAGCATCTTGTGGAGCATGCCGGAATAGGAATTATTTCATATGCAGGCAACGGTAAAATAGACATTTTTAATCCGGCAGCCAGAAAACTTCTCAATATTTCATCCGGTGTGACAGTCCAGAAAATTAATGAACTTAACAGGATGACTGGATTAGCTCTCGGGGAAATAAGGCCGGGAGAAAAACGCCTGCTCAAAGCAAACCTGAAAAATGATTCCATTCCTCTTTCAGTAATGGCAAGCGATTTTGTTTTTCGGGGTGAGACGACAAGATTGCTAACCTTTCAGGGCATCAAAAGTGAACTGGAGGACAATGAAATGGTATCGTGGCAAAAACTTATCAAAACGCTTACGCATGAAATCGTAAATTCCATAGGTCCAATATCATCCACCAATAATACAATGAAATCGTTTTAATGGATGCTGATATGGCGACCGGGCAATCAGCTCGCCGTATTAATTTTGTATATTTATTTGAATTTCTGATGCCATGTAAAAATATTATTTTAACTTGCCGTTAACGTACACGAACATTTTTGTCCATGGGAAAAAGCATGAAACCGGCACAGCGAAGGGTAACCATCAAGGATATTGCTGCCATGGCCGATGTTTCGATAGGTACGGTTGATCGTGTTTTGCACAAAAGGGGAGAGGTCAACCAGCAGACCGAAGAGCGTGTAATGTCGTTTGTGGAGAAACTGGGGTATACCCCAAACCTCCTCGCCAAGTCGCTGGCACTTAAAAAAAGTTTCAACATTGTAGCACTGATCCCCGATGCCGGAGTGAACAATCCCTATTGGAAGGAGCCGGTGACGGGGTTTAACAGGGCAACCGAGGAATTGAATGACTTTCATGCCAAAATCCTGGTTAATTATTTCGACCCGGGTGACGTAAATTCATTTGTAAAGGAATTCAACAGAATCATGGATATGAAACCGGATGGTATCATTATGGCTCCGAATTTTCATGATGCGGCTGTTAAATTGATGCCCAAATGTAAAGCCCTGAATATTCCGGTTATACTATTTGACAACAACCTGGATGATGGTTCAGGAATTGCTTATTACGGTCAGAATGCCCTGCAAAGCGGAATTGCAGCTGCCAAATTAATGCGTTACGGTTTGCCGTTAAACGCTCAGGTCCTTATTTTCAACCTGGCCGGAAACAAGGTAATTACACGTCACATGATGCGCCGGGAGCAAGGTTTCCGTCAGTATTTTGAAAATAATTCCCGCGCCGGGGAGGTTCAGATCATGACTGTTGAGGCAGACCTGAAAAAAAATACAGAACCGGAAGTTACCCTTGAAAAAGTGTTTGAAAAGAACCCGGACATATCCGGAATTTTTGTTACCAACTCCAGGGTACACCGGATAGCCCGTTACCTATCGGAAATAGGCAAAGACAAGCTTACCCTGATTGGTTATGATCTCATCAATGAGAACCGGGAATATCTGAAAAGTGGTATCATTGATTTTCTGATTTGCCAGAAACCCGAAGAACAGGGTTACCGTTCGGCTATGGCCATGTTCAATTACCTGCTTACCGGTAAACAGGTCGAAAAAATCAATTACAGTGCCATTGATGTGATTATTCGTGAGAATGTAGATTTTTATAAAAACACCACTAACAGAATCTGATTATGAAGAAGTTTGATTTCTCTGATTTAAAAGGAAAAGTATGTGTGATTACCGGAGGTGCGGGTATTATCGGGCAGGCCTTGTGTGATGCCCTTGCAGCTGCCGGCATTAAAACCGCCATCATCGATCTGAATCTCGATGCCGCCTCGGCAATGGCAACGGCGCTGACCAAGAAGTACGGTACGGATTGCATTGGAGTGCAGGCCACCGTGCTCGATAAGGAATCACTCATAGCTGCTGAAAAGGAAATTACTGCAAAACTAGGGCCTGTTGATTTCCTGATCAACGGAGCCGGCGGCAACTCTCCTAATGCAACTACCAAGGTTGAGCAGATTATCAATGCAGGAGATTTTCAGGCATCCGACACTTTCTTTGGGCTCGACCTGAGCGGATTCGACAAGGTGTTTGCCCTCAATTTTTCCGGTACACTTTTGCCTACCATGGTATTTGCACCCGACATGATCAGAAGGGGTAAGGGAGGCATACTCAATATCTCCTCCATGAATTCATTCAGGCCTTTGACCAAAATTCCTGCATATTCGGCTGCCAAGGCTTCAGTGAACAATTTTACCCAGTGGCTTTCGGTGCATCTTGCCAAAACAGGTGTCAGGGTGAATGCCATTGCACCCGGCTTCTTCCTTACCAACCAGAACCGCTTTTTGCTGGTGGATGAAAAAACCGGCCTGTCTACTCCGCGCGGAAAGAAAATTATGGACAATACTCCGGTAGGAAAATATGGAGAACCCGAAGATCTGCAAGGCGCCATGTTGTTTTTGCTTTCGGATTTGTCATCATTCATCACCGGCGTGGTGCTTCCGGTTGACGGTGGTTATAGCGCTTTTGGCGGTGTTTAAAAAAAGAACAAAGGATTATGATCTATTTTGAACGCGGATCGGAGCATACGATCCTTACTAAAAACGACCTGAAAGAAGGATTGTTCACTGCACTTGACAAACTGGGACAACGCAACAGGGTGCTTGCTGTGCCGCCCGATTTCACCCGGTTCCATTCACATGCCGGTGCCCTGACTTCCCTGGTTTATGAATATTACAAGGACAGGCTCACCGACGTGCTGCCTGCACTGGGAACACATTCCCCCATGACGGCGGAGCAGATTGATACCATGTTTCCGGGTGTGCCCCATGAGGTATTCAGGGTGCACGACTGGCGCAATGATGTGATTACTGTTGGGAGTGTTCCGGGTAAGTTTGTTGCCGAAGTAACTGATAATGCCCTTTCATACGACTGGCCGGCGCAGCTGAATAAACTGGTATACCAGGGCGGTCACGACCTCATTCTTTCCATTGGCCAGGTGGTGCCACACGAAGTGATAGGCATGGCCAATTACAACAAAAACCTGTTTGTAGGCACAGGCGGTTCCGAAGGCATTAACAAAAGTCATTTTGTTGGTGCGGTTTATGGTATGGAACGCCTGATGGGAAAAGCTGATAACCCGGTGAGGAGCTTGCTGAATTACGCATCGGAGCATTTCATCAGTCACCTGCCTTTGGTATACGTGCATACCGTGGTCGGACGAAGCGAAAAAGGCGATTTGGTTGTCAGGGGACTTTTCATTGGCGACGATGTGGAAGTGTTCACCCGCGCTGCAGATCTGTCGCTGAAGGTAAATTTCACGGCACTCGACAAGCCTTTGAAAAAAGTGGTTGTTTACCTTGATCCGACAGAGTTTAAAAGCACCTGGCTGGGGAATAAAAGTATATACCGAACCCGTATGGCCATTGCCGATGACGGTGCGTTAATTGTGCTTGCTCCGGGTGTTAAGGAATTTGGAGAGGATGCTGAAATCGACCGGCTGATCCGGAAGTATGGATATTTTGGCACCCCTGAAACACTCCGGAAACTTAAAGAAAACAAAGAGCTTGAGAACAACCTGAGCGCAGCAGCACACCTGATTCACGGAAGCTCCGAAGGCCGGTTTTCCATAACCTACTGTCCGGGTCACTTAACGCGGCAGGAAGTGGAATCGGTTAATTTCAGATATGCCGACCCGAACGAGATGATGAAAAAATACAATCCCGGCGTGCTGAAAGATGGCTTGAATAAAACGTCAGAAGGCGAAGAGATATACTATATTTCCAATCCGGCCATCGGGCTGTGGGCGTGTAAGGACAGACTTTAGAGGAATGAAACATAATTTGATGAATAGCAGCAGTGGCAGTGGCAGTAGCAGTAGCAGCAGTCAAATCCCAAATCCCAACACACAAAATCCACACATCAAGTATCCAGTACCTGCCTGCCGGCAGGCAGGTCCAGTATCCAGTAAATAACAACATTCAATACAAATTCAAACAACAACAACATGACAACAATCTCTCAACAAGTTGGTAAGTACCGGTGGACCATTTGTGCGCTGGTTTTCTTTGCCACAACCATCAACTATTTCGATCGGAATGTGCTGGGATTGCTCAGACCCATCCTGGATGAAGCAGGCATCTTTGGTGAAAACGTGGCTGATCGGGAACTTTATTACTCTTGGGTAGTTATGAGTTTTCAGATTGCATATGCCATTGGTATGCTGTTAGCAGGCCGGTTCATCGACTGGGTTGGCACCAAGCGGGGATACCTGTTTTCGCTGCTGGGCTGGAGTTTTGCGGCTATAGGACATGCACTGGCGCATAATACCTTTTCCTTTGGAATATGGCGTGCTGCTTTGGGATTAACTGAAGCCGGCAATTTTCCGGCTGCCAATAAAACCATGGCCGAATGGTTTCCCAAAAAAGAAAGGGCATTTGCCACAGGTATTTATAATTCAGGGGCTAACATAGGTGCCATAGTTACACCCTTATTCGTTCCCTGGATGGCAGAAACCTGGGGCTGGCAATGGGCGTTTATTGTTGTGGGGGCTGTTGGACTGATCTGGCTCTTTTTCTGGTACCGGATTTATGCTTCACCTGAGCAGAAACTAAAAGATGGTTTGCTATCCCAGCAAGAATACGATTATATTCACAGTGACCTCGATGAACAAGCCGAGGAGCAGAAGGATGAAAACAAAGAGCGGGTTCCCTGGTTGAAGCTGTTGAAATTCAGACAAACCTGGTCATTCTTTTTCGGTAAATTTCTTACCGATGGTGTGTGGTGGTTCTATCTGTTCTGGTTGCCGGCCTTTCTAAATGGTGAAAACAAACGGAAAGCCGCTGCGTTTGAAAGCCTGAATCCTGATTTCATTGGTGATATGGGTGATATTCCTGGAGTGATTACATGGACTTTTGCTGTTGCCGTAGTTTACACCATTTCTACCGTTGGATCAATATATGGCGGATGGCTTCCCAAAAGGTTCATGGACGGCGGTATGCCTTCATACAAAGCACGCAAAACTTCTATGTTTATCTATGCCTTGTTCCCGTTAACTGTATTGATGGCTTCGTGGTTGGGGCAATTTAATACCTGGTATGCTGTTTTGGTAATCGGTATTGCTTGTGCTGCCCACCAGGCCTGGTCGGCTAATATTTTCACCACCGTAACTGATATGTTCCCAAAAAAGGCTGTAGCTTCTGTTACAGGTATCGGTGGTTTTGCAGGGGCTATCGGCGGACTGCTGGTATCGCAAACGGCAGGGCTTTTACTTCAGCATTTTGCTGCACTGGGCAAAATTGAACTCGGCTACGGCTTCCTGTTTATTTTTTGTGGTGTTGCCTATATTGCAGCCTGGATTATCATGCATTTCCTGGTTCCAAAGTTAAAACGAGTTGAAAATTTGTAAGCAATGAAAAAGTTTCTGGACGAAAACTTCCTGCTGCACTCAAAAACGGCAGAATACCTGTATCATGAGCATGCGGCAAAGTTGCCGATTATCGATTATCATTGTCATCTTTCGCCCGCTCAGATAGCCGAAAATAATCACTTTGAGAATATCACCCAGCCCTGGCTGTATGGTGATCATTACAAGTGGCGGGCCATGCGCACCAACGGAGCTGATGAGCGGTTTTGCTCGGGAAATGCTTCCGACCGGGAAAAATTTGATAAATGGGCTGAAACGGTGCCGTATACTTACCGCAATCCGCTGTATCACTGGACACACCTGGAATTGCAACGCTACTTTGGCATAACCGAATTGCTTAGCCCTGAAACGGCCGATACCATCTACTCAAAAACTGCGGAATTGCTGAAAGGCGACGATTATACGCCTGTTGGCATGATCCGCATGATGAACGTGGAAATTGTATGTACCACCGATGACCCGGTTGACTCACTGGAGCATCACCGGATTATCAAAGCGAAACATCCTGCTGTTAAAATCATTCCTGCATGGCGGCCTGACAAATTGCTGGGTATAGAAGATCTTGCAGGTTTTAATGCTTATGTTGATAAGCTGGTAGCTGTTTCAGGTATTTCCATCAACAGCTACGAATCGCTGAATGAAGCGCTTGATAAACGGCACCAGTTTTTCCACAACGAGGGTTGCCGGTTGTCGGATCACGGGCTGGAAACATTTTATGCCGAGCCCTATAATCCGGGTGAAATCAATGCCATTTTTAACAAGGTACGAAGCGGATTGGTTCCAACGGCTATTGAAGTGCTGAAATTCAGATCAGCCTATCTGCATGATCAGGCGGTGATGGATCACAAGCGCAACTGGACGCAGCAGTATCATGTTGGCGCTTTGCGTAACAACAACTCACGAATGCTGAGAACCTACGGTCCCGATGGTGGTTTTGATTCCATTGGCGATTTCACCCTGGCAGCAGCCATGTCGCGGTTTCTCGACCGGCTGGATAATGACGGACAGCTTACACGTACCATCTTGTACAACCTGAATCCTGCTGACAATGAACTGATGGCCACCATGCTGGGTAATTTCCAGGACGGCTCATACCCGGGTAAAATTCAATGGGGCTCAGGCTGGTGGTTCCTCGATCAGAAAGACGGCATGGAAAAACAGCTTAATGCCCTATCGAATTTGGGCCTGGTAAGTCGGTTTATTGGCATGCTAACCGATTCACGCAGCCTGTTGTCGTATCCCCGGCA
>JAFGOR010000010.1 GCA_016926375.1 Bacteroidales bacterium
ATTAGAGAACCAGAAGGAATTGATTTTGTTATACAAAGTAAACCCTTGACAGAGAAGCAAGAGAAAGAGCTTAGTGAATTTATTGCCAAGAGAAAACTTGAAATTAAGCGGAAATCCAAAAAAGGTGTATACACACAACACACGGTATAGCCAATAAGGGTTTATCTTCACTGAACTCTCTTCGTTCGGTACAAAGGTATGTGAGAACTTATAGCCTCTATACATTTTTTGTTTACTTTGATTGGCAATCGCCCACAACGGAAAAGCCCTTATGGCATGAAGCGGAATCCCTTACCAGTCATAATATCAATCTATTATTTACCAAAACCGAATCGGCAATGGACAAAACCATACTACTGGGACACGGCAGCGGCGGGGTAATGACAAGTGACCTCATCAGCAATGTTTTTGTCAGGCATTTCAACAATACCCTGCTGCGTGTAATGGGCGATTCGGCCCTGGCAGATGCAGATGGTACACTGATTGCATTTACCACCGACTCCTTTGTGGTAGACCCGATTTTTTTCCCGGGTGGCGACATCGGTAAGCTGGCAGTCTGCGGAACAGTGAACGACCTGGCAGTTGCCGGCGCTCGTCCTTTATACCTGAGCTCAGCTTTTATCCTTGAGGAAGGTTTTCCCATAGCCGACCTGGAAAGAATAGTAGTATCCATGGCAGATGCTGCAAGGGAAGCCGGGGTTGAAATCATCACCGGCGACACCAAGGTGGTAAAAAAAGGCCAGTGCGACAAGGTGTTTATCAACACGGCCGGTATTGGTACGGTGGAGAAAAAATATGCCGGTATTTCTTCCGGAGCGCTCATCAGTGAGGGCGACCAGCTGCTCGTTAACGGATTCCTGGGCGATCATGAAATTGCCATCCTGTCTGCACGCGAAGACCTGCAGTTTGAAACACCGGTAATTTCCGATGTATCGTCGCTGAACGGGTTGATTGGGCAAATGCTGGATGCGGGTATTGAAGTGAAATTCATGCGCGACATTACCCGGGGAGGCATTGCTACCATACTGGCTGAAATTGCCGCTTCAGTGAACAAAGGCCTTTTGATTGACGAACAGTCAATACCTGTGCGGGAACAGATTAACGGGATATGCGAAATATATGGCTTCAACCCGCACTACCTGGCTAATGAAGGCAAGGTAATCATGGTAGTTTCACCCGGCTCGGCTGACCGGGCACTGGAAATCATGCATGGTCATTCGCTGGGAAAAGATGCCTGCAGGATAGGAACGGTTACTGCTGAAAATGCCGGCAGGGTGCTGTTGAAGTCGCCTTATGGCGGAACGCGGCTACTGACCAAACTGGCCGGTGAGCAGTTGCCGAGGATATGCTGAAGGAGCTGTGAGCTGCGAGCTGCGAGCTGCGAGCTGTGAGCTGCGAGATGCGAGCTATGAGCTGTGAGCTATGAGATGCGAGATGCGAGCTGCGAGCTGTGAGCTATGAGATGTGAGTTGCGAGCTGCGAGCTGTGAGCTATGAGATGCGAGATGTGAGATGTGAGATGTGAGATGTGAGCTATGAGTTGTGAGATGTGAGCTGCGAGCTGCGAGATAAGAAGTGCCAAGAGTCAGAAGAATAACACCGAACAAGGAACACTGAACCTGCCTGTCGGCAGGCAGGCACCGAATATAGAAGTTTTTAAGGACCAGAAGACATAGAAGACCAGAAGACTTATCAGACATTCCTATGCACGAATTCTCCATCATACAGGGCATTGTTGATATTGTGCTTGCAACAGCCCGGGAAAAAGAGGTTAATCACATCAGCCTGGTAGAGGTTGAGGTGGGAAGGGCCAGCGGGGTGATCCGCGAAGCCATGGAATTTGCCTGGGAAGCAGCGCGCAAAGACACGCTGCTCAGCCAGGCCGGGTTGAAAATTTTAGAAATACCGCTTGTGGTGCGATGCATTACCTGTGGCAGGCAGTATGAGCCTGCTGAGGTATATGATATTTGTCCGGGTTGCGGCGAGGTCAACCCTGAGATTATTACGGGTAAGGAGCTGCGGGTTGTGGCGATTGAGACGTGAGGGAGAAGCTGGATGCTGGATAATGGATGCTGGACCTGGATACTGGATGCTGGATGCTGGATACTGGATGCTGGATACAGGATGGATGTGTTCGGGAGTTGGGAGTTGACAGCAGCAGGATGCTGAGTTTAACAGATGATGCATTAAGATTGCATTTTCAATAGCCCCCGGCTTCAGCCGGGGGAACTCGATCAGGGCATATATCACCCGCTGCATGCAGGGCACTGCCACGAGCAATGCTTTGTATGCAGCGGAATAATATGGTGGTTCCCTTTTCCCCCGGGTTAAAACCCAGGGCTATTGATGCATCGCATAAAGGAGGCTGGATGCTGGACCTGCCTGCGCTGCCGCTCCGGCAGGCAGGTGTGTGGGAATTGAGACTTGGGGTTTAGGATTTGACTGCTACTGCTAGTGCTGCTGCCACTTCCTTTAACACCTCACCCCCCCTGCCCCTCTCCTGAAGGAGAGGGGGTGAAATTCGCTGAACAGGCTTTAAACTCCACTCTTCTAAAAAAGGATGAGAATAGCATCGCTTATTTATTTGTTTATTAACTATTTATAATACACGATTCCTCCCCCTCTCCTTCAGGAGAGGGGTGCAGGGGTGAGGTGAAAGAACTTTGCACACTTCAAAATAATCACTAATTTTACTCATAACAAAACATTCACCATGTGCGATAACTGCGGATGCGGCGAAAACGGCGGAGGGTACACCATCATCAATCCGGCTGACCACAGCCATACCCATGATTACAGTCACGATCACCACCACCATCATGACCAGGGGCATGCAGCACACGAGCACCCCCATCCGCATGATCACAGCCATGAACAAGGGCATCAGCGGATCAGCATTGAAACCGACGTGCTGCAGCAGAACAACCTGCTGGCACAGCGCAACCGCGGCTACTTCGAGGCAAAAAAGATTACTGCGCTGAACCTGGTGAGTTCACCGGGGTCGGGTAAAACCACACTGCTCGAACGAACCATAAAAACACTTGAAGGACACCAGGCATACGTCATTGAGGGAGATCAGCAAACCTCGCTGGATGCCGACCGGATAATGGCAACAGGAGTTCCTGTACTGCAAATCAATACCGGAAACGGTTGTCACCTCGATGCCGGCATGATCAACAAGGCTGTTAAAACTCTCGATCCTGCCCAGAACTCATTATTGCTGATTGAAAATGTAGGCAACCTGGTATGCCCTGCCCTTTTTGATCTTGGCGAGCAATACCGCGTGGTTATCATCAGCGTCACCGAGGGCGATGACAAGCCCCTCAAATACCCCAACATGTTTCAGAGCGCTCATTTGTGCCTGATCAACAAAACGGATCTGATTCCCTATGTGGATTTCGACCTGGAGAAATTCAGAAACAACGCTGCTAAGGTAAATCCGCATCTGCAATTCATCTCACTTTCAGCCAAAACCGGTGCAGGTTTTGAGGAATGGCTCAGGTGGCTCCATCAATCTTCCCACAGTCGCCAATAAACCGCCATCAGGGTTCACCACTCGTGCCGAAGTAATTTAGAATCAATATATATTACAACGGAACCAGGTTACTGTTATTTGAATAACAACTAATTTGTTATTTTTGTAACAGAAAATTTTTCCATGCGTATGATAGCATTGGGGGTATGTTTTAAGTGGTTAAAGAATGAAAATAGCAGATATTGTTAGGATTACAGACGGTAAGTTGATATGTGGCGATGATGTCGGGGAAAAAGAAATTTCGCATGCGTTTTCATCTGACTTATTAAGTGATGTGTTAACCATCAACCGGGTGGGCATTTTGCTGATTACCGGTGTGGCTAATTTACAGACAATTCGTACAGCCGAAATGGCAGAGGTTGCCTGTATTCTTATTTCACGAAATAAGAAAGCCTCTAAGGAAATGATTGAACTGGCAAAAGACAACGGATTGATTATCATAGAAAGCCCGGGCTCAATGTTCGGCAACAGCGGCAAGCTGTATCAGCATGGTTTGCAGCCGCTGTATTGATTGACAGTCAGAGGTTCAGGAATGCGGTGAGATGAAGGAGATGACTTATGAGTTTCCCATTGAAGGGGGCGATTTCATCAAGGCGGGGCATGCGTCCAGCAATGTCAAAAAGATTTTGAATCAGCTCAGTCTTGATCCTGCGATAATTCGTCGCATTGCCGTTGCCATGTACGAGGCCGAGGTAAATGTGGTAGCCCATGCTTACCGTGGAACCATGAAGGTATTTATCAGTCCGGCTGCAATACGGGTCAGGGTTGAAGATGAAGGTCCCGGCATTCCCGATATTGAAAAGGCCATGCAGGAAGGATACTCAACTGCATCGGATAAAGTGAGAGAAATGGGATTTGGAGCCGGTATGGGTTTGTCGAATATCAAGAAGAATACGGACAAGCTCGAGATTCAGAGCAAAATTAACCAGGGTACGGTAATTGAAATGATTACCCGCATTAAATCGAAAGGGGCGTAGTTATGGCATTCCACCACGCACTGAAAATTCAGGAGGACCTTTGCATCGGATGCACACACTGCATGAAAGCATGTCCTACCGAAGCCCTCAGGGTAACCGCAGGCAAAGCAAAGCTTATTGCCGAACGGTGCGTAGATTGCGGTGAGTGCATGCGTGTATGCCCGGTGAATGCCATTATGATTGAGGAAGATGATTTCAGCCGGATATTTGATTATGATTGTCGTATTGCGCTGGCGCCTTCCGTTTTTATCGGCCAGTTTCCACGCAACATCACCTCCCGGAAAATATACAGCGGCATGCTCGAGGACGGGTTCACCCATGTATATGAAGTGGAGCACAGCACCGGTATTCTGAAGGAACTGATTAACAACTACCTGGTTGAAAATCCCGAAATCAGGCCGGTTATTTCTTCATTTTGCCCGGCCATTGTGCGGCTGATTCAGGTTCGGTTTCCCTCGCTGGTGGGGAACATTCTTCCTGTTAAGGCACCGCTTGACCTGGCTGCCATTGCATACCGGAAAAAGTTTGCCGATGAAGGCATTCCTGCCGACCGTATAGGCCTGTTTTACATCACGCCCTGCGCAGCCAAAATTGCAGCTGTAAAAAGTCCCGTTGGTGAAAAAAAATCACCCATCAACGGGGTTATCAACCTGAATACATTGTACAACAGGGTTTATTCCATAATCAGGCGCGAAGAAAAGGGTTACTGCATTGTGCCTGAAAAGGAACAGCTGCTACCCGATGAAATGGTGTGGACACTTACCGGGGGTGAAGCCCGGCATGTTCATGGCCGCTGCCTTTCCATCGATGGCATTTCCAACGCCATTGAATTCCTCGAAAAACTTGAAAACGGAACCGTTGGCAACTTTGATTTTTTGGAGATGCGTGCCTGTGACGAAAGCTGTGCCGGAGGCATACTTTCTACCAACAACCGGTTCCTGGTAAGCGAACGACTGCATAACCGGGCTGAACAATATCACATCGACAAGGATAAGGGAAAAATAGTGGACAATAAGTCCATCCTGGTGAACCGGGAACACCTCATCGAAAACGCATCCCTGGGTGCCATTGAACCCCGGTCGATTATGAAACTCGATGAAGACATGGTACAGGCCATGCGTAAAATGAAAAAGATTGAGAAAATAAGAAACTTTCTGCCGGGCATTGATTGCGGAGCCTGCGGATCACCTACCTGCCGAACCCTTGCTGAAGATGTGGTTCAGGGACGGGCACATACCAGCGATTGCGTTTTTGTATCCATCAAGGTGAAAGGCGGTGATAGTATGAACCAGGTGGTTGATTATACCGAGGAGATTTGGGGAAAGGACAGATTTAAGGATATGTTACCTGAATAATTTGATAATGTGATAATGTGATAATTTGATAATTTGAAGATTTGAAGATTTAAAGATTTGAAAATGAGACAATTTGAAAACCTGCCTGCCGGCAGGTAGGTTTGATGTTTTGAAAATGTGAGAATTTGAAGTGCTCATGACGATTGAAAATATCATAAAGGAACTGGGATGGGAGGTATTTGCAGGAGCATCGCTGCTGCAAAAGCCGGTAAAAGGAGTTTATGCATCCGACCTGCTCAGTGATGTGATGGGAAGAGCCCGGGAAGGTGAGTTGTGGGTAACCATGCAAACCCACAAAAACATCATTGCCGTGGCTTCGCTGAAGGATTTGGCGGCTATTCTGATTGTGAACGGTGGCCGGCCCGATGAAGATACACGGCAAGCAGCTGATGCTGAAAATATTGTGCTGCTGGGAAGTAATGCCGGAACATACATAAACTGCGGTTTACTTTATAAACTGATCGGTGCGGATGCAATGGTTTCAAGCTGATATGCACGTTCACACGGTGCTTTCTCCATGCGGAGGCCTGGACATGAGCCCTGTGAACATCATCCGGAAGGCAAAAGAAAAAAAACTGGATATCATTGCCATTACTGATCACAACAGTACAAAACACTGCAAAAGTGCGCAGCAGATTGGAAGCAGTTACGGAATTACCGTGATTGCAGGAGCAGAAGTGAATACGGAAGAAGAAATACATTGCCTGGCGTTCTTTGAGAATTTGGATCAAACAGAAAAATTTCAGCAATTCATTGATGATAAGCTGATGGTGATCAGGAATAAACCCGACATATTTGGCCATCAGTTAGTTGTTGATGAAAATGAAGATATCGTGGAGGAAGAGGAAAGGCTTTTAGTTGCCTCCCTCAAAGCCGGTATTGATGAAGTTGCAAAACAGGTGGCCCTTTTGAACGGCATATTCATTCCGGCCCACATCAACCGCCCGCACAACGGCATCTTCAGTCAGCTTGGTTTTCTGCCTGAGTACATCCGGTTTGATGCACTGGAAGTATCTCGGATGAACGGAATGAAAGACTTTCTGAAGGCTCATCCTGAAACTGCCAAATATTGCCTGGTGACCAATTCCGATGCACATTCGCTGAAGCAACTCGGTTCGTCGCCTACCGGTTTCTACCTGGAAGAACCCACATTTCAGGAAATCCGCATGGCATTGGGAAATATTAACGGAAGAAAGGTAAATAAACTGTGAAGGACCTCTCCTACCATATCCTGGATATTGTTCAGAATTCGCTGAATGCAGGAGCCCAACGGGTGGAAATAGATCTTTGGGAGGAAACCCCAACGGGCAGGCTTACTTTAAAAATTAACGACAATGGCAGGGGAATGGATGCAGACATGCTGAAACGGATTACAGATCCCTTTTTTACTACATCGGTAAAGAAAAAGGTGGGTCTGGGTTTGCCGCTGCTCAAGCAAAATGCCGAGCTTACCGGAGGTTCCTGCAGTGTTGAATCAGAATCGGGACAAGGAACCAGGGTAACTGCCATTTTTAACAGGAATCACATCGACATGATACCAACAGGAGACCTGGCAATTACCTTAAAAACCCTCATCGCTTCCAGCCACGAAAGGGACTTTTTATTCACATGCCGGAGAGATGAAGAAGGATTTGAAGTGAACACGGCAGAAATACGCAGCCAACTCGAAGGTGTAAGCCTTGCATCACGTGAAGTGCTGGATTATATCAGCACCTTCATACGGGATAACCTGAAAAGTATGACTTAACAATAACTCATGAAGAACATTTAATAAGACCAATTACAAATAACAATAAACATTGTAAAATCATTAATTAAAAGAACTTAAGCAATTAATTTAGTATACCAAACAAACAATTTTATGAATAAGATAAAGAATCTGGCTGATTTGAGGGATTTGAAGGACAAGCTTCAAACAAAGACCAAACTCAGGGATAAGAGTGAAAACCCGGAACAGATGGTTCAGGTAAAGGTTGCCATGGCCACATGTTGTATTGCATCAGGATCCAGAGAAACGATGAACTACATTGTGGATGAACTCGACAAGAGAAATATTGATGCAGTGGTTACCCAAACCGGTTGCATGGGTTATTGTTATGCCGAACCCACTGTTGAGGTTATTATGCCCGGTAAGGAACCGGTTGTATTCGGATATGTGGATACCAAAAAAGCCGATGAGATTATTGAAAAATATATCAAAAGCGGTATTCTGGTGGAAGGCATCATTCCGGTAAACTATAAAAAAATTGAGCAATAATTAATAATAAGGAGGCAAATATCCATGGTGGATTATAAAATTCATTTGCTGGTTTGTGGTGGTACAGGCTGTAAATCATCACAGAGCCAGATCCTGGCAGAGCATCTGCGAACTGAAATTGACAATCAGGGGCTGAGTGACTTTGCACAGGTTGTAGTTACAGGTTGTTTCGGTTTTTGCGAGAAAGGACCCATTGTAAAGGTTATTCCCGACAATACCTTCTATACTCAGGTAAAACCCGAGGATGCAAAGGAAATTGTGGAAGAGCATGTGGTGAAAGGTCGTAAAGTTGAACGCCTGCTGTATAAGGATCCCAAGTCAGATAAGATCATTTCCGATTCCAAGGGAATGGAATTCTACAAAAAGCAGATCAGGATTGCGCTGCGCAACTGCGGTGTCATTGATCCTGAGAATATTGAGGAATATATTGCCCGCGACGGGTATGAAGCCCTGGGTAAGGTGCTTACTTCAATGACTCCCGAAGAAACAATTGAGATCGTTAAGAAGTCAGGCTTACGCGGCAGGGGCGGCGCAGGCTTTCCTACCGGACTGAAATGGGAAATTACCCGCCAGTCGCCAGGTACGGAGAAATATGTTGTTTGTAATGCCGACGAAGGAGACCCGGGTGCATTTATGGACCGGTCGATACTTGAAGGCGATCCCCATACAGTTATTGAAGCCATGGCCATTAACGGATTCTGCACCGGTGCATCAAACGGATTGGTATACATACGTGCCGAGTACCCGCTTGCCATTGAAAGGCTTAAAAAGGCTATTGATCAGGCAAGGGAATTTGGGATGCTCGGAAAGAACATATTTGGAACCGATTTTGCGTTTGACATTACGCTTCGCTATGGCGCAGGCGCATTTGTTTGCGGCGAAGAAACCGCGCTGATCCATTCCATGGAAGGCGGCCGTGGTGAGCCCACCATGAAACCCCCGTTCCCCTCAGTAAAAGGTTATTTGGGCAAGCCTACCAATGTAAACAATGTAGAGACTTTTGCCAGTGTTCCGGTTATCATTAACAAGGGATGGGAATGGTACAATACCATAGGCACAGAGAAATCCAAAGGCACCAAGGTTTTTGCCCTGGCCGGGAAAGTAAATAATGTTGGTTTGATTGAAGTGCCGATGGGAATCACACTTCGTGAGGTGATTTTCGAAATCGGCGGCGGCATTAAAAATGGCAAGAAATTCAAGGGTGTTCAGATTGGCGGTCCTTCTGGCGGATGCCTTACCTACAAGCACCTGGATGTTCCCATTGAATATGAAAGTCTGATAGCTGCCGGAGCCATGATGGGTTCAGGCGGTATGATTATTATGGATGAAGACGATTGTATGGTGGATGTGGCCAAGTACTTCCTTGATTTTACGGTTGATGAATCATGCGGAAAATGCACGCCCTGCCGGGTGGGTAACAAACGCATGCATGAACTTCTCACCAACATTACCAAGGGCAACGGCACCAAGGATGATATTGAACGGCTGGTTAACCTGGGAAATGTGATTAAGGACACCTCGCTTTGTATGCTGGGTCAGTCGGCTCCCAACCCGGTATTGTCCATACTCGACAATTTCCGTGAAGAATATGAGGCCCATGTGGTTGATAAGAAATGTCCGGCCGGTGTTTGCAAGGCACTTATGGTTTATGAAATTGTGCCTGAAAACTGCGTAGGATGTACGGCATGTGCCAGGGCTTGTCCGGTTGGAGCTATTACAGGTGAAAGGAAAGAAATACACCGTATTGATCCCGCACTCTGTATCAAATGCGGCGCTTGTATGGACAGATGTAAATTTAATGCAGTAATCGTAAATTAATTGACTCGAACATGGAAATGGTAAAACTCATTATAGATAACAAACAGGTAGAAGTTCCCAAAGGAACTACAATATACAAAGCAGC
>JAFGOR010000011.1 GCA_016926375.1 Bacteroidales bacterium
ATATGAAGAAATTGGCACTTTTTTTACTTGCTCTGATTTTTTGTACAGTCGCATTTAATCAGGAATCAAAAGTATCTGTTGGAATTGAGTTTTCCCCCGGATTGAGGTGGCTTTACGGCAATATGTTGAGTTCTGAAAGAAACCTTGGGATAGGCTATTCCGGAGGTTTAAATGTTCAGTATCATATTAAGAACGGATTCTCTTTGAGTACAGGTTTAACATTTGACAGAAAAGGGACTGTCACCGAAATGGTATTCCGTGATATGGAAGGTGCTGACATGGGCGTTGCCGATTATAAAATGAATTATGACTATTTGGTTTTGCCTTTATGGGGAACAATAGCCAACAAAAAGGACAACTTCTATTTCACTACGGGCCCCTATGTTGGTTATTTACTTCGGTATATGACAAAAGTTGAATTAGAGGACCCCCACTTTGTATATGAAAGCAACAATACAAAAGACTCGAAGCGTTTCGATTTTGGCTGGACATTTGGTTTAGGTTTTAAAATAGCTATGGGCAGCAATCTTAAACTGAACCTGGGAGTAAGGGACAATCTGGGTTTGGTCAATTTATCCGAAAACGACGATACAATGAAAAATAATACACTTGGATTTGTAGCTGGATTTTCCTACAGACTAAATTAACTGTACAAAAACCATGATTAAGAACTTCTGTACGCTATTGGTTTCTGGCCTGCTGTTGTTGGTATCCTGCCGGCAAAAACCGGCGGAAAGCCAGGTGATCTCAACCCGGTGGAACGAAGAGCAGGCACGTGAATGGGCAATAAATTGCGGATGGCTCCGGGGTTCAAATTTTACCCCAAGTACGGCCATTAACCAGTTGGAAACCTGGCAGGCCGAAACATTCGACACGACGACCATGAACCGGGAGCTGGGATGGGCCGAAGGTATCGGGATGAATTGTATGCGGGTTTACTTGCACCATGTTGCGTGGGAGGTTGATAAAAAAGGTTTCAAGGAAAGAATGAATCAATACCTTTCGATTGCTGATAAACACGGAATAAAGACCATATTTGTTTTTTTTGATGATTGTTGGAATGCCACATATATGTCTGGCAGGCAACCCGATCCCAGGCCGGGCGTTCACAATTCAGGATGGGTTCGTGATCCGGGTGACCTGTTATTCCAGGATTCCACACTGACTGATCTGCTTGAGGAATATGTAAAGGACATTCTGACCACTTTCAGGGAAGACAAACGCATTGCCATTTGGGATTTATATAATGAGCCAGGTAATTCAGGTTATGGCAATAAATCACTTCCTCTGCTGAAAAAGGTGTTTGAGTGGGCGTGGGAAGTGCGTCCATCCCAGCCATTGTCTTCGGGTGTTTGGAATCAGTCGTTACAAGAACTGAATGTTTTTCAGATTGAGAATTCCGATATCATAACGTACCACAACTACGATTCTCCAGACAAACACAAGGCCGCTATAGACACGCTCAGGAAATACAACAGGCCCCTGGTATGTACTGAGTATATGGCCCGCAGAAACAACAGCCTGTTCACCAATATCATGCCCATGCTTAGGGAAAACAACATTGGTGCGATAAACTGGGGCCTTGTGGCCGGAAAATCCAATACGAAATATGCCTGGGATGAGCCCATTCCTGACGGTGGTGAACCGCCGCTCTGGTTTCATGAGATATTTCATCCCGACGGGAAACCCTACAGACAGGAAGAAGTTGATATAATAAAGAGCCTTACATTATCTGAGTAGAATTACTGTAACAGGTGATTTCTATACCGGGTAAATCAGCATCCATACTACCCGGAATTGAGCACGATCTATTGCAGGTCCGGCACCTTAATTATATGTTAATTTCAGAAACCATAGGCCGGAAAACCTCAAAAATGCTTAGATTTACCTTATCTGGCACTAAAAAACAAAGGCATTCATTTTCAATGATAACAGCCGAATAGCCTTTAGCAAACAGCCAGGATGAATGAGACATTCCATGCCATCTGAATAATTTTAAATAGTAAAGTATGAATATTATGAACAGACATTTCAGGAAAGTAATTTGGATTTCTTTGTTGGCGGCCTTCCCAATTCTTGCCGGCCATAGTCAGCAAACCGGTTTTAAGCTTAACGATCTGGGCGTATTTAAAAAGCCCGGTGTGGACCTGATGATTTATAACGATTCTTATAACGCAGGCGGCTTTTTTGATGAAAAGGTCAATGGTATTCAGATGATCCAGCACGAGGTTCGGACTGTTACGGGCGGAGCAATCAGGCTGAGTCCCACACCCGAGCAATGGGACCTTACCCCCATCGTGAAAGAACGCCTGGTGAACACAGGTGAGAATGCAGTAACACTTACGTTATACTATCAGGAATTCGATTTTACCAGCAAGCTCAAGGTAGAAGCAAAAGACAACGGATGTCTTATTTCTGTAATTCTTGACACCCCTGTTCCTAAAAAATTGGAGGGTAAAGCAGGCATGAATATTGAGTTTCTGCCATCAGCCTACTTTAAAAAAACCTTTATGATGGATGATCAGGTAGGCATATGTCCGCTTGCGCCAACAGGGCCAATGGTTAGTGATGCATTTTCCGAGAAGATCCCGCAAGCCAATAACATGCTTACCAGTGAAAGATTCGGAGACACCTATGCTAAAGCCACTCCGTTTGCTTTGGGTAAAAAGCTCGTATTATCGTCTGATGATCCCATGTTGTTGGTAAGCCTGCAATCATTAACCGGTTCAATCGGCCTAATCGATGGCCGCAATCTGGCATCAAACGGATGGCTGGTGGTTCAGGAGTTACTTCCATCGGGAAAAACCGGGACTGTGATTCAATGGATGTTTACTCCAAACGGTGTGGCCAATTGGGTAAGGGAACCTGTGATTTCTCATTCACAGGCAGGTTACCACCCCAACCAGCAAAAAGTAGCGGTCATTGAACTCGATGCAAAGGACAATGCCTTGGCTACTGCAAGTCTGTTTCGCATGGGCGAAGACGGAAAACAGGTCAAAGTGCTTGACGGCAAATTAACCAGCTGGGGTAAATTCATGCGCTACAACTACCTGAAATTCGATTTCTCAGCCGTCAAAGAGCCGGGCATTTATAAAATACATTACGGTAATTCGGTAACAGAAGCTTTCCCGATAGGAAATAGTGTTTATGAAACCGTCTGGCATCCTACGCTCGATACCTGGCTTCCGGTACAAATGGATCACATGTTTGTTAAAGAAGCATACCGGGTTTGGCACGGAAATCCACACCAGGACGATGCACTTCAGGCACCCCCGGATACGGCTATCCACGATGGTTACCGGATGGGCAGTACCACAGGTACAAAGTATAAACCCTACGAACATATTCCGGGACTCAACATAGGTGGTTGGTTTGACGCCGGTGATTTTGATATCCAGACAGGTTCTCATAACACTACAGTAGGATATCTGGTAAGTATATGGGAGGACCTCAAAATTACACGCGACGAAACCATGATTGATAAAGAGCGTAAGTACGTGGCCATTCATCACCCCGATGGCGTGCCTGATTTATTGCAGCAGATTGAACATGGCACGCTTGCGCTGGTAGCCCAGCACCGGGCTTTTGGACATGCCATCAGGGGGATTGTTCAACCCCATTTATGGCAATATACCATGATTGGTGATGCCAGCAATTTAACAGACGGACGTATTTATAATCCTAATCTGAAGCCATTCGAGAGTGACGGATTTACATCCGGAACCATGGACGACAGGTGGGCATTTACCACCACAAGTCCGGTATCGGATATGGGATC
>JAFGOR010000114.1 GCA_016926375.1 Bacteroidales bacterium
AATGACCAACCTAACAAATCATAAAAATGAATATTCCCGCTATTATAATCGTTACTTAGATGAAATTGTATCGGATTATCAGCAAGGGTTTTTCCCAATGGGCTTATATCGAATAAGTTTTTAGCTGTTTTATTAAGGAAACAAATTCAACAGGCAGTCAGAAAACAAAAACCGCCTAAAAAGAATTAATTTCAGGCGGTTTCGGGAATTTACTTATTCCGTATGGTTGTCCGATCAGGATTCGAACCTGAACAGGCAGAACCAAAATCTGCAGTGCTACCGTTACACCATCGGACAGCGCATTGATAAGGCTGCAAAGTTATACAAAAATGTGTTTCTGCCAACTATTAATTGCGGTTAGATACTGATTTTTGATTTTCGGGCCTGAGTAAGCCGTCAGCTGCCATCAAACAGGGTTTGCCGGTGAGCATGCTGTCTCCCGTGCAATAGCGTTCATACTGATCCTCAGCCAGTATATCACACATATCTGTTGCTATAATCACACGCTGTCCCTCGGGAATTCTCAGTTTGAGTTCCACATCCGGGAACATCCAGAAATCATCGTCATCTGTGCTGAAGTATTCGTTGAGCAGCACACTGGAGTCATTCACACTCCAGTTATAGTCGATCCGGTCGAAATACCTTTCTGAATGTCTCATGCCCACATTCCTGATATTCCTGGATACCGTGAGGTGCATCTTATCGTCAGATGAGCGTTCCAGGGTAAGCTCCGGTTTGTTATAGAGCATATCATCCCAGTCGCTGTAATGGAACTGGAATCCCAATACACGGTAATGCGTAATTTTCCGGTGTTCGGTGTTGTCTCTCGTGTTGAGGTATACTGTATTTTTTCCGGCAGTTTCAATCACAGTGGATTGAGAACTGGTAGCTTTTACAGCATTTTTAGGCACATTCAGCATAACCAGGGTTACAAATAAAATGAGTGCCAGAATCCATGCTGTGAGCAGGAAAGCTCTGAGAACCCGGTGATTTGACCGGATGCCGAAAATGATTTTGATGCCTCCGTAGATCAGTGCTGCTACCGGTATGAGAACCAAAATAATCAGGGAAATAATCACCAGGGAGTAATGGCCCGATGCAGAAAATACGGCAGCATAATCGGGCATGTTCCATCCGTCCCAGAATTGAAAATGGCCGAAGAAATTGGTAAAGCCCAAAATGGCCATAATCAAACCGGCCAGAAACAGGGAGCCAATCACCAGGAAAAAGATGCCTACGGCACCGATAATAAATTTAAAAACGGCAATGATGACCACGCCAATTGCCCTCATGGCGTTCTCCAGGGCGTTCCGGGTTCTGTCGGCTGTTGTTGAGTTACTGAAGCCCTGCACATTGGATCTGACCTTTTCATATTCAGCGTTTACAGTGTCTTTAATGGTCGACAGGTTAACCGGCCTGCCACGCATTTGAAGTTTTTCCGTGGTGGTGCGTGCTTTAGGCACAACAATCCAGAGTATGGCATAAATCAGTATCCCAACCCCCTTGGCAAAGATCAGGCAAACGAAAGCAAGTCTGATCCAGAGCGGGTCTACATCAAAATATTCGCCCAACCCCGAGGCCACGCCCCCCAGGTAGCAGTTATCCGGATCGCGGTAAAATCTCCGGTTATCTTTGCGGGTATATTGATAGTCCTCTTTGTTATCAGCAGATTCATCGGCATAGCTGAAGTCTTCAACCTTGCCCAAAATACCTATGGTTTCAGTTACGTCATCAAGCGTAGCGGATTGCCTGCTGTTGCCGAGCTTATTTTCAAGCAGCTCCGCAATACGCAGTTCAATATCTTCAACAATTTCCCTGCCGGTTTCTCCTTCAGCCTTAAAATGGGCTTTAAGTGCTTCCAGGTAATGATTCAATTTGTTGTAGGCATCTTCGTCAATCTGAAAATGTCTGCCCCCTATATGTATCTGTAAGGTTTTTTTCATGGTGTATCGGGTATTTAGTTTTTGTTGACAATTGAATCTACAGCATCAATCAAATCCTTCCATGCTGTATCCAGTTCTTTTAGTACTTCCTTCCCTTTTTCAGTAATCGTATAGTATTTCCGGGGAGGTCCCTGTGTCGACTCTTCCCAGCGGTAACTGAGGAGCCCGGCATTCTTTTGCCGCGACAGGAGCGGGTACAGCGTTCCTTCTACCACAATCAGCTCTGACTCTTTGAGCTTGTTGAGAATATCAGTGGCATAAGCATCGTTTTTAGAGAGAATCGAAAGAATGCAGAACTCAAGCACTCCCTTTCTCATCTGAGCTTTTACGTTTTCAAAGTCCATGATTATCCTTTTTTTCGGTTTAATAATTCCTTCAACGGTTGTCCTTCTTTCTGAAGTTTTTCTTCACACTGTCAAATTCCTCTTTGAAAAAATTGCCAATGTTGGAAGCATTTACCGGGTCGCCCCTCATTTCAAGCTTCTGAGCTGTTGTTCTGGCCTCGGGAACAACAATCCACATGATGATGTATATCAGCAAGCCAAAGCCTGCAGCCAGAAATAATACT
>JAFGOR010000115.1 GCA_016926375.1 Bacteroidales bacterium
AATCATGGTAAATAAACATCTTGCAACTTACAACATCTTCATTATTAACGATAAATGAGCATTAGCTTGACGGCTATGCCTTTGGAGGGCCTGCCTGCCGGTAGGCAGGGGCTGGGGGAGGATTATAGAGTGCTACCAATATTTACCAAAAATGAATTTTGAAGATATAATGTAAATACGAAAAACAAAATGAATTCATGCAAATCCACCCCCAGCCCCCGCTGCGCCTTCGCGTAGCCGCTTCGGCAGAGCAAGGCCAGCAGGCCTGCCTGCCGGTAGGTAGGGGATATCGCTATGTTCAGCGTTAACTGCTATGATAATGACGTCTTCTTATGCAAATGTTAGAATATCAACAATATGCATCCTTTAATTTACGATAATGGGTACAGCCTAAGCCGAACGGAGGTCTTTGTAACCACCTCCCATCTGAATCGCAATTTATATTCAATCTAAATAACCCGGAATTGCTTTAAAAAATAATCCTGTTTCCAATCCATTGCCCCGTTTTTCCCGTATATAGTTTTTGTAGTGTCCGGAATGGTTTTGATGTCATGCCGGACTGTATATTAACTAATAAACAACGCTGGTTATGAAAAAAATACTAATCAACCTGCTCTTGGTGGCAATTTCATTTGCGGGTATTGCCCAAGACGGAAACCTGAAAAAACAAACTTACTTCCGTGTCGGATTGTCATCCCCCTCCTGGAAATACCTTGGGATCGACGATAAAAGTGACTGGGGCGATGATATAAAAAGAATCGGGGGCTTGTTTGAAGTAGGTAATATTTTCATGTTAAACAGCATGAAAATTGCTCCGGATATGCGGTTGGGAATAAACGTGGACTATCTTTCAGTGAATTATCACAAGTTCTCTGAAGACGATAACAATCTGAATTTCTTCTATTTCGGATCCAAAATTGGTCCGTCATTCTCTTACAGTCCGGTTAGCAAGCTGGTATTCGATGTGTATGCCAAAATCAATCCGGTTTGGGTGGCAGGCAGTGTGTGGGCATATCAGGAGGATTTGATCGATGATGATTTTTTTATGGGATTTATGGGCATCAAGTGGTCGGTTGGGCTGAACGTCAGGTACTCGTTGCTCATGTTGGGATTTGAATTCAATCCGGGATATGCCAAATTCAGGTATTATGACAGCGAAGAAAATGAATTGACCGATGAGTATCTTGGAAATGATAATGACAACAAGGATACCACTCCGGTACCGGCAATGAATTTTACCATAGGTATCAGTTTATAGTTTCATTATTAAGAATTATAGTAAGCCAGCGGGTTAGGGAAACGCATTCTCTGACCCGTTCTTTTTTCATTCCCGGTCCTGTTCTTTATCCGCACACCCATTCACAATTAACATTCATTTCCTATCTTTATCGCCTGATTTGTTCAACAATCTGCTTACAATCATGGTGAAAGATCTTTTTTTATACAACACGCTTACCCGCACCAAAGAAAAGTTTGAACCGCTGAATCCGCCGTATGTCGGATTGTATGTTTGCGGTCCCACCGTATACAGCGATCCGCATCTGGGACATGCCCGGCCTGCCATTACCTTCGATATCCTGTTTCGTTACCTGAAGCATCTGGGTTATCAGGTGAGGTATGTACGCAATATTACCGATGTAGGTCACCTGGAAGATGAGGTAGCCGGGGAAGGGGAGGACAAGATTCAGAAAAAAGCCCGGCTGGAGCAGCTCGAGCCCATGGAAGTGGTACAACACTATATCAACCGTTTTCATCTTTTCATGGACAAGTTGGGCGTATTGTCACCCAGTATTGAGCCCCATGCCTCAGGGCATATTATTGAACAGCAGCAGATGATTCAAAGTATAGTCGACAAGGGATTTGCTTACGAAGTGAACGGTTCGGTGTATTTCGACCTGCGGAAATACCACGAAGTTTATGGTTACGGGAAGCTATCGGGTCGCAATATCGATGACATGCTGAGCAATACCCGTGAACTTGAAGGCCAGGATGAAAAGCGCTTTCCGCTTGATTTTGCCTTGTGGAAGAAAGCTGATAGCACCCACCTGATGCACTGGCCTTCGCCCTGGAGTGAGGGATTCCCGGGCTGGCACCTGGAGTGTTCCGTCATGGGCATGAAATACCTGGGTGAACAATTCGATATTCACGGGGGAGGTATGGATTTGATTTTCCCGCACCACGAATGTGAAATTGCCCAGTCGATGGTAACCACAGGCAAGTCGTTTGTGCGTTATTGGATACACAACAACATGATCACCATTAACGGGCAAAAGATGGCCCGTTCGAAGAACAATTTCATTACACTGGAGGAGCTGTTTACCGGCTCGAACGCCTTGCTTGAAAAGGCATTTTCACCCATGACCATTCGCTTTTACGTGTTGCAGGCGCACTATTCCAGCACACTCGATTTTTCCAATGAAGCCTTAAAAGCCGCGGAACAGGGGTTGGCCCGACTTGTGAAAGCCATGACCCTGTTACCCAAACTCAAGTCGTCGGCAAGTTCAACGGTAGATGTGATCACATTGCAGGAAAATGCATTCAATGCGCTGAGCGATGATCTGAACTGCCCGATCATGCTCGGAAACCTGTTTGAAGCAGTGCGAATCATCAATTCGGTGAATGATGGCAAAGAAAGCATCAATACACAGGATTTGGAACTGCTGAAGAGCTTCATGCATACATTTACGGTTGATTTGCTCGGACTGGTTCCGGAGGAAACCGCCCAATCAGGCGACCGCGAACTGCTCGGGAATGTCATCCGCATTTTGCTGCAGCAACGCCAGGAAGCCAAAGCCCGTAAGGACTATGCAGCTTCCGACAGCATCCGGAATCAGCTGACATCGCTGGGTGTTACCGTAAAAGACACCAAGGAAGGTTTTGAGTTTGAATATTGACCGTGAACACAAACCACAAGTGCACTGATTATTTAATCATACTTATTATTCTGTTCCTGGGAACCTGGCAGTTGTTTCTGGGAACAGCTGTGATGAAATGGGATATTATCGATATCTCCCTGCCCTGGAGATTCTTTGTTACCGAATCACTTAACAATCACTTGCTTCCCTTGTGGAATCCGTATATGAATAGCGGATTTGCACAAAACGGCGATCCCGGAACATGGTATCCGGTCAGCTGGATTATTGGTTTCTTAAGCAGGTATTCTGTCAGGACAATTCAGTTCGAATACCTGATTCATCTTTACATTGCCGGTTTTGGCATGTATCAGTTGGGATTGCATATGGGATTTTCGAGGATAACCCGGCTGATCTTGTCCGTTATATATATGTTGAGCGGGTTTATGATCGGAAATGCACAGCATTTTGGCTGGATCATCAGTGCAGCATGGCTTCCGTTTATTATTCTGTATTTTTTAAGACTTCAGAAGTCCCCTGGCGTAGCGGTTTCATTGAAATTTGCGTTTGTTCTTTTTCTGATGCTTTCAGGCGGTTACCCGGGAATTTTTATTACCACGGTATATCTTTTGGCAGGATATCAGTTGTACTATTTAGTATTAAAAATAGGGCAGAAACATGATGCCTTACTAAGAAAACAATTGTTGTATTTGCTGATGGCAATTGCTGCTTTTGTTATTTTCAGTTTGGTTGTATTGGTTTCTTCTTTTGACCTGTCTCAATACATCACACGCGGACAAGGCCTTCAATATACGAGCACAGGGTGGGGATTGCTTACAGGTTCATTACCTCCCAAAGGACTGCTGACGGTTATTTTTCCTTTTGCTGCAGCACAGAATAACCCGGCTTTCTGGGAAGCGGATTTTTCTTTATTGAACTGCTACTTCGGGCTGCTACCTTTAATCCTTATTCTTTTTGCCAACCTGAAAACCAATACTGCCAAAGTTATCCGGCTTCACTTTCTTCTTGGAATATTCTTTATGCTACTGGCAATGGCCGAAACAGTCCCACTGCGCAAATGGTTGTTGTTTCTTCCCTTCATGGATTTGTTCAGGTTATCGACCCTTTTCAGGCTTTTTTCCATTTTTTACTTCCTGATAGCTGCAGGTTATGCTTTTGATGAGTTGTTTAAGGAAAGTAATAAGAACAGAATCTTTTTCTTTGTTCTGACAGGGGTTTCTGCAATTCTTTTTTTGACAGGAATAGGCTTAATGGTTAATCTGGAATGGTGGAAATTTAAAACCATTATGACAGAAGGATGGGAGAGTTTCATATCAGTATCAGGTATAAAGGAGCGTCTTTTCCTGCAAACAATTACGGCTTTCATAGTGGTAACAATACCAGCCTACTTTCTTGTTCAGAAAATTTTTGCAAAAGTTGATTTTCGAATTGTAGCCCTCCTAATCTGCAGTGCTGATATTATTATCGCATCGCAACTCAACCTGTATGCAACGGTGGTTACGAAAATACCGATGAAGCAAGTAAACTATTGTTTCAGTGACTTTCCACAAGGCATTCCATTCCCCAGTCTTAAGGAAAATCTGAGCAGATTCAATGACAGCACTTTAAAACCATCCGTACCCTATTTGTGGAGAAATCTACCTACCTATTTCAAATTTCCTTCATCAGATGGCAACAGTCCGTATACCTATTTAAATCTGAAAAAAGCCCTGGCAAACGGAAACTACGATTCAATTATTAACCGTCCTTTTCTGTTTCTGGCAAAGAAAATAGAACAGGATTCAACTGTTAATAAGCAATTCATTGACACAGCATCCTATCGAAAGATTGTAGTTTCAAGTTTTGATCACAATAAGTTTGAAGCCAGAGTATCAATTGATACTACTCAATATCTTGTTCTTCTTCAAAATTGTCATCCACATTGGCAGGTAAGTGTAAACAACAACAGGCATGCTTTACTAAAGGTAAATGACACTTTTATGGCCATGAAGCTTGAACCCGGTGTGCACAACGTTTCATGGAGGTTTAGTCCTGTAATTGTTGTAATAGCAGCATATATCAGCATGTTTTCCTGGATTTGTTTCCTGGTATTCATACTATTTTACCTTTTCAGATTGATTCACAATCAACAGGGAAAGAAGATGCTTGTTGGTATCGTATTAATATTGGTTTCAGGGACAACATATGGCATTTACAGAAACCTGAACCGGCCAACGAATGACAGTATCTATGCTCAAATCAATGCTGAAATTGAGAAGAATGTAAAAAGCCGGGCAGATTCACCACGCATTATGGTAAATGTTGATAATCCTGCTGCAATAAGATGTGATTACTCAAATCTTACTTTTTTTAATGTCCTGTTTAAGGAGGACATGAAATGCATTTATTCGGGTATTGAAGGCAACGGTTCACAATTGCTGTATATTCAGGCAAACAGGATTCATTATCCTGAGATCCCCTATTTAATCAGAAGCACTTACCCGAAATTATACCAAGAAAAGAAAACAGGAGCGTTGTTAATTGCAGGTGGCAAAAAGTCAGGTTCCGAAAATCATGAACCCGACGGTATGCGCAATGATTTTGAAGATACCTATAAATACTGGAGTACCGACCCGTCGCAGCTTGATTCTGTCCGGGTTTTTTCAGGAAGGTATTCCTGTCGGATGGATTCAAATTCTACATACAGCAGTACTTTCAGAGTGAATTATTCGGAATTGGATAATGAACCAAAGAAAGTAATCGGAGTTGATGTATTCATTTCAGGTGATGGCATGAGTCAGGGAGATGTATTTCTGGTGATTGATATTTCCAGAAAAGGGAAGCGCATTTTATGGAAAGGGGAGGACGCAGCCGGCCATTGTATGAATGACGGCCTGTGGCACAAAATTTTTCTGGCGGCGGAAATTGATCAATTGGACCTGAAACAAGGGGATACAATCAAAATATACTTTTGGAACAAAAACAAAAGGACCTTCCGGATCGATGATTTTACCATCAGAACTTACTGATTCTTTTGTGCCAGGAGGATATATTCTGTTTCCTTGAAACCGTAAAAATTACCAGGTTCTTCATGATAACCGAAGACGTTGACACTAAAACCCACCGAATCAAGCCTTTCTTGCAGACCTTTTACTGAGTAAATTCTTACGTGATCTTCTTTACCGAAGTGCTGTAACCGGTCGGTTTCAGAGGTGATGGCCGGATTCTCGTAAGTGGCTCCCTCTGTAAAGGGTGTTTGTATGATGGCTGATCCCTTTGGTTTAAGAACTCTGAATAATTCAGACATAGCTTTCAAATCATTTTCGATGTGTTCGAGTACGTGATAGCAGATTATGCGGTCAAAAGTATTGTCGGGTTCAGAGATTGAAGTTATGTCGTAATTCTTATCGGTCAGTATGTTTTTCTGAAAATCTGTTGTGACGTAATTGGGATACAATTTCCAGAAGTATTTCATCAGCATTCGTGAAGGAGAAAAATCAAGTATCCGGTGATCGGGTTGAAACGAAGCTTCCCTGTCAATGAATTGCCAAAGCCGGCGGTGCCTCGCCAGCGAACCACATCGCGGACACAGGTTATCGAGATTTTCAAGATGGATAAAGCGTGAAAAGCTCTTTTCACAAACGTTGCACCTAACTTTTTTACCTGTATAAAAAACGGACAGGATCTTTCTGATTATAAATTCGTTCCTGATCAGGACATTTTCAGGCAGGATCTTTTTTACAGACTTTTTGAAAAAGGTGTACATGTGTATAACTATAGTAACCCGACAAATGAATTGATGGTAAAGCTAACCAATAGAAATCTATCATTAACTTTACGCTAAATTAAATTTTTAATTGTGTCTATGATTCGGCCTGATGAAAATGAGCTGCCTTCACGGCGGAGAAAAACTGTAACCGTGCATGTTGGCGGGGTACCTATGGGAAGTGATCACCCGGTCAGAATTCAATCGATGGCCAATACTTCAACTGCTGATATCACCGGCAGTGTGGCACAATGTATCCGGATAATCAAAGCCGGTGCGGAATTTGTGCGGTTTACCGTTCCTTCCATAAGCGATGTAGATGCCCTGGCTGCCATACGGCAGCAATTGCGCAAGCTGGGGTATCAAACGCCCATCATTGCCGATGTGCATTTCAACCCGGATATTGCCCTGAAGGTAGCTGCGTACGTGGATAAAGTGCGTGTCAACCCGGGCAATTTTGCTGATATCGGCAAATTCATTGAATTGCTTGAAATCTGCCATGCCAACCATACGGCTGTAAGAATTGGCGTGAATCATGGTTCCCTTTCGGAGCGAATTATGGAGAAATTTGGCGATACGCCCGAAGGCATGGCCGAATCGGCTATGGAATTCCTCAGGATTTGCAGGGAAAAGCAATTTGACCAGGTAGTGGTGTCGATGAAAGCCAGCAATGTGCGGGTGATGATTCAAAGCACGCGGCTTACGGCAGAAAAAATGGACCGGGAGGGGATGCATTTTCCGCTTCATCTGGGCGTTACCGAAGCCGGGGAAGGGGAGGACGGCAGAATTAAATCGGCCGTGGGAATTGCCACCCTGCTTGCCGACGGACTGGGAGATACCATACGGGTTTCGTTAACCGAGGAACCTGAAGCGGAAATTCCGGTTGCCCGAAAACTGGTTAGCTTTGCGAATTCAACTGCACAAGAAGGAAAACCTGTTGATTGGAGCGGGGCACAGACTGATTACTACCGCAGACCCACACACAAAACCGGCAATATTGGAGGAAATCTTCCTCCCCTGGTTTACGGACTGGACGATCCCGGTAGTAATGTCAATCTGCTACATGCCACTTCAAAAGAACTTACCGCCGATTACCTGAATAAGCTGAAATCGGAGCTTTCAGCTGTGCTGGTTTATGAACCATCAGCGAATAATGTGCAGCATGAACTCAGATGGTTGCGACACACACTGGATGAAGCGAATTGCAAAGTCCCCGTCATTTTCAGGCTGCATCTGCAGGACAATAATGAGGAGGATTTCATGTTACATGCCGCTGCTAATTTGGGAGGGGCCTTTATTGCAGGGTTTGGCGACGGCATTTGGCTGACCAATGATTACCCGTTACCACAACAGCAGATTCATTCGGTTTCACTCGGCGTTTTACAGGCTGCACGTATCAGGATGTCAAAAACAGAATACATTGCCTGTCCCTCCTGTGGGCGCACAAACTTCAACCTGATAGAAGCGCTGGCACATATTAAGGCGGCCACTTCGCACCTGAAGGGGCTGAAGATAGGCGTAATGGGTTGCATAGTAAATGGTCCCGGAGAAATGGCCGATGCCGATTATGGATATGTTGGTGCCGGTAAGGGAAAAATAACCCTGTATAAATCGAAAGAGGTTGTTAAACGGGGCGTGCCCGAATCTGAAGCGGTTGAAGAACTGATTATGCTCATAAAAGAATACGGCGACTGGAAAGAACCTGACTGATATCAGTGATTCTGGCTTTGGTTTGTTGTAATTTTAAAAATTCAGGAATAATCAAAAAAAACTATTATGATAAAAAGACTTCTGTATCTGTTGGCATGCAGTATGATGCTGCCATTTGCCCATGCGCAGCAAGAGGCAAAGCTGCTCAGATTTCCGGCTGTTCATGGAAATCAGCTGGTGTTCAGTTATGCCGGCGATTTATACACAGTTGACCGCACCGGGGGTATGGCCCGCAGGCTTACCGGGAGTGACGGGTATGAAATGTTTGCCCGGTTCTCACCCGACGGAAAAACCATTGCCTTTACCGGTCAGTACGACGGAAATACTGAGGTGTTTACTGTTCCTGCCATAGGCGGCGAGCCCCAAAGAATCACCTATACCGCCACACTTAACCGCGATGATATGGGCGACCGGATGGGTCCGAACAATATTGTGATGACCTGGACTCCCGACGGCAAAAATATTATTTACCGGTCACGCAGATATTCGTTTAACGACTTTCGGGGACAGCTTTTCAGCGTTCCTCCAGGAGGAGGCATGTCGGCTGAGATACCGCTGCTTAACGGCGGATTCTGCTCTTACTCACCCGACGGTAAAAAACTTGCTTTCAACCGGGTTTTCAGGGAATTCAGAACCTGGAAGTATTACAAGGGTGGTATGGCCGATGACATCTGGATCTATGATTATGCTACCGGTGATGTCAGTAACATTACCAGCAATCCGGCACAGGATATCATCCCCATGTGGCACAACAATGAGATTTACTTTCTTTCGAACCGAGACCGGGTGATGAATCTTTTTGTTTATACGACAGATACAAGAGAAATCAGGAAGGTGACCCATTTTACCGATTACGACATCAAGTTCCCTTCACTGGGAGATGATGCCATTGCTTTTGAAAAGGGCGGCGAGCTGTATTTAT
>JAFGOR010000116.1 GCA_016926375.1 Bacteroidales bacterium
TATGTTTAATCATGGTAAATAAACATCTTACAACTTATAACATCTTCATTATTAACGATAAATGAGCATTAGCTTGACGGCTATGCCCTCCAGAGGGCCTGCCTGCCGCCTGCCTGCCGCCTGCCTGCCGGTAGGCAGGGTAGGCAGGGGACAGCATATCTTCCAGACTCTTTGCTAATATTTGAAGTATGTTTTGCTCAATATATAGTTTTATATCGTTTCCGGCACCATTCCTTGTCCCCGCTTTTCCTTAGTTTCAGGGTATATCATGCACCTCCTTCACTTTAACAATTTTTAACACAGAACAATAAATTGTAAATCAACAAATTAACATACCTTAACGAATGGTTCCGGGTACGTGTGGTTCAAAAATTGTTATTTTCGCCATGGGTTGCTGTAGGGATAAACAGGATAACCCGGGATTTTGATAACTTTTCTGATAATTCAAATGTGATAACTATGGCGGATATTTCTATCCAGATCAGGGAACTGAATGAGAAAATAGAGCGCGAGAGCGCATTTGTTGAACGAATTAACCAGGAAATCAGGAAGGTAATTGTTGGTCAGAAACACTTGATAGACGGTTTGCTGATTGGCCTGCTTTCTGACGGACACATTCTTCTTGAGGGTGTTCCCGGTTTGGCAAAAACTCTGGCTATTAACACATTGGCTCAAACTGTGAACGCTGCATTCAGCAGGATCCAGTTTACGCCCGATTTGCTTCCGGCCGACCTTGTCGGAACCATGATTTATAGTCAGAAAAAAGAGGAGTTCCAGGTCAGAAAGGGACCTGTTTTTGCAAACTTCATCCTGGCGGATGAAATTAACAGGTCGCCGGCAAAGGTGCAAAGCGCGCTTCTTGAAGCAATGCAGGAAAAGCAGGTTACCATTGGCACCCAAACGTTTGACTTGCCAAAACCCTTTATGGTGCTGGCCACCCAGAACCCGATTGAGCAGGAAGGCACCTATCCTTTACCTGAGGCCCAGGTTGACCGTTTCATGCTTAAAATAGTAATTTCTTATCCTTCCAAGGAGGAGGAAAAGCTCATCATGCGCGAGAATATTGCCAGCGTATTTCCTTCAGCCAATACTGTAATTACTACCGACGACATTCTCAAAGCCAGAGAAACAGTGAAGGAAGTATACATGGATGAAAAAATTGAGCAATACATACTCGATATTGTTTTTGCTACAAGATTCCCTGCTGATTATAACCTGGCAAATTACGGCAACATGATCAGCTATGGGGCATCTCCCAGGGCCAGTATCAGTATTGCCAAGGCGGCCAAAGCATACGCGTTTATCAAGCACAGGGGATTTGTTATTCCCGAAGATGTTAGGGCTGTTTGTCATGATGTGCTGCGACATCGCATTGGCCTTACCTACGAGGCTGAGGCAGAAAGCGTTTCTACCGAAGACCTGATCACCGATATTCTGAATAATATTGAAGTGCCCTGATGATGAAGAGCAACATACATATACTGGTTCTCTTGCTGGTTCTCTCAGCTGTTGCGGTGCCCGTTCATGCTCAGAATTATATTGGCATGAGTAAAGCTGAACTTGCTGAGATGATGAAGATCAAAAATCCGCAGTTTAAGCTGGATAAGAGTACGGTTAATCATGATTACAAATACCTGAAGTATGTTGATAAAATCAGCGAACAAACCATACTGTTTTTTCTTTCGGATACGGATGTATGTACCTATGTTCGCTGGATGTGCGACTATTCCAATCTGAGCGATATGATTGGCATGCTCAATACAAGTTACAAGAAAAGCGGTGTGAATACATGGACCTATACCAGCAAAGGCATCCGGTATACCGTAAAACTTGAAGAAGAGGAATGGTATTTTACCATCAGTTTCCGTAAGAATTAGAATTGTTTGAATGAAAGTTATGGAAACCAATGAACTGCTGAAGCGCGTAAGAAAGATAGAAATTAAGACACGGGGTCTTTCAAAACATATCTTTGCCGGTGAATATCATTCTGCCTTTAAAGGCAGGGGAATGGCTTTCAGCGAGGTCAGGGAATACCAGTATGGCGATGATTTCAGAAGCGTTGATTGGAATGTTACAGCCCGGTTTAACCATCCCTTTATTAAAGTATTCGAAGAAGAGCGTGAACTCACTGTGATGTTGCTGATTGATATCAGCGGTTCAGGCGATTTCGGAACCCAAAGCCGCTTCAAAGCAAATCTGATTACCGAACTGGCTGCTGTTCTTTCGTTCTCTGCTATTCAAAATAACGACAAGGTGGGCGTAATCATGTTTTCCGACCGCATTGAAAGGTTCATCCCTCCCAAAAAAGGAAGAAAGCACATCCTGCGAATAATCAGCGAACTGATACAGTTTAAACCCGAAAGCAAACAGACCAACATAACCATTCCGCTGCGCTTCCTGGTTAATGCCATAAAAAAGCGAAGCACTGTTTTTCTGATCTCTGATTTCATGGATGAGAATTATGAGGATGCCCTTAAAATTGCAAGCAAAAAACATGACCTGGCGGGCCTGTGGGTTTATGACATTCGCGAAACCGAACTTCCCGGAGTAGGGTTGTTGAAGGTGAAAGATGCAGAAACCGGCAAAATTGCCTGGATCAATACAAATAACGTTGCCTTCCGGAATGCATACCAGCAATTGTACCGGAAAAAACAGGAGGAAACAAGCGAATTGCTGAAAAAGAACGGGGTGGATTTTGTACCTATAGCATCAGACGAAGACTATGTAAAGCCATTGATGAGGTTGTTTAATAAGCGCACAAGATGAAACTTTACGGGCTGATAATTCAGGCAATACTGGCTTCTGTGATTATTACAACAGCCAAAGCCCAGGAGGTCAGGGTGAGGGCAGCGCTTGATACCAGCAAGGCCCTGATTGGCGATCAGCTTCATCTCAGGCTTACGCTGGAAAAACCGCCTGCTTTGAAGGTAAGCTTTCCGGTTTTTTCCGATACGCTGTCTGCTGATGTTGAGATCATTAATGTACAAGCAATTGATACTTCTGCTTTATCGGCAAATTCCATCACCCTGAACCAGGAATTGCTGATTACCGTTTTCGATACCGGATTTTTTGAGATCCCTTCGCTACCATTTGTTGTTATGAACCAGGGATCACCGGATACCATGAAAACATTGCCTTTATATTTTCAGGTGTTTTCAGTAAAAACCGACTCCATCATCAGGGATATCAAAACCGTTTATAAGGTTCCTCTCGGCTTTCGTGATTTCCTGCCTTATTTGCTGTTGCTTACAGGCATCGGATTGATTGCCTGGCTCCTGTATCTCTACTATACGAACCGCAAAAGTATCGGGAAGCTGCTCACTACCCGAAATACCCATGAGTCTCCTGATGTGCTGGCACTCAAAGAGCTTGAACAACTCAGGGAGGAAAAACCATGGATGCAGAACAGGGTGAAATATTTCTACATCCGCATCTCCGAAGTGCTTCGGGTATACATTGAGCAGCGCTTCAAAGTACCTGCCCTTGAGCGAACCACCGATGAAATAATTGAATCGTTGCAGGATACACCATGCAAAGCTGCTGAAATCAGCAGGCTTGCATCGGTATTGAAACTTGCCGATTTGGTGAAATTTGCCAAAGCCCTGCCTGAACACAATGAAAGTGCATTGCAGATTGATGCTGCTGTGGGATTTGTTGTGGAAACCTCAAGAAATGCGGAACCCGAGTCTTCAGAACCCGGGAACGATCCATTAATTAACAACAGCAACAGATCTTCCTGATATGTATAACATCGAGTTTTTACATCCGCGATATTTCTACCTGCTGCTTCTCATAGTACCGGCAGTAATCTGGTACCTGAACAGACACAACCGGATTCAGGCCGACCTGAAAATACCTGTTGTCAATCATATTGAAAAAATCAGAAAGAGCGGCCTGGTTTACCTCCGGCATGTGCCGTTTGTTCTCAGGATGCTGACATTCGCACTTCTGGTTGCTGTTCTGGCACGTCCCCAATCTACCAATAACTGGCAGGATCAAAAAATTGAAGGCATCGACATCATGCTGGCGCTTGACATTTCCGGAAGTATGCTGGCCGGTGATTTCTCACCAAACAGGATTGAAGCATCCAAGGATGTTGCTTCCGAATTTGTGGCAGGCCGGCCGAACGATCAGATAGGCATTGTGCTTTTCGGAGGAGAAAGCTTTACCCAGTGTCCGCTGACCACCGACCATGCAGTGCTGATAAATCTGCTAAACGAGGTAAATGTTGGGGTTATAGAAGATCAATCAACCGCAATCGGACTGGGCCTGGCCAATGCGGTTAAACGACTCAAGGACAGCAATGCGAAAAGCCGCGTAGTGATACTTGTTACCGATGGCGTAAACAATGCCGGATCGGTTGACCCCTTAACTGCAGCTGAAATTGCCAAAACATTCGGAATAAGGGTATATACCATCGGCGTTGGTACCATCGGCACCGCGCCCTACCCGGTGAGGGACATATTTGGCAACACCTATTACCAGCAGATGGATGTTGAAATTGATGAGGGCATTCTGAAACAGATATCCTCAATGACAAACGGATCCTATTTCAGAGCTACAAATAACCAGAAACTAAAAGAAATATACAGGGAAATTGATCAGCTGGAAAAATCAAAGATTGATGTAAGGCAATTTTCCAAAAAATACGAGGAATTCAGGATTTTTGCGTTTGCAGCACTGGCGCTTCTCTTCCTGGAAATATTGCTGAAATCTACGCTGCTCAAAACCATCACATAAAAATAATCAGCCCGATTATGCTGAATTTTGAACATAGAGAATACCTTTTACTGGCCTTCATACTGCCGTTGTTGTTTGGCCTCTACCTGCTGTATCATTTCATCCGCAAGAGAGATGTCAGAAAAATCGGAAATCCGGAGTTGTTGAATTCCCTTATGCCCGATTATTCGTTTTTCAGGAACTTCCTGAAGTTTATGCTGCTGCTGCTGGCCATGTTGCTTATCATAATTGCCATATCCGGGCCCCGTTTCGGATCAAAACTGAGTGA
>JAFGOR010000117.1 GCA_016926375.1 Bacteroidales bacterium
GAACGACACCATGGAAGGCAACATGACCGAAAAATGGCTCAACGGTGAGGTCAAAATGGAAAGTACTTTTGAAAATGGATTTTACAACGGAATGTATAAATCGTGGTACCCCACTGGCAAGCCTGAATCGGAAGGCACCTACACTGCCGGAGTGAAAACAGGTCGCTGGGTAAACTACCACCCCAACGGTAAGGTTATGGACGAGGCGGAAATGAATGACCAGGGCAATTACAGCGGTGAATACCGAACTTATGACAGGCAGGGAAGACTGGCTACTTCCGGGAAGGAATACACCAACGGAGTTCTTACCGGATCATTTGTTCGTTATTTTCCGGATGGCAACAGGCAGGTGGTGCAAACCTACGTCTCCGACACAATTCAAAAGGTTGAATCATTCGACGCCGCCGGCAACCTGCTTTATGAAGCCACAGCTTCGGGAGATTCGGTTTACTACAAGTCGTTTTATGCTGACGGCATACTGTTTCAGGAGGGGTGGCTGGTTGCTGGCCGGAACGAGGGGAGCTGGAAGCAATACAATCCGCAGGGTATACTGATTGAAGATTTGAGTTACAGTGGCGGACTGCAATCGGGGCCACAAAAAAAATACTATGGCAACGGAAACCTAAAAGAAGAATTTTCGTGCGACAGCAGTTTTATTATAGGCCCATACAAATCGTATTTCATTAACGGCACGGTTCAAACCCTCGGCAGTTATGTTAAAGAGGGTGCAGATGGCGAATGGTTCAGCTATCACCGGAACGATACCCTGGAGATGAAATACTTTTACAAGCAGGGTGTGTTGTGTGGCAGAAGCTTGACTTACAATCCCGAAGGTATGCTGGTTTCCGAGGTTTTCTATAATGATGCGGGCAGGGCAGTGAGAACTGTTGTTTACGACCGGCAGGGCAAAGTAACCAGGGATTCCGGGTATGATTACGGAAAGCATGATTTTACGGTCTTATATCCCAACGGAAAGGTGAAATCGGTGATTCATATTTGCGACAACGTGAATCATGGCTTGCAGGAAGAATATTTCCCGAACGGACAGCTCAAATCGCAAATTACTTTCCTCCACGGTAATCCTCATGGAAATCACATCAGGTACGACTACCGCGGTAACCGCGAAGCAGAAGGCAATTATATCCTGGGTGAACTCGATGGAGAATACAAAATATACAATGAAGGATTACCCGATTACCAAATGTTTTTTGAAAACGGTCAAAACAACGGAAAAAATATTGGTTATCACCACAACGGAAAAATTGCCCGCGAGATAAACATGGAAAATGATGAGCGGAACGGATTTTCGGATTACTATGCCCCCGACGGCACTTTCATGTACCGGGTGAGGTACCGGAATGGTGTGATTCAGGGAATCAGCTGGAAAAACAGCACTGGTGGCTTTGTCCCCGAAACCGTGGTGAATCAGAAAACCAGCCAGGTGATCGCCTATTATCCCAACGGAAAGATGTCGGCCAAAATACCATTGAAAAACGGGTTGTACCACGGAAAATTTGTTTCCTGGTATCCCGACGGAAAGCCGTTACGCGAGTCGGAGTACCTGTTCGACGAAAGTACCGGTGTGACCAAAGCGTATTATCCCGACGGCAAATTGCTGCAGGTTGCAAACTACCTGAACGATGAATTGAACGGTTCCTATACGACTTATCACCCCAACGGCAAGATGAAACTGTCGGGCAGCTACACGGCAAATTCCGAACACGGCGAATGGCATGTTTATGACGAAAGCGGCAGGGAAACGGAAACTTTGTTTTATCAATATGGCGACATGTATGACCTGGTTAAGAAATAAATACGTTCTGGCAGCGGCAACACTGTTTTTGTTTTGTTGGAAAGTTACTGCGGGCACACAGCCGTCGCAGGAACTGCAGCAATGGCAGCAGAAATACCCCGGGAATGCCCTGGTGATGGTTTCAAAACAACTTCATGTTACCATTGATTTGGTTAATAACGTGCCGCAGACTACATTGGATGACTACCAGGAAATGATTGTGCTGAAAGACAATTCGGCCTTTCTGGCCGATTCGAAAGAATATTTCAACAACCATTTCGACCTGAAGAAACTGGAGGCATACAGCCTGGTACCCGAGAACAACCAGTACAAAAAGGTCACCGTGTCGAAATTTACCAAATCGGTTGAAATGGACAACACCGTTTTTTTTGATGACCAGTATGTGTATGCCTATACGTATCCGGCAGTGGGCAGGGGAACCAAGCTGGTCACCCGGTCGGTTGCCACAACGGATTATGCTTACATACCGGTGGTGTTCGACTTTGGAGGTCCGATGCCCGGTGAAAACATGGAGCTCACGCTTTCGATTCCCCGGGAAGTTCAGATCATTTTCAAATTGTTTGGAAACGATACATCCATTGTTCAATACAATAAAACAGTCAAGGGCAACAGGGTTATTCATACCTGGAAGGCCGACAACCCGAAGTATTATGACATAGACGAAAAGACCCCGGGATCGAGGTACTTTGTGCCCCATTTGATTGTGCAGATTGCCGGATACCGAGTAAACAACCAGCAGAAAGCGGTTATTGGCAGCCTAAAAGACCTGTATGCATTTGATTACTCGCATATCAGCGGCTTACCCGATGACATCCATGCCGATGTTACCCGGCTTGGAGATTCGATTACTGCGGGCTGTTTGAGCGACCGTGAAAAGGTGCGCAGCATATTCCGGTGGGTTCAAAAGCACATCAAATATGTTGCCATTGAGGATGGCGAAAACGGCTATGTTCCCAGCGAAGCGGTGCAGGTGCTGAAACGAAGGTATGGCGATTGCAAGGGAAAATCAAGCCTGCTGGTTTCGCTTATCCGGTCGCAGGGAATGAAGGCGAGTTACGCATGGGTTGGCTCGCGGGAGCGCCCTTACAAATTTTCCGAATTCCCGTCGATTGTAAACAGCGACCACATGATTGCTGCATGGTGGGACGGTGAACATCCGGTTCTGCTCGATGGTACCACTTTCAGCCACCGCATGGAGGATGTGCCTGCCTTCATTCAGGGTAAGGAATGTGTTATTGAAAAAGGGAAGGACGACTTTATGGTTTACAGCATCCCGGTAACCCTTCCGGTTTCCAACTTAGTAGTGGATTCTGTTTTTGTGCGAATTCAGGGCGACACGCTCACCGGCACGGGTAAATTATATCTGTGGGGCGAAAACAGGGCCCGGATGATTGGCCTGTTTGAGGGGAAAGACACCTCATTGTACAACAAGATACTTCAGGCCAACTTGCCCAAAGCCAGCAACAAACACCTGGTCACCTCAGTCACCATTCCGGGTATTCCGGCTGATGATGCACCTTTTGTAATTGGTTATTCGTTTATGCTCCCCGATTACCTGACCCGGGTTCAGCAAAATGCCTATGTAAGCCTTAGTCTCGACCGGTTTCTGGAAGAAATGATCATCAACAGAGACCGAAAGACACCGTTGGAATCGCCAATGACGGTTAAATACAACACAGTATGCCAATTGCTCATACCCGAAGGATACGGGTTGAAGAAACTGCCTGAAAACACTTCTTATTCACATTCCTTATTTGGTTTCTCGGAAGTGTATTCACAATCCGAAGGTCGTGTTGAACTTCAATCAAACATCACCATTAATTTCCAGGTGATTGACGGACCGGTTCTGAATGAATTCCAAGATATGCTTTCGCTGCTGAACCGCAGCTATCTGAAATCGTTGCCACTTGCAAAAACTCAAATATGATGACGCGCTACCTGCTTGCTTTCCTGCTTTTTATTTCTTCCGGACTGGTTGCCCAGGAAACCGTATTTACCGGATATAATTGGAACACCTTTCCGGTGATGCCGGTTCCTGATACGATCAAACCGGTTAACGGATCGCTGATTACATTGGAACGATTTATTCATGAGGTGTATCTGAACAAGGAAGACTACTTCGAGGAAATCAGCATTTTTCACCGGAAGATCAGGGTGGAATCACATTCAGCCATCAACCGGTTCAATAAAATTTATGTGCCGGTAAGTGATGTTGTTGAAGTACTCGACATCAGGGCAAGGTTCATTTCGCCTTCGGGAAAGATAACCGAGGTACCCAAGGAAAGTATCCGGCAGATTGAGAATCTCGAAAACCTGGGCAATTACCACACCTTTGCCATTGAAGGGGCTGAGGCAGGAGGTGAAATTGAATACTTCTACAAGCTGCGCACCAAATTCGACCCATACGGGTCAGTTACGCTGCAGGGACCCGATCCGCGTGCGAATGTGGAAATCATTCATGCATTTCCGGCCAACCTGGAGTTCATGATCCGGTCGTATAACGGATTCCCCGGTTTTGTGGCAACAAGTGATTCAGCAAAGGAATTAAGTTACCTGAAAGCCTTCGGGAAACACATACCTGCCGTTACCGAGGAAAGATATGCTGCCTATTCGGCAAACCTCATGCGTTATGAGTATACGCTTACCCATAACAATTACAACAATTCGCTGCGGGTTTATTCATTCAGCAAAGTTGCCGGCACCATATACAGCAGCGTCTACCTCCTCAGCAAAAGTGAAACTGCAGCCATTAAGGCCGTGATTAAAAAGCTTCCGCTGGCGGGCAAATCGCACGAACAGCAGATTAGAGCAGTTGAACACTGGCTTAAAACAGAGATAGCGGTTTCAGAGGACCTTCCGGCAACTCCCCCTGTTGATGAAATGATCAAACTGCTACAGACTACCAGCTTTGGAATTACCAGGCTTTTTGTGGGTTTTCTGAATCAACTGGAAGCCAATTTTGAACTGGTCATTTCCTGTGACCAGACAGTGAAGAAATTTGATCCTGACTTCGACGGTTGGAATTACCTGAACGACTACCTGATTTATTTTCCCGGTCTGAACCAGGTTATTCTTCCCGATAACCCGTCGTACCGGCTGGGCATTATGCCCTCGGCTTTTCAGAGCACCTTCGGATTGTTCCTGCATCCACTTAAATTTGCAGGTGAAGTGAAAACGCTGGCCTACGAAGTAAAGAAATTGCCGGCAGACGATTACCGGAACCATTCCGATACCCTGCTGGTTCAGGTTAAACTGAATACCAATGAGATGAACCTGGAGGCAGCTGTTCGCCGGGTTTTTACCGGTGAATTTGCCGCTACCTTTCAGTCGTTCTGGAAACTGGCAAATAAAGAACGTCAGGATGAAATGGTGAGCAGTATTTTCAATATGGGTAACCGCAACACCACCATCGTTTCTTATGACCTCACCAACAATTCACCTGAAGACATTGCTGTGCGGCCTTTGATATGGAATGTGAAACTCACGGCCAATTCGCTGGTTGAGCAGGCCGGAGACGACCTCATTGTAAAAATAGGAGAAACCATTGGTGAGCAGTCCGAGATGTACCAGCAAACGGAGCGGATGCTACCCGTGTATGTTGATAACCTGCATAACTATTTCCGGAAAGTGATTTTTGAGATACCTGAGGGCTATACCGTTTCAAACCTCAATGATTTAAAAATGAAGGTGGAAATGGTTCGGAATGGCCGGGTGAGCTGTTGTTTTACATCGGACTATGAGGTAACCGGCAATCAGCTGGTGATATATTCCACCGAGTACTATTCCGAGCTTACCTACCCGGTAGAAGATTTCGAGGACTTCAGAAAGGTGATCAACGCAGCTGCCGATTTCAACAAGAAGACCATACTGCTAAGCAAAAAGTAGGTTTATTTGATTGGTAAATAACCCATCAGCCGGTGGTGGTTCAGCCGGCCGTCGAGGTAGTAAACGAAAATGGCGTAGTCGTTCCCGGTTTCATAATAACTGCCTTCAAGTGCATATTCATTGACCATTCCGGTTTCGGGGTCGGCCATCATGTAACAGTAATCATACAAGCCCTGTTTCAGAAGCATCTTCAGCTCAAAATGATTGATTGAATCGTTGTACTGCATTTGATTCGCTGCGGTTCGTTTCCAGTCGCAGAATGCCCCTGTAACGTATATGTTTTCCCAGGCATGTGATGGCGGAATGGCCAGTTTGAAATGAACGTAAACATAGTCGGCTTCTTCATGCCTTTCCTGAGCTTTTTCCCTGTCGATATAAAAGTTTCCGTTCAGGTCGGTTTTGCTGAAATAGCGCTTGCCTGACCGTTCCGCATCGGGTTTCATGATTACGTGGAAGTATGGATTCCGGAATTCAATTGCATCCATATTTTCGGTCTGGTAACGCATGCTTTTCAAATCAATGCTTCTGAATTCATTGCCTCCCGGAAAGAATCCCTGTCCCGGATCGGTATATTCCAGTCGCCCCGGACTAACCGAGTAGGGCTTTCCCAAAACTGCTGCAAGGTCATCGCGCCCGTTTTGCATAACCACCACTTTTAAATCCGACAAAGGATCGCGAATCTCATTGTTATTGTAAGTTATCACTAACTCAAGTTGCTGTGACGTTTCTTTCCGGCTTCCATAAAGAGGAGGCTTTATTTTGGCCTGAATCTGAGCCTGTTTTTCGGTCACATAAAACCTTCTGGAAAGAACAATTTTATCGGGATTATCCTGGTCGAAAACAACAAGTGCATAATTTCCGCTCAGCAGCAGCTCGCAGTTTTCTTCGGGAAACAACAACCGATATGAGAAGTAATCAAAGGTGGTATTGAACGATGCCCGGGCTTCTCTGATTACACCTGTTGGAAATCCGGAAATGTAATCCTGTTCAGGTAATTCCGATTTTTGCCAGCTGGCATTGCACAAATAAATGGCATAACCAAAATTCCGCGGTTCTTCGGAAAGGTCATCAAACCGAAGTTCAAGCTGATCAAGGCTTCCGGCATCCAGTACCGGCAATGAAAATTCCCAGCCTGAGGCGTTCAGCAATACGGTGTGAATGCCGGCATCATATACTTCATTTTTGAAGGTGTCGGGTAGCAATTTGTCTGAAATGGTTAAACCAAAAACCGGGTTTGTTGTTATTCCTGTAACAATAAAAAACAGGGAGGGGAAGAGAAATATGCGGATTCGGCCTGGCATGATGTGTAGTTTATCAGTTCATTACAAATTTGAAACCAAAGATGGTGAAAAAATACATATTGATTGAGGCCGGTTGAAGTACCTGATAAATCTTAATCCTGGCTGAAATTTGGCATACATGAAACAGAAACACATTAATTTTTTTACAGAACGACCTCACTTGGGTAAATTTATATATTTTTGATGCTCGAAAAATACAAAAGTACTGATGCCTCTTGTATATAAAATAAGGAAAGGATTGAATATCAGTCTGGCCGGCAGAGCTGAGAAGTTCTTCGGTAAGGCAAATCCGTCAGAGTTATACGCTCTTAAGCCTTTGGATTTCCACGGGTTGGTTCCCAAACTCGAAGTGAAGGAAGGGTCTGAGGTTAAGGCCGGCACTACTTTATTTGTAGATAAGAACCAACCTGAAGTATGTTACACGTCGCCTGTCAGCGGGCAGGTAGTAAGTATTAACCGGGGTGAGCGCAGGGTTATTCTGGAGGTTGTTATTCAGGCTGCCAACGCCATGGAATACGAATCATTCGAATCGGGAGATCCGCTTGGCATGACGCGTGAACAGGTGCTCAGGAACCTGCTGAAAAGCGGACTCTGGCCTACAATCAAACAGCGGCCTTACAATATGGTTGCCAACCCGAATGATGCTCCCAAGTCGGTTTTTGTTCCTGCATTTGACACGGCGCCCCTGGCCCCCGATTATGATTTTATGATTCAGGGAGCTGAAGCCGATTTTCAAACCGGAATCGATGCACTCTCCAGGCTTACGACCGGGAAGGTACATATCAGCGTAAACGATGAATATCCTGCATCGCCTGCATATACAAATGCCCGTAACGCACAAACCAATTATTTCAGGGGACCGCACCCGGCAGGTAATGTAAGCGTTCATATTCAGCGGGTTGACCCCTTGAATAAAGGTGAGGCTATTTGGGTGGTGCTTCCGCAGGATGTTATTTCGATCGGAAGGTTGTTTTCAAAAGGACATTATGATGCCTCACGCCTGGTTGCATTAACCGGTTCTGAAGTTCTGAATCCCCGCTATTACAGGATTATCAGGGGCGCTTCTGTTAAAAGTATAACGGATGGAAATATCAACAAGTCGGATCACCGGTACATCAGTGGAAACCCGCTTACCGGTACCCAGATACCTCACAGCGGATTCCTCGGGTTTTACGACTCCCAGCTTACTGTGATTCCGGAAGGCAATCATCATGAATTTCTGGGTTGGGCTTTGCCCGGCTTCGATAAATTCAGTTTTTCCCGTTCCTTCTGGTCGTGGCTTATGCCCGACCGCAAATATGTTATTGATACCAACATTCATGGCGGGAACCGCGCTTTTGTAATGACAGGTTTATACGAGAAGGTATTTCCGCTGGATATTTACCCGATGCAATTGCTGAAAGCCATATTGGCCGAGGATATTGATCAGATGGAGCGGCTGGGCATTTATGAGGTGGCTGAAGAAGATTTTGCACTGTGCGAATTCATTTGTCCCTCTAAAACCGAAATGCAGTTGCTGGTGCGAAAGGGAATGGACCTGATGAAAAAGGAAATGAGTTAAATTGACAAATCAAAACTGAATGAAAGCTTTACGCCGATTCATTGATAAGATCAAACCTGATTTTGAAAAAGGGGGCAGGTTCGAGAAGTTCCACTCCACTTTTGATGCTTTTGAAACTTTTTTGTTTGTTCCTGACAAGGTTACTAAAACAGGAGCACACATTCGCGACAGCATGGACATGAAGCGTACCATGACCGTAGTGATTATTGCGCTGCTGCCTGCTCTGCTATTTGGAATGTACAACACCGGTTACCAGCATTTTCTGTCGATTGGCGAAACCGGCTCCTTCTGGCAGGTTTTTGGTTTCGGCTTTATTCGGGTACTTCCCCTGCTGGTTGCATCTTATGTAACAGGACTTGGCATTGAGTTTATTTTTGCCCAGGTGCGGGGTCACGAAGTCAATGAAGGATTTCTGGTGAGCGGCATGCTGATTCCGCTGGTGCTGCCGGTGGATGTGCCCATTTGGACAGTGGTGGTTTCCACTGCTTTTGCCGTGATCATCGGCAAAGAGGTATTCGGAGGCACCGGCATGAACATACTCAATCCTGCTCTTACCGCCAGGGCTTTTTTGTTCTTTGCTTACCCGTCGGATATGACCGGAGATAAAGTATGGATTGCCGGACTTACCAAGGGAGAAAACATCATCGACGGATTTTCCGGGGCCAC
>JAFGOR010000012.1 GCA_016926375.1 Bacteroidales bacterium
AGAGGTGGCTTTTCTTTTCTACCCATATTTGGTTTCCCGCCGAAGCGGGACAGGCTCTAACGGAACCGTCCCGTAGGGACATCATATGGGTAGATATAGGATTAATATTTAAAGTCAAGTCCCGTATGGGACGATATAAATTTTAACCGGACAATAGTGTAAAAAAATAAACCTGCGGTTTCTTGCGCGCAGTAACAGGAACAAAAACCATTCTGCTACATCAGGCCAAATCAAACCGGTCGAGGTTCATCACCTTATTCCACGCGGCTACGAAATCATGAACGAATTTTTCATGGGCATCAGCACTGCCGTATACCTCTGCCAGCGCCCTGAGTTCGGAATTTGAGCCAAAAATCAAGTCTACCCGCGTGGCAGTCCATTTAACCTTTCCTGTGGCACGGTCTATGCCTTCAAAGGTTTCCTTTGATCCTGCCGCAGGTTTCCAGGCAGTTCCCAAATCAAGCAGGTTCACAAAGAAATCGTTGGTAAGCACTTCGGGACGTTCTGTGAATACACCTTGTTTGGTGCTACCGCAATTGGCATTCAGCACACGCATGCCGCCAACCAACACGGTCATTTCGGGTGCGGATAAGGTAAGCAGGCGGGCTTTGTCAACCAACAATTCCTCTGCCGGAATGGAATACACCTTTTTCAGGTAATTGCGAAAACCGTCGGCTGCAGGTTCCAAATAGGTAAACGACTCCACATCGGTTTGCTCTTGTGTAGCATCTGTGCGACCCGGTGTAAAGGGAACTGTTATGGCAATTCCGGCATCCCTGGCGGCTTTTTCAACACCAGCGCAACCGGCAAGTACAATGAGGTCGGCCAGGGAAACTTTTTTGCCGTTTGCCTGTGCCTTGTTGAATTCATTGCGGACATCATCCAGAACTTGAAGCACTTTGGCGAGTTGTGCCGGATTGTTGACTTCCCAGTCCTTCTGCGGCGCCAACCGGATGCGGGCGCCATTGGCGCCACCGCGCTTATCCGACCCGCGGAAAGTGGCTGCCGATGACCAGGCTGTATAAACAAGCTGAGAAACAGACAAACCCGAAGCCAATACTTTTTCCTTCAATGTGGCAACATCCTTATCATCAATCAACGGATGATCCACAGCAGGAACCGGATCTTGCCAGATCAACACTTCAGCAGGCACTTCGGGGCCCAGATAACGCGAGCGGGGGCCCATGTCGCGATGCGTCAGCTTAAACCAGGCACGGGCAAAGGCATCGGCAAATTCATCGGGATGCTCCATAAACCTTCGGGAGATCTTTTCATAAACCGGATCGAAACGCAGCGACAGATCAGTGGTCAGCATTTTAGGAGCATGGCGTTTATCCTTGTCGTGAGCATCGGGTACCGTTCCTTCGCCCATACCATGTTTCGGACGCCATTGGTGTGCACCGGCGGGACTTTTCTCAAGTTCCCATTCATAACCGAACAGGTTCCAGAAAAAGTTATTGCTCCACCTGGTGGGTGTGGTGGTCCAGGTTACTTCCAGCCCGCTGGTGATGGTATCGCCTCCCTTTCCCTTGCCAAAAGAGCTTTTCCAGCCAAGTCCCTGTTCCTCAACAGGTGATGCTTCAGGTTCGGGACCAACAAGTGAAGCATCACCTGCCCCATGGGTTTTACCAAAGGTATGTCCGCCTGCTATCAGCGCCACTGTTTCTTCATCGTTCATGGCCATACGGGCGAAGGTTTCGCGGATATCTTTAGCAGCAGCCAGGGGGTCGGGATTTCCGCCAGGTCCTTCGGGATTTACATAAATAAGGCCCATTTGCACTGCAGCAAGCGGATTGTCGAGGTCTCGCTCACCCGAATAGCGTTCTTTATCTTCGAGCCACTTGGTTTCTGCACCCCAATACACATCCTCCTCCGGCTCCCACACGTCGGCACGTCCGCCGGCAAACCCGAATGTTTTAAAGCCCATCGACTCAAGTGCTACATTACCGGTAAGGATCATCAGATCAGCCCAGGAGATCTTCTTCCCGTATTTCTGCTTAATGGGCCACAACAACCTGCGTGCCTTATCAAGATTTACATTGTCGGGCCAGCTGTTAAGCGGTGCAAAGCGCTGCTGTCCGCCACCGGCACCGCCGCGACCATCGCCTATACGGTAAGTTCCGGCGCTGTGCCAGGCCATACGGATAAAAAACGGACCATAATGTCCAAAATCTGCCGGCCACCAGTCCTGTGAATCGGTCATCAGCTTGCGCAGGTCATTTTTTAATGCTTCATAATCGAGTTTTTTGAATTCTTCGGCATAATGGAAATTTTTTCCCATTGGGTCCGACAACTCAGAGTGCTGTCTCAGCATGTTTATCTTCAATTGATTGGGCCACCAGTCGCGGTTTTTCGTTCCGCTGCTGCCAACACTGTGTTTTCCAACGGCTCCGGTAACCGGACACTTACTTACGTGTTCAGCGTTATTTTCCATGTTTGGTTTATTTAGTGGTTATTACAGACAATTTTAAGGTGCGTTATGCATTAATAATTTTCCTTAGTACCCGAATCAGGCACCGTTGGTATCAACCATCCCATTACAAGAGTTCCTGTTATGCCAACTAGAATTACAATAACCCTTACTTTGAAGGATGCAATGAACAACAGGCATGAAAGCGCAATCATGCACCACATGGTAACGATGGCACTTATTTTATCTCTTTTGGTTAATCCTTTACTGGCATGATACCTGGTTACGTAGGGACCAACATATTTACTTGAAATCAATTTTTGATATAGCCTGTCGGAACTTCGCAGGTATAATCCTGCAGTAAGTAACAGGAAAGGTGTGGTGGGTAATCCGGGCACGACAATACCGATGAGCCCAAGGCACAGCGACAAAGTTCCTATTAAGATCAATATGGGTTTTAACAAGTCCACTGAGCGTTTTTTTTGATAAATGAAAATTTAATGAATAATCAGTTCAACACAACATGTATGCATCTAAGCAGCATTTAGTATACAAATAAATTATACCTGTTTCTAAATAAGACTTATTCTCTTTTAATAATGAATAAAGATAAGTTTTTTTTCTATTAATGTCAAGTTTAAAGAACAAAAAAATAGCCTGATTGGGATCAGGCTATTATGTATTACTGGTTTACAAATCTCCATGAAGTCTTCTGCTCACCTGATGTCATAATGATTTCGCAGGATAGCTGCAAACCAGGGTTCGGGGATGAGATATTTCAGTCTGACAGCAGTTTTTTGTTTCCACGAGCCAATGATATACCGGTAGGCAGGTTTCTTCTTTTCAAGAATACGATAGATTTTTTGTGCGAGTATCTCGGGGGTCCATCCGTTATTTTCCTCACGTTCAATTACCGCCAGGGATTTTCTGAACTGATGTTCATATGCATCAATATTGGGAGATGAAAATACGTTTTTCCGGGTTGACGTATTTTTGGTTTGGAAATCGCCCGGATTGATCACAATAACCCGTATGTTGAATTGCCGCAATTCCAGGCGAAGTGACTCGCTCAGGCCCTCTAGAGCAAACTTGCAGGCCGAATAATACCCCATGAAAGGAAGTCCCATAAGTCCTCCAATAGAGCTGATATTGATGATGGTACCACTTCCCTGCCCCCTCATAGCAGGAAGAACAGCTTTAATGGTATGAATAACGCCCATGAAATTGGTATCCATCTGGAGCTTGATGTCCTCATAAGGATAAACCTCAATAGCTCCTCCGGTATGAACGCCGGCGTTGTTGATCAGAATGTCGATTCTGCCTTCGCGCTCCAGTATGGTGTTAATGCCATTTCTAACGGCTTGCACATCGGTAACGTCCATGTTGATTACCTGAACCAGCGGATCATGTTCACATCCTGAGCGGCAGGTTCCGTAAACCTTATAACCTTTTTGTGCAAGCAGGGTAGCGGTATGTCTGCCGAAACCGGCAGACACTCCGGTAATAAGAACTACTTTACTCATATTCATTAATTGTCAGGTATCTTCATCAGATGAAATGAAGTTGCAAGTTAATGAATTGCAGCAACAAATCAGCCAATGAATGTATATGCCTTTCCGCTCTTTCCTGCCCTGCCGGTTCTTCCAATGCGGTGGATGTAACTGTCCATATTCTGGGGTTGCTGGTAGTTAATCACGTGCGACACATTAACAATATCAAGACCTCTTGCGGCCACATCAGTAGCTACAAGTACATTGATCTTCCTGTTCTTGAATGCCTCAAGTGCGTTGATTCTGTAGTGCTGTGATTTGTTACCATGAATTTCGTCGGCTTTGATACCAGCCTGTCGAAGATTTTTGCAAATCTTGCTTACCCAACGCTTGGTATCGGCGAAAATCAGCACTTTTTCAAAATCCGGATTCCGGACCAGCTTGAGCAACATGTCCATTTTATTCTCCCCTTCTGAAACCCTGATTATTTCCTGATCAATATTGTCGCCGCTGCTGTTGCTGTTATGCAAACGCACTTCAACAGGTGATTTTAATAATTGGTTTATCACCGTCTTTTGACCTCTGTTTTCAGTAGCAGAAAAAAGAATGGTTTGTTTCCGGTTTCTCATTCCGTCAACAATTTTTAGAATTCCCGGTGCAAATCCCATATCAAGTAACCGGTCAAATTCATCGAGTACAAGAACTGAAAAACTATCGAGGTTAACAGCCCTTTGCTGAACCATATCCTGTATGCGACCGGGTGTTCCGATTATTACATGATTGGGTTTCTTCAGCTTCATCAGATCTCTTCTCACATCGGTGCCCCCAATAAGGCTTTCGCTATATAACCTGAGCCCTGAGGTAATACTTTTGAATTCATTTTCGATTTGAAGTGCCAACTCGCGGGTGGGCGAAATAACCAGTATTTGGTTTGCAGGATTCTTTCCCAACAAGTTGTGCGCTAATGGAATTAAGAATGCCCCTGTTTTTCCGGTTCCGGTTTGCGCCAGACCCATCAGATCCGCACCTTTAAGGATGGGTTCAATGGATTTATCCTGTATTTCGGTTGGCGACAGATAACCTTTTTGCAGCAGATTGGCGATGATGGATTGGTTTACAGGGAGGTCCTGTATGACACGTTGTGATATATATTGTGTTTCAATAACAGGTTGTGCTTTCTTTACAAACAAACCTGCATCCAGCAGCTTTTTGCTTGCTTTTTTCTGTTGGGCAGGTTTATTTCTGAATGGGGTAACTCTTTGTTGTCTTTTTGTTTCTTTTTGTATGTACTTCATTTTAAATCAAAAATTTGGTTAAATAATAAAAACCGACATTAACCAAATTACAATAAAATGGAGTAATGCATGTTTCCGAAAAATTCTAGCGGGAATGAATTCAATTCAATTACTATTGCTAAAAAACTTTGCGCAAAGATAATGAATATTTTGAAACTTACGATTTTATTTGCGACAATGCCGATTTTATGCCATCTTTGTAATACCGGGGATAACTGAAAACGCCCAATGCCAGGTGAAGCACAAAAATCGACGAGCAATAAACTAACCCAGGTTCTTAACCTGTTAAAAGGTTACTTTGGCCTTTTTCTGAGTGTTACCTTTGGCATTTTTCTGTTCATCCTTTTCTTTCAGCCATTTCCAATTGACAGGATGGAGTTCAATGACAGGCTTATTTTCATTGCCGGACTTAGTGCCATCATCTTTTTCCTGATGGTACTGATACGAATTCTGTTTGCCACATTGCTCCCAACTGAAAACACAGAGTATGCCAATCCTGGCTGGCTGGTTTTCATCAGGGGATCTACCCTGTTTGTGTTGAGCTCCGTTGCTTTCGCTTTTTATTTGCGATTTGTGGGCAAGGTGAATATTTCTTTTTACATCATGGTTAAGGCTTCGTTGATTTGCCTGGTGGCACCTGTTGTACTCAGGTTTTATGACTATATCAATGAGTTGAAGAACAACAATACGTTGCTGATTCAGGAAAAGAAGGCCGTGCAAAATTTGATCGAAAGATATGAAGACAGCACCCTGAACAAAACCATTGAATTTGCTTCGGAAACCGGAACAGAGGCTTTAAAACTGGAGATTGCGGACCTTGTTTTTATCCGGTCGGCAGATAATTACGTTGAAATTATTTACCAGGAGGCTGAAGCTTTTAAGAAGAAACTGATTCGAAATACCATGAAAGGGATGGAACAGCAGGTTAAAGAACTCCCGAATTTTGCACGTTGTCACCGTACCTGTATTGTGAATCTCCGTTTTGTTGAAAAGCTGGAAAAGTACCAGGACAGTTATTATATTACGCTAAACGGATATGATGAGCGCATCCCGGTATCGCGCCAGTATCTTCTGAAAATCAAGGAAATGCTCTAACCAGGGGCGAATGCCGGTGGCCCCAACCCGCTATCATTTGTCACATTTTAATGCTGATTTTCTCCTGAAACCCTGTATTGGCCACATTGTGCTTTACTTCACTATTTTGGAAATGTAACTTTGTGCCTGTTATATCAAGCATTAAAATATTACCAAATGAATATATTATTGATTTACCCAAAGTATCCCGACTCCTTTTGGAGTTTTAAGCATGCGTTGCGTTTTATTTCAAAGAAAGCTGCCATACCCCCACTTGGACTGATAACAGTATCGGCGATGCTACCAGAAAGCTGGCAGAAAAAGTTGGTAGATATGAACACCAATGAGCTGTATGATCAGGATATCATCTGGGCCGATTTTGTTTTTTTAAGTGCCATGTACATCCAGAGAGAATCGGTGGATAGGGTGATTGACCGGTGTTTGAAAAACAAGGTGAAGATAGTAGCCGGAGGGCCGCTTTTTACGCAGGATTACCTGAATTACCCCCAGATTGATCATTTCGTGCTGAATGAAGCTGAAATCACGCTGCCACCCTTTGTCCAGGATATTGAAAACAAAAAAGAGCCTGAACGGATATACCAGACAACTGAGTACGCGGACATTACTAAAACACCCGTTCCCGACTATCATTTGTTGGCGCTTCAGCATTATGCCACCATGAGTTTACAAATCACACGGGGCTGTCCTTTTGCCTGTGATTTCTGTGAAATTACCTCACTGCTCGGGCATAAGGTACGAATGAAAGATACCAGCCAGGTACTGCATGAAATGGATGCTCTTTACAAATTAAACTGGAGAGGTACGGTTGCGGTGGTGGATGATAACTTCATCGGTAACAAACGTGAAATAAAAGAGAACCTGTTGCCTGCCATGAAGCAATGGATGAAGGATCATAAGTATCCGTTTTTGTTTACCAGCCAGGTATCTATAAATCTTGCTGATGATGAGGAATTGCTATCGGAAATGGTTAAAGCCGGTTTTGGTTCTGCATTTATCGGGATAGAGACTCCGGATGAAATATCGCTGCATAGTTGCCATAAGGTTCAAAACGAGAACAGGGACATGCTGGGTGCTGTTAAAAAAATACAACAGGCAGGTATCGACGTCTCTGCCGGGTTTATTATAGGATTCGACAGTGATACCCAAACGATTTTTCAACGGCAAACCGATTTTATACAGCAAAGCGGAATTGTTTCAGCCATGGTAGGTTTGCTGAATGCTCCTAAAAATACCAAGCTGTATCAAAGGCTTGAGGCCGAAAACCGGCTTACCGTGGATGCAACAGGCAGCAATACCGATGGCTCCATGAATTTTGTCCCTGCAATGGATGAACACATCCTTATGAATGGCTACAAATCGGTAATTCAAAGCATCTATGCTGTAAAACCTTATTACCAGCGATTGCGCATGTTTCTTCGAAATTACCAGCCACGCAAGGCGAGACCAAAAAAAGTTGGATTTGCCGGCGTAAAAGCTTTACTAAAAACCGTGATCGTGATTGGCATGATCAACCGCGGCAGGTTTGAATACTGGAAAATGCTTGCCTGGACACTCTTCCGAAGGCCTGCCTTATTCATGGATTCTATGACCTATGTGGTATATGGGTATCACTACAGAAAGGTATACGGGTTGAACCGGACGCATGAATGAAATGCTGCTGCAAAAATCACCTTGCCGACAATTGTTCTCACATGAAAGCCAGTAAAAGCACCCTGTAAATCATCCTCCCATAAACAGGCTTTTGCCGGCAAATTCAGGGTCGCAGGTAAGATTTACCCTAAGTTTCCTGAAGCCTGCTTCATCACCCGGAGTGGGTATATGAGTTAAATGCACTTCGCATCCTTGCAGGTATTTCAGATTTTCGAGCGCCATTTGTGCAGCAGGATTAGATAAAGCACTAATTCCCAATACAATCAAGGTTTCATCTACATCCAGGCTCACCATCTTACCATTGAGGATGTCCTTTTTCAGGTGTGTAACTGAGTCAATCAGGCTCTGAGGTAAAAGGTGCATATTATCAGGCAAGCCGGCCAAATGCTTACTCGCGTTCAAAATAAGGCTGGATGCTGCATGCAGCAGATTGGAGTTTTTCCCGGTGACAATGGTGCCATCGCGCAATTCCATGGCAGCTCCGCAGAATACTCCGGCATTTCCCTTACCTGATTCTTCAGCATTTTTCGCTGCCTCCCGGGCTGGCCAAACCACCTTGCGGTCAACAATTTTAGCTCCCGCCTTTTTCATGATCCTGTTGATGTGATCCAGGGAATCTCGTTCCGTCAATCCCAGTGCATATTCCACGGCACACCTAAAGTACCTGCGAATGATCTCCTGATGTGAAGCTTCCGATACGATATCATCATTAATAATGCCTGCGCTGGCCCGGTTAACGCCCATATCAGTAGGTGACCGGTACATGGACTCCCCACCGGTTATTTTTTCAATGATGCGCTTAAGCAGGTGGAATGCTTCAATATCGCGGTTATAATTAACTACCTTAATCTGGTAGGCTTTCAGGTGATGTGAGTCAATAAGCACCTCATCTTTCAAATCTACGGTAGCCGCCTCATAGGCAATATTCACCTTATGGTCGATGGGCAGATCCCAGATGGGAAATGTTTCGAACTTGGCATAGCCTGCTTTCATACCCCTTTTGTATTCATGGTATAAATTACACAGGCATGTGGCCAGTTTACCGCTTCCCGGTCCCGGACCGGTTACCACCACAATCGGTTTCTGTGTTTCGATATACGTATTGGCGCCGTATCCCTGGTCGCTAACAATCAGATCCACATCCGTTGGATATCCCTTGGTGGGATAATGCAGGTATACTTTAACGCCCCGTTGCTCCAGTTTGTTTTTAAAAACCCGGGCAGGCGACTGGTTCTCATACAAGGTAATGACTACGGCAGTAACATCAAGCCCCCATTCCCTGAAATCATCAATAGTTTTCATGGCATCCACATCATACGAAATGCCAAAATCGGCCCGCAACTTCTTCCTTTCAATGTCGCCCGCGTTTATACAGAGAATGATATCAACCTGATCCTTAAGTTTTTGAAGTAACCGCATTTTCACATTCGGATCGAAACCTGGTAGCACCCTTGCAGCATGATAATCAAAGAGTATTTTGCCTCCAAATTCGAGGTATAACTTATCGTTAAATCGGCCTACCCTTTCAGTAATGGCCGCCAACTGCTCCTGCAAATACTTCTCATTGTCAAATCCAATGTGATCTGAACCTTTCATTGTACCCCCTTATTGTTAATATGAATTGTTTGATTGGGACATCAATATTAGCATTTTTTTTTGGTGTAGCGGATTCATGTTCGCAGAAAAAGACTTTCAACATCCTGAATATTTCACATAATAAAGTATCCCTAAATCAGTTTTAAGTATTTTTGAATCAAAACAATTCAGTTTTCGTATAAAAGTTGATCGGCTGTTCTTTGCATACGGATTAAAATTATGTTTCAGGTAAAATTAACTAACCAACAAACAACACCATGAAAACCCCAAACAACCGCATTTTAAAGCACACGTTATTGCTACCGGTGCTGGCAACCCTGTTTTTTTCAGCATTTGCATCACTGCAGGCCCAGCAACAACCTCTCATTATTGATCACAATTGCACCAATCTTAAAGCAGTGCCCATGGCATGGATTAACCAAGCGAAATCAGATCTTCATATCGGTTACGGGCACACCTCACACGGGCACCAGATTATTGGCGGCCTGGATGCCATAGCTGTTTTTTATGATGATGGGAACTACGAATACAGTAACACCGATGCCGAAGGAAAACTTCATTTGTTTGAAGGCTGCGGTTATTGCGATGACGAAGAACTTATTTATGATCTGAGTCATGAGGAACAATGGTATCCGTCTGTTAAAAAATACCTGAACGACCACCCTGAATGCAACGTAATCATGTATTCGTGGTGTGATATTTACAATCATGACATTGATTATTACCTCAAGCGAATGGATTCACTGGTCGTTAAGTACGGTCCCGGTGGCACTGATCCGCGTTCGGATGTTTACTTTATTTATATGACCGGCCACGCGAACGACGGAAGTTCGTGTGAATGGACCCACAATGCCAACCAGAAAATACGAAATCATTGTAAGTTGAACAACAGGATTCTTTTTGATTTTAACGACATTGAAAGCTGGAACCCGGATGGGGAGTATTTTGGCGACGGAGATGCCCAGGGCAATTACACAGGGGTACACCAGTTGAACGACGATATTTCTTACAATAAATCCGGAGGCGGAAGAGGCAATTGGGGTACCGAGTGGCTGGCTGCCAATCCGAATGATACACTTGCGCTGATCAATGGATCATGCAGTGTGTGTGACCATTCGGATAATTCAAAGTTGCATTGTGTGCTCAAAGGCATGGCAACATGGTGGATGTTTGCCAGGTTGGCAGGATGGGATGGAAATTCGGGGGGAAGCACAGGGGTACAAACCAGGAATACGCAGGTGGTGAAAGTATGGCCCAATCCCGTCAGCGAATCATTGAATATAAGCATTCCTGAGAAAGATATTTCACACATCAGCCTGATTGCACCCGACGGACGTTTGGTGAAGAGTATCGTAACACTGGACTCAGAAGTAGCAATTCCAGTTAACGACCTGTCGAAGGGGTGGTATGTGGTTAAAGTCACCGGCAACCGGCAAACATTTATCGATAAGGTGTTGGTGCAATAAAAGATATTTGAAGAAATTCATTCTGAAAAACGATATTTTCATGTTTAGGTTTAGTAACTTAGGATTTGGTTTTGGCTAAATAAATTAAGTTACTAAACCTTACTTTAATACATACCCTATGAAAAGGATCCTTTCCTTATCAGGCATTCTGATATTTTTAGCAGGTACAATCATGCCTGCAGTATCTCAAGCTCAGACTACTGACAAAAATGCCACTGCAGTTAAAAAGCTTGAGCTGAACGTAGAAACGGCCAAAGAAAAAGTAGCCAAAAACGAAAAAACAATGGCTGTTTCTGATTCACTGATTCAGAAAGGCAATGAGATGGTGGCTGAGTCAAAAGTCGAAATGAAAGCCCTGGCGGCAGATCGAAAGAAGCTTGATAAAGAATACGCCACCAACAGGAAGGTGTTGGAAAAGCTGTCCGTTTCCAAAGACAAGGCATCTGCAACCAAGGCCAAAGCTGACCTGAAAGCACTGGATGCCAAATACAAAACTGATTCAAAAGAACTCGAAAACAAGCTGAAACTGGCCGACAAGAATTCCGTTACCGGGGCATCCAACATCAGCAAAGGTAAAACCAATCAGAAAGCAGCGCAGGACGGTTTAAAAACAGCCCGGGAATCACTTGAAGCCGCAGAGATCAAGCTCAATAACGCAACCAATCCGCCTGAAGAAGGAGGTAATGAGAAAAAGAAGAAAAAGTAACCGGCAGACGCAGTTGTTTTAATCAATCGCCAAAACAGGTTCCGACCCTACGGGCGCTTTTGATCCACTGGTGACCTGGTGGCACTTTTTTGGTTTTACCTACCACATCAGCTAACGGAACAGCTAAGATCTTATTTTTTTTGAGCGCAATCATCACCCCAAACTCTTCTTTTTGAATGAATTTGGCACAGGCAGTTCCCAAACGTGTTGCCAGCAACCTGTCGGCTGCTGAAGGAACGCCGCCTCGCTGCAGATGACCCAAAATGGTAATACGAGCCTCAAGATGTGTGAGTTCCTGCAAGCGATTTGCCAGGCGAATGGTATTGGAAGTATTCAGCACATCCAACTCTTCGCGTTCCTGCTTTAGCTTTTTCCTCGTTTTTTCATCTTTTGATTTACCGATTTTTTCTTTCAGCTCAGAGTACATTATATTAAAATCCTGGGATATGGCACCTTCAGCAATGGCAATAATGGAAAATGATTTGCCCTGTGCCTTACGCTCAAGTATTGATTCCGCAATTTTCTCAATGTGATAAGGAATTTCGGGTATCAGGATCACATCGGCACCACCGGCCACACCTGCGCCAAGTGCCAACCAGCCGGCCTTATGCCCCATAATCTCAACGATGATAATCCGGTGGTGGCTGCTGGCTGTGCTGTGTAACCTGTCGATGGCTTCAGTGGCTATACCCATGGCAGTGTCAAAACCGAAAGTCATGTCGGTTCCGGCCACATCGTTGTCAATGGTTTTCGGCAGGGTGATGATATTCAGCCCCTGTTGCGCCAGGTGCCAGGCATTTTTCTGGGTTCCGTTACCTCCAATGCAAACGAGGGCGTCGAGTCCGTTCTTGTGGTAGTTTTCCACAATCACATTGGTCATGTCCTTTTCTTTGCCATTAACGTTCATGCTGAAAGGCTTTTCACGCGATGTGCCCAAGATAGTGCCTCCAAGAGTAAGTATCCCTGAAAGCATTTTGTTATCAAGACTTACAAGATGATTTTCCATCAGGCCTCTGAAACCATCTCTGAAACCAATCAGTTGCATGCCATAATTGGATATGGCGGCTTTGCCCAATGCCCTGATTGCTGCATTGGATCCCGGCGTGTCGCCGCCGGATGTCAGAACTCCGATAATTTTTCCCATAATGTGTAAAAATACAAAAATAATGGTCTGAAGCCGGACAGAAAGTTTACCATTATCAAAAAATAATGGTTCTAACAACAGGTGAAAGACGATTCGTCATGATGAAAATTGCTTAACCGCTGCTTTGGCAGAGATTGATTCACTCCGTTCGCAATGACATAGGCTCTGCCGTCAGAGCAGAAAATAATTCTGATGTTCCTGTTTTGTTCCAATTCTCTTTCCGCATTTTTTTCGTAATTTTATCAGAGAATAAAGGAAGTTGATGGTTAGTTGGATGTTGATGCAGCAAGATTTTTGGAATTGTTCTGTTCAAGGGTAAAAGAAATTAAATCCTATCGTTATGTACACCTACACTATCGGCGGAAAAAACGGCAAGAAAAAAACACTTCAGGAAAGCAAAGAGCATTTGGTTATCCGTACCAGAAATTCCAGGAATTTAAGTGATGCTGTTTTTTCCGAAGCAGCAAAAAAGGCACTGGAAGATTTTACCGTACAACTGGAGTTCCCCGATGCTGATGTAACTGTACTGAGAGCTAACAATTCCGTGAAAAACCGAAAAACTACCAGGGACCATGCCCGGAAAATTTTAAAACGCGAACCCGAATTACGTTTTGCCGGACGACTTTTGCTTGACCCCGACGGAAAAACCCCGGTGCTTTATACAGAAAACCTGATTATCAAGTTTTTCGACAACATCAAGCCGGCTGTTTGCGAGAAGATTCTGGCAGAAAACAACCTTACTGTGAAGCAAAAGCCTGATTACGCAGCCAACATGTATTTTGCCGGCGCGCCTGAAAATATTGGTTTACAAATATTTGAACTGGCTGAAACCTTACTTCAAAAAAAGGAGGTTGAACTGTGTCACCCCGAGTTAATCAGAAAGAAAGCACTCAGGAAGATACACGACAAGCAATGGCATCTGAAGCAAACCACCATTAACGGAACTGCGATCAACTCAAATGTTAACGCCTTAGTCGCCCATGCCTTATCAACCGGGGCAAATGTAAGAATTGCCATGATTGATGATGGCTTCGACATTGATCACCCCGAATTCAACCAGCCGGCAAAGATTGTTGCAGCCAGGGATATTACCTATAGCATAAACGATCCCAGGCCCAAAAGCGCCTATGACAATCATGGCACAGCCTGTGCAGGTGTTGCGGCAGCATCAGGAATCGGTTGTTCGGGAGTAGCCCCGGATGCCCTCCTGATTCCCATCAGGTTGTATGAAGAACTGGGATCGTACAAGGAGTCAGTGGCTTTCAAATGGGCAGTTGATCATGGTGCCGATATCATCTCATGCAGTTGGGGTCCGCCTGATGGACACTGGGAAGATCCGAATGATCCTGCTCACTTCAATTTTGTGGATATGCCCGATAGTACCCGGCTTGCCATGGAGTATGCCTTTACAAAAGGAAGAAACGGAAAGGGCTGTATCATAACTTTTGCAGCAGGGAACGGGAATGAAGATATTCAGTACGATGGTTATGCCAGCTATCCGAAAGTAATTGCAGTAGCTGCCTGCAACGACACAAACAAAAGAAGTGTTTACAGCGATTATGGTGATGCTGTCTGGTGCTGCTTCCCAAGCAATGACATCGGATCGCTAACATTGTCGCACCCCAATCCTGTTACCAGCGGCATATACACCACCGACAGGAAGGGAGGTGCGGGTTATAACAGGAGTGGGGATTATACCGATAATTTCGGCGGCACATCCAGTGCCTGTCCCGGAGCCGCCGGAACCATTGCGCTGATGTTATCGGTAAATGCGGAACTTACACTGCAAGAGGTAAAAAACATCATCCGTGACACTGCCGTGAAAATTGACCCAGGGAACGGGCAGTACGATGTAATGGGGCACAGCAGGTATTATGGATATGGCAAAGTGGATGCTGAAAAAGCAGTAAAAATGGCCATGCAATTGTTTAAAAAGCCAACTGTACATCAGGTAAAAATTACAGGTGCACTGATAAATCCCAAGGGCAGTGACAAAACAAAAGAAAGCATTTCGATATTGAATATATCAGCAGCAACTATTGACCTGAGCGGCTGGATAGTTGAGGTAAAAGGCAAAATGATGCCCCTGAGCGGAAAACTAAAGGGAGGGGAAGCAAAAACCATCCGATTAAGAGGTACAAATGTTTTATTGGCCAATACCGGCGCTTTAATCAACCTGATCAATAATTACGGCGAAATTGTTCATGCGGTAGAATACAAAAAAAAGCAGGTAAAGGAAGACCGGGTGGTTGTTTTTGAGTAGAAATCAGGAGCCGATATTACTTCTAGTCATGTTTTACTATAATGCCGATTAGAGCTTTCATGCAAATATTTTAAGAAGTTCTCGCAAATCGCGCAAATTGAGCAGATATCGCAGATTTTTTCGTCATACTTCGACAAGCTCAGTATGACTGCAAGACTGCTGGACTAAATTGACTGCATGACTTATCTCTGCCACTGCCGCTGCCGCTGTTGCTACTACCACTGCTGCTGCTGCCACTGCCACTGCCACTACCACTAGTCACTGTCCCTTGTCCCTTGTCTCTATTTATACCCTGCACTAACCTTATCCAGATTGTCCATATCCTGGTCTGATAACCTGAATTTCATGGCGCCGGTGTTTTCTTTTACATGTGTGTCTTTTGTAGCGCCCGGAATTGCAACCACTGTATTGCCATGAAAATGGAGCAGCCAGTTGAGCGCTATTTGCGCGGGAGTCACCTTATATTTTTGAGCCAGTTCTTTAACCAGGGTCACCACAGGCAAACTTTTAGCCAATCCTACCGGTTTAAACTGCCCGCTGTATTTTCGGAACCCGGTGTTTTTAATCAGCGCCGGATTGTCGTGAAACTTTCCTGTAACCAGTCCTTGCGCAAGTGGCGAATAGGCAATAATGGTAATTCCCAGTTTTTTCGCCAGGTCCATGATGCCATTTGTTTCAATCGACCGGTTCAACAAACTGTAGTTAACCTGGTTGGAGGCAAGCGGAATACCAATTTTGTCAAGAGTTTCCCATGCATGTTGCATTTGCCTGGCAGAAAAATTGCTTACACCGATATGCCTGATCAGTTTTTGTTTATGTAATTCAGCCATGGCGCCTACCTCTTTTCGCTCATTGGAAAAGCCCCAGGGCTGATGCACCTGATAAAGGTCAATCGGATAAGGCGCCAGGGCGTTGATTCTGTTATCAATGGTTTTGGCTATGTTGGAAGCAAAACGGAAAGCAGGCCACCATTTGGTGGCAATAAAAACCCCATCCGGTTTTATACCGGCTTTCTGTAAAGCCAACGACAAAGCCTTTTCAGAAGCCCCGTTACCGTATACTTCGGCAGTATCAAACCAATCAATACCCCCTTCGAGCGAAAGCGATACCACCTGATTGATGACCTCATCGTCAAGCACAGGCCAGAATTTACCCGCCATATTCTGCTGTTTACTGAACTGCCAGCATCCCAGTCCGATTGCCGTAATCTGAGCATCTGTGCGGCCAAGTTGCCGTTTACTTATATTTTCCATTTTATTGTATTTAGGTTATCAGAGTTTGTCAATAAAGTTGGTGAAATTTCTAACTTGTCATGTGTCTGTTCACCTTAAGATTTTAACAAATGTTTTAATGCCTTATCCAGGGTTCCGTATCTGAATTCATAACCGGCAGTTGTTATTCTGTCTGCTGCAACACGACTTCCGGTAAGCAGCATGGTTGCCATTTCACCAAAGAGCAACCTCAGTGCAAAAGCAGGAATCGGCAGAAACCACAAGGGCTTATGTAATTCTCTGGCGAGCTCCTTAACAAACTGACGGTTGGTGACATGTTCGGTCGCCACAGCATTGTAGGGCCCTGACATTGAATCTTCCTTCAAAGCCTTTAAAAAGATTGAGCAAAGATCATCCAGATGAATCCACGGCATGTATTGGCGTCCGTTACCCAGGTGTGAACCAATGCCCATCTTCACCGGCAGTAACAATTTGGAGAGTGCCCCCCCGTTTGGGGCCAGCACAACACCAGTTCTGATTTTTACCGTTCTGATACCGGCATCCCGGAACATGTCGGCTGCTTCTTCCCACAACCGGCAGGTTTCACCCAGGAAATCGGTAGCCGGCGGATCAGCTTCCGTAAAGATCTTTTCTGAAGTAATGCTACCATAATACCCTATAGCTGAAGCAGAGATAAATGCTTTAATGTGTGTCTTTTCCTGCATCATCTGATCAAAGATCAGTTGCGCTGACCTGATGCGGCTGTCGCGGATCTCTGTCTTTCTTAGTGATGTCCACCTTTTATCGCCTATACCGGCACCTGCAAGATGAATTATATAATCTACCGAATCAAACGCCCCAGCATCAATTGTATGGTTCTCAATATCCCAAAACCAGGTTTGCATGCTGCCTGCTTTACTATTTTTTCTGCCCAACAGCGCAACAGAATATCCTCTATCGATCAGCATTTTTGTTAAATGCTTTCCTATCAATCCTGTACCTCCGGTAATGAGTACTTTTTCCATAATTACTCCGGCTCATTCCTATTTTAACCCCTGCGCAAAATTCACGCAATTCATTTGAATCAGCACATTTGTGAGTGAATTTATGCAAGAAAACGGAAATGTCCGCTCAAATCGGCAGAATTCGCTTCCCATTGTCGATTTTTTTTGCGCTTAGCAATAAAAGTCGTAACTTAATAAATCCAAATTGTGTTGTTATTATCCATAGTCAAACAAAACCATCAATCACATGAAAAAAAATACCGGTTTATTTTTCAGTACATTGATCGTTTGTTTCTTCATTTCAAATGATCTTCGGGCACAGTCGGATGAGGTGCCAATTACTGCCGCATCTCAAAAAGCCAAAAACTTTTTTCTCCAGGGAAGAGAGTATCTGGAGAATGTAGAATTCAATACTGCCATCTTACTTTTCAACAAAGCCATTGAGCTGGATCCCAAATTTGCCATGGCCTATTTATATAGGGCCCAAAGTGGCGGGGGATACGACATCTTCAGGAAGAACCTGGAAAAGGCAGTAAAACTGAGTGATAAGGTAACACAGGGGGAAAGGCTACAAATTTTGCTGACTGAAGCCTTTGCCAACAGTGACAAAGTTCAGGCAAAAGCACTTGTTGATCAGCTTTTACAGGAGTTTCCCCTCGATAAAAGAGTACAGACAGAAGCGGGAAATTACTATAGTTCAACAGGCGATGATAAAGAAGCACTCAGGTATTATTTGCGTGCAGTTGAAATAGACAGCAGTTACGCACCCGCATATAATATGTTGGGATACTGTAACCTAAACCTAAACGACAACATCAATGCAGAGAAGGCGTTCAAAAAGTATATTCAGCTAATTCCGGACAAGGCCAATCCTTATGATTCTTATGCCGAATTTCTATTAAACAACAGTAAGTATGATGAATCAATCGCGCAATACCATACGGCACTTGAGAAGGACCCTGAATTTGTATTTTCCATAAGGGGTTTGGGAAATAACTACATATTCAAAAGTGATTTTGAAGCAGCCCGAAAACATTACCAGAGTTATTTCGATAAGGCTAACGAACCGGACCAGAAATATAACGCCCTGTATTTGAAAGCAACAACCTATGTTTATGAGGGCAATACCGAAAGCGCGCTCAATGTGATCATTGAGTGGCGCAGGCTGGCAGAAACTCATGAAAACACACTCAACATCATTCAAAGTACTGTTATTCAGGGATATTTGCTGGCTGAGAATAATGATCCTTCAGAAGCATTGGCGCGTTTCAGCAAGTTACCGGACTTGGCTAAAAACATTAGATTGGCAGATACCGACAAAGAAATTCTGAAAGCCAATATGATAATCTGGCAGATGTATTTTTTAATAATGAATGGTGAATTTGACCAGGCATACATTGAGTCTGAGAAATACATAGCCTATTTAGAAAGCAATAAGTACCCCCGCTTAAACACCTTCTATCATGCCACCATGGCATTACTTGAACTGAAAAAAGGTAATTATGACAAGGCCATTCAGCTATTCACCGAGTCCAACACTACAGATGCTTATGACTTATACTATTGGGCACAGGCCTGCCAAAAAAAAGGAGATAAAGAGAAAGCAAGGCAATTACTTGAAAAGGTGACCCGATTGAATGATAACAACATGGCACTTGCCTTAGTCAGAAAGAGAGCCCTGGATGAAATGAAGCAATTATAAACACAGATACAACAAATTCTCAGATAGATGAACAAGACAGCAGTGGTTTTTGGAGCAACCGGACTGGTTGGGAAGGAATTGGTAAAAGCTCTATTGAACAACAACCTGTATGGCAAAATAGTTATTGTTGCCAGAAAAACATTGCCTATAGTAGATCAGAAACTGGAGCAACTGTTGCTGGATGATTTCTCAGATTTGGTAAATTATTATAACCGGCTCAAAGCAAATGAGTTTTTCTGCTGTATTGGCACTACTATTAAAACAGCCGGTTCACAGGAAGCCTTCAGAAAGGTTGATTTTGAAATTCCGCTTCAGGTGGCTAAACTGGCACAGGATTTAAGAATTCAGAATCTGGTTATCATTTCCTCCATCGGTGCCGATGCCCATACGGGTAATTTTTATTTGCGCACCAAAGGAGAAATGGAGCATGCAGTTAAAGATGCGTATAAGGGTAACCTGAAAATACTAAGGCCTTCGCTGCTCATGGGAGACCGGCACGAGTTCAGATTTGGAGAACGTATTGCCGTTTTCTTCATGAAATTGGCTGGATGGCTCTTTGTGGGGCCATTAAAGAAATTCAAAGGTATTAAGGCCAGTACTGTGGCCAAAGCCATGATTCATGTAACGCAATTACCGGTTGAAAAGATATTTGTGGAATCGGACGAAATATTTGATTATCAGATGTATTAAACCTACCCCATTAAAAACAAGATTGATTTAACGGGTTTCTTTTTCTCATTTGTACTAATTTTATCTGCTGATATGTGAATGCAAAGTGCAGAAGGAAATACTTATGGAAAAAGGCAACAATTTCTTATACAAGCCCAGAAAATTCAACCACATTCCAATTTGGAAAGAAATTACCGAAATACAATGGAACGATCCTGCCTGGCAGATCAGGCATTCCATTCGCACAGTTGATCAGCTCAAACAGGTTATTAAACTGAGTGATTACCAGGAACAGGAAATTGACCGTACCTGCAGGTCCATGAAAGGACAGGGTAAAGAGCCCATGCGCATTACCCCTTACTATGCTTCGCTGATGTCTGAAGATCCTTTTCATCCGGTGATGATGCCTGGAGAAAAAGAAGAGAAGCGGCTTGATCCGGTATTTTGGCAAAGCGTACCCACCCCTGCCAACCTGCTGTTTCCAAATACAGGTAAAGAAGGTGCCATGAGTGAGAGTTCACGAAGTTTTGGAGCGGCATACCAGCGATATCCCAACAGGGTAGCCTTGTTTGTTGCAGAAAACACAAGTTGTGCCTCGTATTGCGTGCATTGCCAGCGGGCCAAATCTCTGGATACCACAGTTGAAGTAAACACCACTGAAATCAACAAAGGTCTGTTTTATATTGCACAAAACAGCAATATCAATGAGGTGCTGGTAACCGGTGGTGATGCCCTGATGATCAGCAAACACAGGCTGCAGTACATACTCGAAGAACTCAGCCGCATACCGCACCTCAGGGTGATCCGGATGGCTACCCGGGTGCCAGTGGTTTTACCTATGGCCATCACCGATGAATTTCTTGAATTGATCAAAACCGCTGCCAACAAATACACAAAGGGATTTGAGAAGTATGTGTATTTTATGACTCACATCAATCACTATCACGAAATCACCGAAGAACTGGCTTTTGCCGTAAAAAAAATCAGGGAGCACGGGTTCACCAT
>JAFGOR010000013.1 GCA_016926375.1 Bacteroidales bacterium
TTTTGCAAAGAACCGATAACACGCTGATATCGGTTAAGTTTGCTTCTGAGGCTGATAAAAATGGTTTCCTGGAACGTCATCAATCCGGTATATCAGCAGCAGCAGAAGAAATCAAAGACATATCACAGAATCATCTGCTAATTACTCTTAAAAAGTAACAACTCAAAAGAATTGGCTTTGTGTGATAGTTGCGGGAGACAACACCGATTGGCATGCTGTGCGTTAGCCGCAGGGGTTCATTCAAAAAAAATAATAAACCCGTAACGTTTTTTAAAAGGTTGCGTTAATGAAATAAGTTAACCAAACTCTTATTAAAATGAAGTCAGAAATTATTCTTGAGCATGATAGCTTAACGCTTACCTATTATCCTGAAGCCAGCTGTATATTGGAAACCTGGAAGGGATTTACCAGTTTCGAACTCTTTTCATCGCTGCTGGAAGAAGTACTTAAATTGATGGTTCAAAAAGGTGCCAAAAACCTGATTCTCGATACCCGGATGCACAGAGGGTTAAGTCCGCAGGGACAGGAACACGGCGTGAACCGTTGCACCCAGCATGCCAAACAACACGGACAAATGCTCCACGCGATCATTGTACCCGAAGATGTATTTTCAAAGTTCTCAGTTGAGAATTTCGTGAAAAAGCTGGATAAGTCACAGTTGGTAGTAAATGCCTATTTCAGGGAAGTTGAGGATGCATTGAATTGGATTACAACAAAACACGAATAGGGTTGTTGTTATAAGCAAAAAACATGTCGCTTTTATTTCAACCAATCACCATCAGAAGCATCACCATTAAAAACAGGATTGCAGTTTCCCCAATGTGCCAGTATTCTGCTGTTGACGGGTATGCCAACGACTGGCATCTGGTGCATTTGGGCAGCAGGGCTGTCGGCGGTGCCGGGTTGGTAATATCAGAAGCCACTGCGGTTCTTCCTGAAGGAAGAATTACACCCGGTGACCTGGGCATCTGGCATGATGAGCACATGCCGGGTTTAAGAAGAATAACCGATTTTATCCATGCCCATGGGGCAATTGCAGGAATTCAACTGGCCCATGCCGGAAGAAAAGCATCGTGCGCTGTACCCTGGGAGGGTGGTAAACAACTGGATATGCATCATGGCGGTTGGCAGACTGTGGCTCCCGATGTGATACCTTTCAACCCCGATGACAGAATACCTGCCGCTTTGGATCAAGCGGGAATCAATCAGGTAATAGAAGCTTTCAGAACAGCTGCAAAGCGAGCCGTATCAGCCGGGTTCAAAATTGCAGAAATACACAGCGCACATGGCTATTTGCTTCATGAGTTCCTGTCGCCACTAAGTAACCAAAGAACAGACCAGTATGGAGGCTCGTTTGAAAACCGCATTCGTTTGCTGCTGCAGGTTGTTGAGGTTGTAAGAAAGGAATGGCCGGATGAATATCCTGTTTTTGTACGACTTTCAGCAACAGACTGGTCTTCGGGAGGATGGACAACTGAAGAAACTGTAAAACTGGCAGCAATACTTAAAGACAGTCAGGTGGATCTGATCGACTGTTCTTCGGGTGGTAATGTAGCCAATGCTTCTATACCATTGAAACCGGGGTACCAGGTTCCCTTTTCGGCTGCGGTAAAGAAAACAGGAATATTAACAGGTGCCGTGGGTTTGATTACATCTGCCGGGCAAGCTGAGAATATCCTGCAGCAGGGAGAAGCCGATTTGATTCTTGTTGGAAGGGAAATGCTCCGAAATCCGTATTTTGCATTCGGGGCAGCGCATGAACTGAATAGCAAAACCGACTGGCCGGCCCAGTATTTGCGGGCCAAACCAGTCGATTAGCGATACTAAAGACCACCTTTTCCTTCGGTTCTTTCGTATTCAGCCGATCTGTTGATCTTGCTGATCTTGTTGCCCCGTTTGAAATTATAGGTAATTGAGAAACAGAACAACTGGTCGACATCCACATGGCCTGCCCAGCTTTCGTGGTACCCGGGAGTTTCGGTTTTCACTTTTTGATACATGAACTCTTTTATCAGCGGATTATAGATTACATCAACACTAAGCTTTTCGGAAAATTTCTTTTCGGCTCCAAAGAGTATCAGCAAATCCCTTGAATGGGTTCTCTGGTAGCTGATATTCGGACTTCCGTAATTGGCAAACATAAACACCGAATAATCTTTGGGTAACGTTACAATATTGCTGCAATTGAACCTGTAACTGGCTTTCTCTTCAGATGCATGACCTGCAATAGCTTTGTCGGTTTTAATATACCTGTTGAAAACCGATACATTGGCGTTGATTCTCCAGCGCTTCATGATCTGAAAGGCACCATTCAGACTTAAACCATACTCCATATTCCGGCCTATATTATCCTGTGTGATTTCAGTTACACCTTCACCGGTTACTTTAGTGTTGTCCTGAATGCCGTTGGTTGTGTAGCGGATGTATAATTTAGGCGACAGGTAATTGGCCTTAAAGTTCTTGGAATAGGTTAATTCAAAGCGGTTTTCGATGGTGGGTTCCAGGTCAGGATTACCCCTGCGCACATGCATCGAATCAGACCAGATTTCAAAGGGGTTCAGACTGTTAATTGAAGGTCTGAAAATTTGTTTGCGATAGGTCAGCTTGATGTTTTGTTCTGCCTGCAAATTCTGATTCAAGGTAAACTGGGGCAACAAAACCGTATAATCGGTATGGTTTTCCGAGTTGATCTCAATCCAGGAGTATTCACCCCTTAATCCGGCCTGCCAGGTGAATTTTTTGATTTTTCCTGAAAGATTGTAATATGCAGTTTGCCGGGTTTCCATATAATTGAATTCCTCACTTTTTTCACTAACAACCTCTTCAATAATGTGTCTTTCGGTAAAGTCATTCTCCATCCAGGCTGCATATGTCCGGTAACCGGCTTCATTTTTCAAATTTCCAAGGGTAAAGGCAATGTCAAACTTCAGCTCACCATTTCGCCTCAGGTTTTCAGTGAGGTCGTTCCGCCTGATATGCGAAAGGGGTGTTACCAGGTCTTCCGTATTCAGGTACGTATCGGAATAGTTGTTGTTAACCCTTCCTGTCTGCTGGTTATAGTAAGCTTCCAGCCTGAGATCGTCCCCGTCTTTTCGGAATTTTCTCCTGTAATACAACGAGAAGTAGTAATTGTTACTTTTATCCTTTGAATCCCTTATTGATGCAAGATATTCTGTCAGTAAATCACCCGAATAGGTATGGCTTGAGATATGGTAATTATCAGATACGCCTTTCCAGTTTCTCCATTCGCCCAGGAAATTCAGTGATGATTTTTCATTGAGGAACCAGTCGATTCCATAATTCATGTAATTCTGCTGCCAACTGTTCTTTCCCTTACCTGTTTTATCAAAGAAATACGGACTTCCATTCACATCATCAATGCGTGTAGTCACCTGATCCTTTCCGTTGAACCTTTCATAGTGCAGCTGATCGCTGGCATAAAACCGGAATCGCTGGTTACCGTATTCTATATTTGCTGCGGGTTCTGCCAAGATATTTTCAGGATGTGGAACCGGTATTTTTACAGATCCGCTGATGCCATACCGTGCTTCTTTTTTCAATACGATATTGATTACCCCTGAAACCTCTGCATCGTAACGCACGCCGGGATTTGTGATCAATTCAATTTTATCAACCATATCGGGCTTTAGCTGTGCCACATATTCCTTGTTTCGCAATACACCGTCTACATAAAACTGAATATTTGAACTACCTTCCAGCGATACATTATTCATAAAATCTACAGATACCGACGGAATATGCTTCAATGCATCAAGAGCGGTGGTAGAAGCCTTCCGGATATCGTCATTTAAGGTGAAAACGGTACGGTCGACTTTTTCTTCACCTTTCAGGCGCTGGCCTACTATTACCGCAGCATCTATCGACTTTACATCTTCGGTCATCTTCATTTCATTCAGATTAACCATTCTGTTACGGGATGAAAGTTCAATGTCTTTTATTTGAATTGTTTTATAACCAACAAAAGTAGCTTTGATGTTGTATTTGCCATAGGGTAATCCACTGAAATTGAATTTCCCCTGATCGTCAGATATAACGCCGGAAATAAGGGCAGAATCTGTTGCATTTAACAATGCTACAGAAGCAAAAGATACCGGCGCAGAGGTGCTGTCGTTCACCAGTATTCCGGTTATGGTGCCTCTTTCGGCTTCGTCACCTCCGGTAAAACCAGAGAAAAGAATTACGGCTGTTATCAGGAATACTACCTGAATAAAGTTGTGTAAATTGTATTTCATATCAGATTGTTGTTAATGGTTATTAAGGGCCCAACCTGCCTTTACACATTTTGGGCCAAACCTTATAATGATTTGATAAACAATTTATTATATAGCGTTAATCCAATAACGGTAACAGTTAATAAGTGAACGGCTTTGTAACAAGTGGTGTACGAAAACGAACATCCTTTTCATGTGTTTTGAGCACACAACCTGCACAAGCATCGCACGCATACGATTATCTTGCATATTCATTTGCAGGATTAAAAATCAGCAATTTCTGTCAAACTGCGGGTACAGATCAGCAAATATGATCAAGGCTTTAATCGTAATTGAAATTAATTTTGTGCCATTACCGGTAATGAAAACCATATTTCAATAAAAACTAAGAAAAATGAACAATAATTTTGAATTAAAGCCTATAGGCAAGGTTATTGCCTCAAACGGCAACTATTCCATTCAGCTCAAAAAAGAATTTATTTCGGGATTAGTGGGAATTGAAGGATTCAGTCATCTCCAGATAACCTGGTGGGGAAGTCTGGTTGACACACCTGAATTACGTAAGATATTGGTGAGTGAGAAACCCTATAAGAAAGGGCCTGAAAAGATCGGTGTGTTTGCCACACGATCACCTGTCCGCCCCAATCCCTTATTAATTACCAACATCTCAGTGCTGCGTATCGACTATGAGAAAGGAATCCTATACACGCCCTGGATTGATGCTGAGAATGAAACTCCCGTTCTGGACATCAAACCCTACCACCTTTCAGAAAGGGTTAAAGACTGCAGGGTTCCGCAGTGGTGTGATCATTGGCCCAAATGGGATGAAGAATCTGAAGCATTCGACTGGCAAAATGAATTCAACTTTTAACTAAATTGCCGGCACCTTGCAGACAAATGCTGCAAGGTGCATTTTTCTGAAATGATCATGACCAACAAGGAAGTAATACTAAAAGCAATTCAGTTTATTGAAAAGAATCTGAAGTCAGAGCTTGATGTTTTCAGGGTATCCCATGAAGTTTGCTATTCGCTGTATCATTTTATCCGGCTTTTTCAGAGCATCACAGGATACTCTCCCAAAAACTATATCCAGCAGCGCAGGCTGACTCAATCTGTTTATGAATTGCGCGACACCAATAAAAAAATTGCCGATATTGCATATGATTATCAATTTGGCAGCCATGAATCATTCACCCGTGCATTTCGAAAACAGTTTCATGTGAATCCAACCGAAATCAGGAACGGGAACTCTTTATCGATACTGGCTTTGGTTGCACCCATAACCCCTGAATACATTTATCAATCGGATAAGGTTAGGAACACACCACCTGAATTATTGGAAATGCTGGAAAAAACTCTGGTTGGCATATCCTTTTTTTTAAGTGAAGATGATGAAATAACTGATCTTTCGAAAGAATGGACCCGGTTTATGAATGAAGTCCCTTCGATCAGAAACAGGATCTCTCCGGAACGTTTTTACCAGGTGCAATACTGGTCGGATCAACAGGAAATCGGAGGCTTGTACTTTTTCATTGGCGCCGAGGTAACCCATGTGGAAGACCTGAATCCGCTGTTTGTAATTAAAACCATACCGAACGGCAGGTACCTCAGGTTTATTCACAAAGGATTAGCCAACAAGGTTGGTTATACCTACAAATACATTTACAATCAATTCCTTCCCGACACCCATTACAGGCTCACCAAACCGTTCAATTACGAGTATTATGGCGAGAAGTGCCTGGGGCCTTACAATGAAAATTCGGAAAGTGAAATTTATATTCCGGTGGAATGACATTTTTTATCGGAGTATAATTGCCTGATTATGCAAAAAAGCACAATAAAAAAACCAATTGAAAATGTGGACTTTTACCTGCACGACGTGCATTACATTTAATTAAATAAGGGTATATTCGATTGGATTTTCATGCCAAATTCAACTTATACGTTTTGCACAACACCGGAACTATTTACACGATCAATTACGGATAAAAAGTAAATTATGGCATGTAACAAATTCTATATTAATGCCAAAAGCACAGAGCCTGAAACCGATAATTCTTTATTATAAAAGTACTGACAGTCGTATTGGTCTGGTTTGCGGTCGCGGAATATCCCGAAAATTTCCGCTTCACAGGCACAAATCAATAAGCCTGGGCATGGTGATCAAAGGTTCTCGTATGCTGACCATAAACCTTAATGATTACATCATTGCCGAAGGGGATGTTTTCATCATCAATTCAGAAGAACCTCATGCAATCGGCGAAACTCAGAATCCCGGGCATGATTACATCGTGCTGTCTTTTGCACCAGCTTTGATTCGCCAAAATGCCGGTACCGGCAACCTTCAATTTGAGAATATTGTTGGTAGTGATCTGCTTGCCGGAAATCTGGAAAGGCTTTTCCACAAAGCAATGACGGGCACCCTGCAAAAAACGGATATGAATATTGAATGGTTGATTTCTGAAATGCATTGTTTCAGAAAAAAAGAACCGTCGGTAGCTTTAGTAAAAGACAACAGGTTGGAAAAGGTTAAAACCATGCTGGACCAGTCCTTAGCTGAACCCCATCTGTTGGACACCCTGGCTGATAAAGCTGCAATCAGTGCTTTCCATATGTCGCGTTTGTTTAAAACTCAAACAGGCATGGCTCCGCATCAGTACCTTTTAGATAACCGCCTGCGACAGGCAAGGGAATTCCTTGAATCAGGTCAAACGGTCAGTGATATTGCCATTGCGGCAGGATTTTATGATACAAGCCATTTCATCCGGCATTTCAGCAGGTATTATGGCGTTACACCACAGGTGTATCAGCAGGGAATACGTAGTTTACCTGAAGAATAGCAAGATTATACAACTGCCGGATTGCGGCCAGGGTTACCTTTGTTACTGTCAATTCAAATAATAAGGAATCATGGAAAATAATTCAGCAAGTAGTCTTTTGGAAAAGGGGAAAACCCATCTGACCGGAAGCTCGGTCACCCATCATGATAAGCAATGGAATCCGCATCCGGCGTTCAGGGGTGTATATTTAAAACACATCGTAACCGGAGAGCAGACTGATAACCGGTTTAGTTCTCATATTGTGAGGATTGATCCGGAATGCGCACTGGAAGAGCACATTCACGATGGCAAAACAGAATTGCATGAAGTCATAGAGGGCTCCGGAATTTGCTTGCTTAACGGCAAAGAGGTAACCTATGATCCCGGCGATTGTGCCGTAATTCCCGACAACATAAGGCATACGGTAATTGCCGGCAAAAGCGGCCTTATACTGCACGCCAAATTCATGCCGGCGTTGTTATAATATGTAAGTATCGGATTAACTGCACAACCCCAGCAGTTCTGCTACCATTTTGTAAAACAAAGGTGCACTGATGGGCTTGGAGATGTATTCATCAAATCCCTCTTCAGAAAGCCTTTCCCTGTCATTTGCCAGCGCATAGGCAGTTTGGGCAATTACCGGGATCTGAATATTCAGTTTTCGCAATTCATGAAGCGTTTCAATGCCATCCATTGCAGGCATTTTGATATCCATGAGGATCAGTTTGATTTCAGGGTGATCCGTCATGATTTCCAAAACCTTCCTGCCGTTTTCGGCATGGTGAACTAGGGCATTTGCCTTTTGAAGCAGTTTTTTGATGTAGTTGAAGTTGGAGATGTCGTCTTCTGCAATCAGAATATCATATTGGCCCAGGTCGGGAATGGCATTTTCGGCTTTCTTTTCGGTTTGTCCCGATTTATTTACGGAAGCAGATTCATTCAAAGGAAGCGTAAAAGAAAATTCAGATCCTTTGCCGGGTTGTGATTCCACCTTCATGGTGCCACCCATAAGGGTTACCAAATGTGATGAAATGGCCAGTCCCAAACCGGTTCCCCGGTATAGTTGTGTCTTATCATCCTCTACCTTTCTGAAACGCTCGAAGATCATAGCCTGGTACTCTTCTTTGATGCCAATGCCTGTGTCTTTCACATAGAATTCGATCATGTCAGTGGAATGATTCCGCCTGCATCCGATCTCAATACAACCCTGACTGGTAAACTTAACCGCGTTGCTCATCAGGTTCGACAATACCTGTTCAAGCCTGGTTTTGTCGGCTTTGATTTGCATATCATGAATGTCAGGAGCCATGTTCACTTTCAGATCAACCTTTCTGATGGTGCCTGAATCGTTCCTGTTCATCAGCATTTCGTATGTATCCACGATGTTTGAAATAACCCGGCTCAGCTTAACATTAACCGGCAACAGTGTCATCTGTCCTGCCTCGATCTTGGAAATATCCATGATGTCATTGATCAGGTCGAGCAACATTTTGCTGCTGTTGTTCATAATCCGGTTGTACTCTGTGCGATCCTCATGCGTAACATCTTCTTCACCCAGCAGCGCAGAGAAACCCAGGATGGCATTCAGCGGGGTTCTGATTTCATGACTCAGATTGGCCAGAAAGGAAGATTTCAGCTGATCCGACTCTTCAGCCCTTTCTTTTGCCTCAATCAATTCTCTGGTACGTTCTTCAACGAGTTGTTCAAGCTGATTCCGGTGCTTTTCAAGCTCATGATGTTGCTCCAGAATCATTTCTTTTTGCTGTTGCAGCATGATGTTGCTGCGTTCCAGTTCATCCCTTTGAGCCAGGAGTTCCTCCTTTTGCGAGTTTATTTCTTCCTGCTTCTCTTCCATGGACAAGGCAACCTCTTCCAACTGCATGGTTCTTTCTTTTACCAGCTGCGAAAGTTTCTTTTGCTCATACCGGTAATAGGCCATACGCAAATAGTAAAGGAGAAACAACAAACCAATCAAAGCTGAATAAAAAATAATACTGAACCACCAGGTCTTCCACCAGGGAGGCTTTATGATCACCTCCAGGGCAACTCCTGTTTCATTCCATACGCCATCATTGTTTGAAGCTTTAACCCTGAACACATACCTGCCGGGATCGAGGTTCGTATATGTGGCAGACCGTTGATAATCTATATAATTCCAATCTTTCTCAAAACCCTCCAGATAATAGGCGTATTTGTTTTTTGCAGGCTCAATGTAATGAAGTGCAGCGAATTCAATTGTGATGATGTTGTTTTTATGTGACAAGGCAATCTTATTGGCCAGATGCAACGGGCCGGTCAACACCACCTGGTTGTTGATCTTTTCTCCAATTGTTACAGGTCGGGTAAACAATCTCAAACCGGTGACAGCAACACCGGGTACAATGGAATTTGTTTTAATCCGGTCAGGATAAAACGCGTTAAATCCGTTCTGTCCTCCGAAGAACAGCATCCCCTTGGTATTTTTATAATAGGCATTGTGCCAGAATTCGTTATTCTGAAGCCCGTCGCCTTCGTCGAAATTCATAAAAGTGCTGTCGGCCGGATTGAATCTGGATAGTCCGTTTGCTGTACTCATCCAAATATTACCTGAATTGTCCTCGACAATGCCTACAATTCCTTCACTCGGCAGGCCGTCTTTTTTATGATAGTGGATGAGTTTTATTTTCCCGGCATCCCCGACATCCTTAATAATACCGGTTTCGTTCAGAAGCCTGTTCAATCCGCCGGCGGTTCCAATCCACAGTGTACCATCAACACCTGTACAAAACGTATTAATGGTATTGTTGCTTAGGCTGGCAGTATCCTGTTCATTATGACTCAGGTTAATAAATTCAGGTGATTCACTGTTTTTCTGACTTGACGTAAGTATACTTATTCCGTTTCCATGCCCGCCTATCCATAGATTCTTATTTTTGTCTTCACCCAGCGCCCAAATGATGTTATCACAAAGACTATGCTGATTTTCAGGATCATGGGCATAAAAAATAAATTGATCGGTTTTGTCATCGTATCTCCAAAGTCCTGCTTTCCATGTTCCTCCCCAAAGAATGCCATCACTGTCTTCAAATATGGCAAATGTCCATTTCACATGATGATATCTTTTTACTAAAGGTTTTCTGCCTGAAAGGGGAACTTCGGGGATGATTTTTGAAACAGATCCTCCTGAACAACCGATCCATACTTCACCATTTTTGCGCTGAACCAGGGAAATGATGCTATTTCCGGAAATGCTATTGGGATCGCTGGGGTCATGCTTATAATGGAGAACAAGAGGCTCTTTCCCTTCTCTAAAAATAAATCTGTTCAGGCCTCCCCCTGCATCATTTCCTACCCACAACTCATCGGGATGAATTCCATGGATGGAAGAAATTACGTTCCCGCTCAGCGAATTCGGGTTGTTCGGGATTGATTTGTAGTGCATAAATTCTTTCCGGTACAGGTTGTATTTGCACAAACCCTGGCTGTATGTTCCTATCCAAAGCACACCTGAATGGTCTGCAAATAAAGAGCCAATGGTATTATCACTGATTGATGAGACATCCAATTCATCCTTTATGAAGTGATCCAGCGAATCATTTTCGGGGTTGTACCTGTACAAACCATCATCTTCAGTACCAATCCACAAATAACGGTCTTTGTCAATCAACAGGCAATTTTTGTTCCTGGGAGTTACGTTTATCTTTCCCGGACTGGTGAGCTGGTACGTTGATTTTTTTTGGTCATAACTGAGTTTTAAAATACCATCACCGGTTGTGCCAATATACAGGTTTCCGTATTCATCTTCCACAATTGATTTTATACTGGTTGGTGCCAAAGGGACATCTGTTTTATGAAAGGTTTTTGCTTTGCGGTTGAACACGAAAAGTGAATCAGAGAACAATAATAACTGACCATACTTGTTTTCAAATGCAAAATCAATATTACCAGTGATCCTTCCTTTATAAAACCTCTGAAAGGTACCTTGACTGCCCTGAGTTGTTTTCTGAGCAACAAATAAATCCAATCCTTTGCTTGTGCAAACCCAGATATTGCCCTGCCTGTCCTCAGATACCCGGTTAACAAAGTCGCTGCTAATGGTTGACGGATCATTGTTGTTATGTCTGAACCTGGTGAATTTTTCAGTTCTGGGGTCAAATCGGTCCAAACCTGCATTGCCGTTATTCACAATCCAGATGTACCCTTGACTGTCTTCCATCATATAAACAATTGCATCATGACTTAGGCTGGTGCTATCCTTTTCATCATGACGAAAAACCTGAAAAGAATAACCATCATACCTGTTGATCCCGTCATAAGTAGCAAACCAAAGAAATCCGTGTCGGTCCTGGAGAATATGTGTCACCGTTGACTGTGATAACCCATCCCTGATGGTTACTTTCTCAAATGTGGAATGATGCAATTGGGCATAACAAATAGGGCCGGTAACTGAAGCTAATAATGCCAGTATCGGAATTACTCTGAAAAAAAGTATCCGGGTATTAATCATACTAAATCAGTCCGGTTATAATTCTCAATACGAAAATAATACAGTACGGTTTTGCTTTGTTGATGAATAAGTTTAAAGTTAAGTTAAAAATTTTTTCGGTAAGATTTGATTGGCTGAGAAAAAGCTAAAGGATATTGGCCTTTAGCCGCGAGCTGCGAGCTATGAGCTGCGAGATTGTGGTGTGAAGAAAAATGAATACAGGAACAGTTTTAAAACAATTTTACTATCTTCAAAAGTCGAAAACACAACAATTTGGGCATTGAACTGACTTTAATAAAAAATTAATAACCAGGTTAAATGAGAAAAACAGCCTTACTTCTGCTTTCTTATTGTATAGCGTATTCATCCATAGCACAGGAAGCAAAAACTGATTACACCAATTACCCTGCTCCGGTAAACTTTTCCACCGGGGAGGATCATGAGAACATGATGAAACAACTGGGCATTACCCGGTTGCGGCCCGGATTCAGCGGTAATGAGAACGATCCCAACCATGCAAATTACGATGAATCCCTTGCCAATCCCTGTCCCCTACTCCCCGATGTACTCACGTTAAAAAACGGAAAAAAAGTTACTTCGGCTGATGTTTGGTGGAAACAGCGCAGGCCTGAGATTGCTGAAGAATTTGAACGGGAAGTTTATGGCCGTTTGCCATCGAACATTCCTGGCGTTACCTGGACCGCCAGGATAACCGACCGTGAGTTCGTAGGACGCATACCGGTGCTTGCAAAACAAATGACAGGGCATGTGGACAACAGTTCGTACCCCCTGATCAATGTGGATATCAATATGGTGGTTGTTATTCCTCTTAATGTGAAAGGGCCGGTACCTGTAATGATCCTGTTTGGCCGGCCGTCACTACCCTCCCCGGCCCAGCCCATGCCCGATGATATGGAGAAGATCAACAAAGCTTTCAGGGAAATGATGATTGCCAGTGATCCTTCATTAAAAGAAGTATTTGATAAGTACCCGGCTTATTCACCCATCACCCGGCTGCCCGGGCCCGGTTTCTTTGCACCGCCACCCGACGGAAATTCACCACCTACGGAACAGTTGCTTGCTGCCGGATGGGGATATGTTGTACTGGACCCCTCGAGCATTCAGGCTGATAATGGAGCAGGACTTACCCGGGGCATCATCGGGTTGGTTAATAAGGGTCAACCCCGGAAACCTGAAGACTGGGGGTCTCTCAGAGCCTGGGCCTGGGGTGCTGCACGCGCGCTGGATTACCTGGAAACCGACACCCTGGTTGATGCCAGAAAAGTTGGTATTGAAGGTGTTTCGCGTTATGGTAAAGCGGCCTTAGTTACCCTTGCATTCGAACCACGCTTTGCAGTGGGATTGATAGGTTCATCGGGAAAGGGAGGAGCAACGTTGCACCGCAGGTTTTATGGCGAAGCTGTAGAGAATTTGGCCGGTGGCGGAGAATACCATTGGATGGCCGGTAATTACCTGAAATATGCAGCTGAAGAATCCAAATTCGGACGTAAAACCGGTTGTGACCTTTCGGTAGATTCACATGAACTGATAGCCCTATGTGCACCCCGCCTTACCTTTGTCAGTTATGGCATTCCCGAAAAAGGCGATGCCCATTGGCTCGACCAGAAAGGAAGCTACATGGCAGTTGTAGCCGCCGGCAGTGTATTTAAGCTGCTGGGCGCAAAAGATATCGGGGTTTCAAACGATTACATGAAGGAGCAAATGCCTCCTGTGCTAACCGGATTGCTTGACGGTGAACTCGCCTGGCGGCAGCACGATGGCGGACATACCGATGCGCCTAATTTTCAGTATTTCATTCCCTGGGCGAGTGGATTGCTGAAATACCAGGCGGTTCCAAGGAGATGATCAATGATTTAGGATCGAAGAGCCAAACTTGCTTACTGTTTGGCAGGAACCAAGATAATGGCTGTCAAATCGCAACTCCCAACACCCAAAACCCATGCATCCAGCATCAAGTATCCAGCATCGAATATCAATTGTTTACGGAACATCGAACAATGAATTTCGATGTTTGCATTCTATTGCATAAAGCTTACATCCTAAAAAACACCCTGAAAGTACCATCCGTGTTTTTGATCAGCCAGTGCTTATAGCCCAGGCTCAGCGATTTATCAAGTAATGGTGCCGGAACAAAAGGTGCAATAATTTCGAGGATTTGGTTATCGCTCAGCTTGCGGATGGCGGCAAGTACTTCGTGAACCGGTTGTTCATCGCGATTCAGCATTTCGCGGATATCAATTGTGTTAACAACATTCTGATGACTGAACCATTCGGGTTGAACCGTATTGTACTTATTGCCGGCATCGTCAATGGCTTCGATACTTCCCTGTCCCACTTCCTTGCGCAAACGGTTTACCAGTTCTTCCACATTCAGTCCGCCCACAATGGCAGCCTGACTGATACTGGTAATTCGGGCAATGGTTTTCCGAAGCACCGGGTTTTTCAGTCTCCTGAATTCGGGAGCCATTTCAATAAGCACTTCTTCCAGGGAAGGATAGGCATCAAGCAGATCGTATATTTTGGTCTTGGGAGTAATGATGAGTTTTTCCATAATGGTTTTCGTCTATTAAAAATGAATTCAGCCTGGCATCAGGAACAACAGAAAAAAACTCATTTGGTTCCTGAATTTCCCGAATAGGAAAGGATGCGCTGTTCACCTTCCAATTTACGAAGTTCAGCCAGGTCCTGCGATACTTCCAGCGTGCCCAGGTATTCACCCTGCTCATCACGGAGCGCAAAATATTCAATGTGAATGAATTTTCCCTTCATCTGAATCCAGAACGGCGCATGTGATGCACGGCCCGATTTGAAATCGTCTATAATTTTTTCAATAATATGAACGCTTCCCGGAGGGTGGCACAGTCGAACATCACGGTTGATAATCGACCTGCTGCGGGCAAAAATACGTTCGCTACCCTGGGTGAAGTACTTCACCTTATCGTTCTTGTCAACAAACGTCATGTCAAACGGAATCGTATTCAGAATGGCCATAATTTCGGCAGCAGTAAATGATCCCGATGGAAGTTGAACGGACCCATCACCCCTGGAGGCCACTTGTTCATCGGCTTTACCTGAAAGCCCTTCAGGTTTCCATTCAACCGGAGGATCGTAAAGTGTGAAGCCAAATTCGAGGGTTTGCTTGTGAATACTCCACCAGTCATCGGTTGTAAGCACATCCAGACACATGGGAAAGAGAATGTCCGATTCCTTTTTGGTCATATCAGCCAGGGCCCTGAGCACAGGAACAAACAAAATCTCAAGCGCATCTTCCAAATCGCTTTTCTGCAATCCTTCAGTACGCAATATTTCAATACAGGCTTTGAGCTGATCGCGAATTTCATCATGCTTTCCCCACATCACCTTGGGGGGGCCGGTAATGTCGTTTTTCTCGAGATAAGGAAAAACAAGGTATTCCTTCCGCTGGTAATGTTTATCAACATCCATCAGCGCATTGAAATGACCGAGCAACTGCATGGCATAATCGCTGAATTTATCGGCACTCACTGCATGCAGGGTACCCAGCATGGTTTCAGCTTTCTGAATCACGGCAAGCAATTCCTTGTTTTCATTGCGAAAAATATCTACCGGGTGGCCTTCGGGAACAACCTTGGAACCACTTACGTCGATATGACCATCGAGCACCTCGCCATGTATGTCACAGAGCCTGAGCACCTCGGTTTCGGGCAATCCTTCAGCTATAAGTTCCTGCTCTACCTCCACCACTTCGCCATAGGGGATTTGTTGCAGTGTACTGATAAGTTCAGCACGCACAGCGGCCGGATCTTCACCGGCATGAAGTTTCAGGATAAGTGATTTCAGCTTTTCCTTGCGGAAAAATGAGTTGTTGATGAGTTCGCTCATGACATCGGTTTTTACTAATTTACAACATTTCCAGCTTTCTTTTGTTTCCGGCGGTATAAAAAATACCCGCTGATCACAACCATCAGTGCAACAATACCGGTAAGAGGAACTATGAGTATGTAAAACACTCCGGTTAATCCCTGAAAAATTCGACCCGTATGTACCTCAAGCGCAAAGTTCCACAGCGACATGCCCGCATCACTCAGCACATGCTCAGGCATATCCGGAAAGGTTCGGTTGTGACCAAATGGTATAACCCCCTGTTCATAATCAATTACATAGCGATTGCCAGCGGCATCACAAATTGTTCCGGTTACCTTAAGATCACCAACCGGTGGGCCATCCTGTGCTCCTTTATATATGGAACCTGCGACGGCATCATATACTTCGGGAGTTTCTGTATTCCACAAATACAAGCCGGTAAACGAGCCTACCAGGTAAGTTGTTCCACCATACAGTTCAAAGGTATTGATACCCATAACGCTCACCGGTGGCTGATTTACAAATGGCTCTGGTGCTCCGCCACCAGGCATAAACTCGAATATACCGTCGGCAGTAGCCAGTAATAGGGTCTTCTTTTGTGGGTTGTATAAGACGTCCCTCAACTTGTCGTACCAAGGGTTGCGCTGATCCAGGTGTGTGAATTTTACCGGGGCAATACGTGCTTTGGCAATAAACAGCAGCAATGGCGGCCTAAGAAACATACCTGTAAGAAAGAGAACAGTTAAGAAAATAAAGAGCCACGACCCGGCAAAATTGTGCCACTTAAGCGACCAGCGTGTGGCCGAGGCCAGTTTGCCAACCGGTTTTTTTCGGTGACTCCGGCGTTTGATCAGCCCGGGAAAAAAGAAGTACAGGATTCCGGTTACAGAAAGTAAAATGGCTATCACGCCCATAAAATCGACCCATAGCTTTCCAGGCAGCCCCAGAATTTCGCCCGAATGAATCTGCCAGACGGTTTCAAACAAGGTAACCTTACCGTCATATCGTACAGGAGCCGGTAACTCGGAACGGGTGAACCGGGTTTCAATGCCTTCTGACAAACCGGTATACAGATGCGACCTGCTTAGGGCATATACGGTATCGCCAATACTTTCGATACCAGTGAACCGCTGCTTTGGATCTTCTGTGTCAACGCATTGCCACATGTCTGCCTCCCTGCTGTACGCATACAAACCAAACAAAGAAGCGGCATAAAGATGACCATTGGCCGAGCGGTGTATATCGGCAATTTTTATGTTATCGCTTCCCCTGGGAAATCCCAGATGAAATGGACGGAAATCACTGAACGTTGAATCAGTAAGCCAGATACCCATGTTGCCATACAGCAGAATGCTGTCCGTTCCCAATGAAAGGCTTCCTTTTAAGGCTGCATTATTCCAGTTCCGGTAATGGTAGCCTTCGGGCAATGCTTCACGCGGAAGATCGATGCCTGAGATGAGTTCCCTGTGATTCATCAGAATACCGGTTACGGCATAATAAATGAGTACAAAAGCAATTATAAGACCCGGCCACTTATGCAGCCTTTTAAAAATATTCCCTTTTCCCGCCATGGTGAAACAGAATAATATCAGGACGCAATACGCTTGGTTTTACCAGACCACTGGTTTATATCAAGGCAGATGACAGCAGTAAGGCTGAGAGATTGGCGGGCATATTGCATGCCGGCGGTTTTATCATCAGGTGAGTATTTATCAAGCAGCAATTCCAGTGCTTTCATACGCTCAGTGTCATCCGTTACCAGTTGCGCAGTGCACGACAACACTATACTTTCATAGGCTGTGGTAAACTTGTCAGGTATTACGCGCGTACGACCAACAACACAGAAAGATACATGCTCATTTTTTGCAATGCAATGCAGTTTATGACCTTCCGAAGCGCAATGAAGGTATAATAAAGAATGGCCATCCCAGGCATAATTAACAGGTATGCCATAAGATCTGCCCTCCTCGTTTTGCATGGATAAAACACCGTATTCGCCTTGCTGTAAAAGTTGTTTCGCTTCTGATTCGTTCATCAGGCGGTCCTGCCTTCTTACACCATCATTACTGTAATGCATATATATCCCTTTTTGTGACTATTGAAAATTGGATTGTCAGCAAAAATAGGAAGTTTGATCTATCAAAATAAGTAAGATATCTTTTTTTATATTTACCTTCTGATTTTTATTTAAACAGTGGCCGACTCAGGAAATATTGCAGTATGAATATAACACTCCGCATTCACATTTTTCAACATGTTCCATTTGAAGGACCGGCAGCCATAAAAGTATGGGCGGAAAAAAACGGGCATATGCTGAGCTACACCAGGTTTTTCAACAACGACAAATTGCCCGAACCCGATGAAATCGACTGGCTGGTAATTATGGGCGGACCCATGGGTGTTTATGATCAGGAGCAATACCCGTGGCTGAAAACAGAAATAGATTTCATCCGCAAAGCCATGGAACAATCAAAAGTGGTCATCGGCATCTGCCTTGGGGCACAACTCATTGCTGCAGCGTTGGGTGCCAAAGTGCATCGCGGCTCCTTGCCCGAAATCGGCTGGTTTCCGATAAGAATTAACCCCAAGGCTGCCAACCAGAATGGTTTGGGCTTTCTTCCACCCGAAGCTGTTGTATTCCATTGGCATCAGGACACTTTTGAAATACCCGAAGGAGCAACCTTACTTGCCTCCTCCGAAGCTTTCCCCAACCAGGCCTTTGTATACGGAAACCGTGTGCTCGCGCTGCAATTTCATTTCGAAATGGATGAAACTGCGCTGAAAAGCATCATCAGCAATGGCCACGATGAGCTTGTTTCCGGTACCTGGGTACAAACCGCCCCGGAAATCCTTAATCGGTTGCCGCTGATTAAAGAAAACAACTCGTTTTTGTTTCACCTGCTTGATGGGATGGCAAATAAAACATAGATCACTTCTCAAAAAACAATGCTATCTTTAAGTCGGTAAAATATGTATTGTAATGGAAGCTATGCCTGACTTTGGTCTTTTTATTTCCACTGTTTTTCTTGGTTTCTTTGCCATTCTGAATCCCATAGGCAACACACCGGTATTTATGTCGATGGTGGGTGATGCCGACCGGGGTATTATTAAAAAAGTGGCCTTTAAATCGGTTCTTGTTGCTTTTGTGATCATCACCCTATTCAGCCTCTTCGGTCACATCATTTTCCGGCTTTTTAACATCACCTTGCCGGCATTTCAGATTGCAGGCGGTATTATTGTATTCTTCATAGGTTACGACCTGCTGAAAGGCAAATCTTCAAATGCACAAAGGTCAAAGGTTTTAGACACCAGCTCAGCCTATGAGGAAATGGCCGTTTCGCCGCTGGGCATACCCCTGCTTGCAGGACCGGGTACCATTTCCACTGCCATGAATTTTGTGGGTCAGGGAAAAAGCTTTATGATTACCCTGTTGGTTATTCTGGTATTTGCCATCGTTTGTGTAATCACTTACTGGATGTTCATTGTCAGCCACCGCATTGCCGATAAGTTAAAACCTTCACTAATCAAGGCCATCTCCCGGATCATGGGACTGATCCTTGCAGTAATTGCCGTTCAGATGATCATCAATGGTGTCTTTAATATTATCAGGGAATTCCCTGTACAATAATTGGGACAAGGGACTTCTGGATGCTGGATGCTGGATACTGGATGCTGGATGCTGGATACCTGCCTGGCCGGTAGGCAGGTGTGTGTGATTTGGGATTTAAGATTTGACTGCCGCTGCTACTGCTACTGCTGCTGCCACTGCTACTGCATCTGCTACTGCTACTTCTTCTTCACCATCCTGTGAAAGGCCTTCAGCTCCTCTTTTCGCTCCTGTGAAAGTTCTGTCGCTTTTATTCCGCTCACAGCACCATCGAGTCCATACAACAATTGAATACATGCTCCCGGATCCATGGCCTGAAGCCTGAGAAAAGCCTGCTCTGTTCCTACAGACTTGAGTTTGCTGACTGAATCGATGCCTGCCAGCTTCAGTTTGGCTTCAGTATCCTTTCCGATGTTCACGCATCCTAAAAGATCATCAACTGTATGCCGCCTGTTTTTGTTTGCTTTCATGAACTTTTCCAATTGTGTTGGTAAGATATCCGGAAACAAATATAGGGTATGACGGTGACAACTGTATGTCAGTTATCACACAGCCTTTCTGTACCAATTCATTTTTAGCTTTTTTTAACAATCCACAAAAAACATAATAATTCTCAGAAAGCCAAAAAATTACAAACCATCATCAAAAAAATGGTAGCAGCGCCTGTTTTCAGGTTTTTAATCGATTTTTATATTTGCAAACCGTACTTTATTTCATTTAAAAAACTGGAGGATTTTTTATGTCATCTCGTACGAAATGGTTCATTTTATTGATTATCCTCATTCCTGGAGGATTGTCGGCTCATAGTTATGCCAGGTCACTTTCCGACAGCATAACCTTGTTTACACCCTACACGCGTATTTCTGTTCCACCGGGTGAGTCAGTTACCTATTCCATCGACCTGATCAACAACACCAAATCACTCAAAAAAGTGGATCTCTATCTTACAGGTGTGCCCAAAGATTGGGTATCATCGCTTACTTCAGGTGGTTATACCATCGGACAGGTCTCCGTAATGCCCGGAGAGCAAAGAAACCTGACACTCAAGGTAAATATTCCCATAAGGGTAAACAAAGGGAATTACAGACTTACCGTTGTAGCCAAGGATTACACCACGTTGCCTGTTACCATCAATGTTTCGGAACAGGGCACTTTCAAAACAGAGTTCACCACAGACCAGGCGAACATGCAGGGCAATACGAGTTCCACTTTTAATTTCAACTGTGACCTTAAAAACCTGACATCTGAAAAGCAATCTTACGCCCTAATAGCAAAGACATCGCCGGGTTGGGAAATATCATTCAGGGCCAACGGAAAGCAGGTTACTTCGGTGGAAATTGAACCTAACAATTCCACACGGGTTACCATTGAAATCAAACCACCAGCAAATACCCCGGCCGGAACCTATGAGATACCGGTTAAAGCCGTAACCAGTTCCACCTCGGGAGAACTCAGCTTGCAATTAGTGATTACTGGCACCTATTCCATGAATTTGACCACCCCTAGCGGACTGCTCAGCACACACCTAACAGCAGGAGAATCAAAAAGAATAGAGCTTGTAGTAATCAACACGGGTTCCACCATTCTGAACAAAGTCAATATTGTTCCCATAGCACCTGTCAACTGGGAAGTCACCTGCGATCCGAAAACAATTGACAAGATTCCGGGAGGTGAAAAAGTCAATGTAACGGTTACGATTAAGGCAGACAAAAAAGCCGTACCAGGTGATTATGTTACCAATTTTGAAGCACAGACTCAGGAACTGGTTACCAAAGCGTCTTTTAGGGTATCAGTCAAAACCTCCATGGTATGGGGCTGGGTGGGTATGCTCATAATCTCAACTGCATTGGGGAGTGTTTATTACCTGTTCCGCAAGTATGGAAGGAGGTAACCATGAGCGGTTTTGCCATTGAGCTTGTTGGTCTTACCAAAAAGTACGGATCATTTACTGCTGTTGACCATCTGAATCTTTCCATTAAAAAAGGAGAGGTATTTGGTTTACTTGGACCGAACGGTGCCGGCAAATCAACTACCATTCTGATGATACTTGGCTTGACCGACCCGGCAAGCGGCCATGCCCGTGTTTGCGGAATTGATCCTACTGTTAAACCAATTGAGGTTAAACGCCTGGTTGGCTATTTGCCAGAAGATGTCGGGTTTTATGATGATCGCACTGGGTATGACAACCTGATGTATACTGCCAGGTTGAACAGTATCCCTGATGCTGAAGCACAGCAAAGAATAGTACGATTGCTTGAAAGGGTCGGATTATCAGGTGAAGCAGGTAAGAAAACGGGGACTTATTCAAGAGGAATGCGACAACGGCTGGGACTTGCTGATGTACTGATCAAGAACCCGGAAATCATCATTCTGGATGAACCTACATTAGGTATTGATCCAAAGGGAGTCAGGGAGTTTCTCAACCTTATCCTGGAACTCAGCAAGGAAGAAGGCCTTACCGTGCTGTTCTCATCGCACCACCTGCATCAGGTGCAACAGGTATGTGACCGGGTAGGACTGTTTGTTAAGGGAAAACTATTGGCCGAAGGAAATGTACAATCACTGGCACAAAAGCTTTTCACCCGCAGTCCCTATGTCATTGAAGCAGGCATAAGCGGAAACGGAGAATCTGTCAAAGAGATTGCTTCTCTTTTAAAACCCATCAATGGAGTAGAAGAGATTGCATTAAAAGACAAGTATTATGAGATATCCTGTACCAGGGATGCGACGGCTGAAATCGCAAAAGAAATAGTGGCATCAGGACTGTCGCTTACCCACCTGAGCAGGAAGGAATACGGACTTGACGACATTTACTATCGCTATTTTGAAGGAGGTGAAGAACATGAACGTATCAATTAAAAAATCCATACTGCATACATTATTCACAAAAGCCGGATCATTAATTAAACCGAACCGGGGCAATCAGGTTGCCTCATCCCGACATCAATACCTGAACAATGCTTTTCGGGCCATTGTATTCAAAGAAGTATCAGATCATGTACGCAGCTGGCGGTTTATCATTCTGGTAGCCATTATTGCACTGACCTGTTTCGGTTCGTTATACGCCGCTTTGTCAGTTATTGACAAGGCCGTAAAACCAAACGATCCCGAGGGTACCTTCATATTTCTAAAGCTCTTTACCCTGTCCGATGGCACGTTGCCATCATACGCTGTATACATCAGCTTTCTCGGACCGCTGCTGGGTATCAGCCTGGGGTTCGACGCCATCAATTCTGAGCACAACAGGGGCACACTCAGCAGGCTCCTGGCGCAACCCATTCATCGCGATTACATCCTGAATGCCAAATTCCTGGGATCGCTAATAGTAATCAGCGTATTGCTTTTTGCCCTGGGTTTCCTGGTAATGGGCATTGGCCTGATCGCCATCGGCATTCCACCAACAGTTGAAGAATTCATGCGCATTATTGCCTTCATCCTGCTGAGTATAGTTTATGTAGCCTTTTGGCTAAACCTTTCCATATTTTTCTCAGTAAGATTTCGACAAACGGCCACTTCAGCCCTTTCAGGAATTGCCGTCTGGCTGTTCTTCTCGGTTTTCTACCCAATGATCATCACTATGGTATCAAAGGCTTTTCAACCTTCGGAATTTGCTTCGGCACATGAGATTGCCGGCTATGAACGCCTGATGTCGGTGATGCTTTACCTGTTGCCGAATCAATTGTTCAGTGTGGCAACATCCACTTTGCTGATGCCTTCGATCCGAAGCCTGGGCACTTTATCAATGGAACAAATGACAGGTGCACTTCCGGGACCACTGCCCATTGGTCAGAGTCTGATGCTCGTGTGGGCACAGGTTACAGCACTGATTGCCGCAACCGTGCTTTGCTTCGCATTGTCTTATGTATCGTTTATGAGAAAGGAAATCAGATCGAGATAAACTTACCTGAACTTTCGTGGTGAAACGGTCTCTTTTGATAACCTGGCGATTATTTTGTTGAGCCTGCTTCTGAACTTTTTGCCGTTTGACCGGTTGTAGTGTTAGTTATTGTTATGTAATTCACACACTATGAAAACAGCTGTATTCAGCACCAAGTCTTACGACAAAGAGTATCTCGACAAGGCCAATGTGAATAACCTACATGAATTCAATTATTTTGAATCGTCACTGAAGTTGAAATCAGTCAAATTGGCCGAGGGATATGATGCCGTATGTGTTTTTGTAAACGATGTATTGTCGAAGGAAGTCGTTGAAGCGCTGGCCGCTCAAAATAACAAAGCCATTGTGCTGCGTTGTGCCGGGTTCAATAATGTGGACATAGAAACAGCATGCCGTTTGGGAGTAAAGGTACTGCGTGTGCCGGCCTATTCGCCCAGCGCGGTGGCTGAGCATGCCGTGGCTTTGATCATGACTCTGAACCGCAAAACCCATAAGGCATACAACAGGGTGCGCGAGGGTAACTTTTCGATCGAACGACTTCAGGGGTTTGAGCTTTCAGGTAAAACCGTGGGCGTGGTTGGAACCGGTAAAATAGGCGCTGCATTTGCTGCAATAATGAAGGGCTTTGGAAGCCGGATCGTTGCCTATGATGTTTACCCCAATAAAGAATTGGAAGCACAGGGAATTACCTATTTATCGCTTCATGAACTTTTAAGGCAGTCCGATATCGTTTCGCTCCATTGTCCGCTCACTCCCGAAACAAACCGGATGATCAACAGGGATACGCTGAACCTGATGAAAAAGGGCTCCATGTTGATCAACACGAGCCGAGGCAAACTGATTGACACAGATACAGCCATCGAGGCATTGAAAGAAGGTCAGCTGGGCTACCTGGGTATTGATGTTTATGAACAGGAGGAAAAGCTGTTCTTTAAGGATTTGTCAGAGATGGTTATTGTAGACGACAAAATTTCCCGGTTGATGACCTTTCCCAATGTGCTGGTAACGGCCCACCAGGCATATTTCACCGACAACGCTTTGAATCAGATTGCTCAAACCACCATCAATAATCTGACTGATATTGAAAACAACACCATCAACAGGCAAAACCAGGTGTGTATTGACATGATCAAATGAAACAGTCCGAATTCATTGACAGGCAATAAAGGCTACCCTGCAAACGTTAAATAAATTTGCTATTTTAGCAGTTGCTATTGTGGAGGTGCCTGAAAATCCCTGACAGAGTAAGGGGTGTATGCCGAAAAACCTGAGAGTAGGCCCATTAAATAATGTGTTATGAAAAAGACATCCTTGATGATGGTTCTTTCATTGACTTCTTTTGTTGCTTCAAACGCTCAGTTGTTCGTGGGCGGAGGTTTTGGTTTTGATGCTCAAAGCGGCAGTTACGAATATGATGGTAATAAGAGTGACACACCCAGTGAAGTAAGTTTTGACTTCTCTCCCCAGGTTGGCTTTATGCTCTCTGATGATTTTGGAGTGGGTGCTTATTTGTCGTTTGGCCTTACAAGGGAAAATGACAAAGGTGATCCTGAAACCATTGATAAATCATCATCTGTTGCATTCGCCCCATTTGCCCGCTACTACGCCTTCCGTTTCAACAAGTTTTCTTTTTACGGAGAAGCTCAGGCAAGCCTGGGATTTGGCTCTTCCAAGACCGAATATGATGGTGATGAAACCGATGGCCCCAAAACTTCTGAGGTTGGCTTTTATGTTTTCCCGGGCATGGCATATGACATCAGCAACAGGTTTCAGTTGATGGCTCGCATCAATGCTTTTGGTCTTGGCATAAACCATCAGATTTCAAAAAACGACGAAACTGACGTTATAGTGAGATCAACAGATGCTGGGCTTCATGTAAGTATGAATAGTATTGTCACTTCAGGTTATATTACTGTAGGTGCAATCATCAAATTATAAAGTGAATACTTTCAAAAAACCGGCGTTAAGACTTAACTTATCGCCGGTTTTTATTACTGGCACAGGTTTTTCACAAACTCCGCACCCATTTCCCGCAGCTTGTATTTCTGAATCTTGCCACTTGCGGTTTTGGGATAGTCGTCCACAAAGATTACATGTTTGGGAATTTTATGTCTGGAAATCTGACCCCGGCAGAATTCTTGCACTTCTTCCTGTGTAAGCGTTTGACCTGATTTCAACTTGATAAAGGCGCCTACTATTTCACCAAATTTTTCATCAGCGATTCCTGCTACCTCAACCATTTCTATCTGTGGCATCTGGTACAGGAAATTTTCGATCTCGCGCGGATATACATTTTCTCCGCCGCGAATAATCATGTCCTTGATGCGGCCGGTTATCCGGTAATATCCATCTTTTGTTTTTACGGCCAGGTCGCCTGAATGCAGCCAGCCATCCTTGTCAATAGCTTTGGCAGTGGCCTCGGGATTGTTGTAATACCCTTTCATCACATTGTATCCCCGGCAACATATTTCACCCTGCACTTCGGGCGGACATTCCTCGCCTGTTTCCGGATCTGAAATTTTCACTTCCACACCCGGGTAATTGGTTCCTACAGTGGTGGCCCTGATTTCCGGAGGATCGGTAATCCGCGTAGCTGTCATGCCCGGAGATGATTCGGTGAGCCCGTATACAATAATCAGATCATGGCAGTTCATTTTGCTCATCACCTGGTTCATGGTTTCAATCGGACAAAGTGATCCGGCCATAATGCCTGTTCGTAGACTGCTCAGATCGAACATGTTGAACATGGGATGATTGAGTTCGGCAATGAACATGGTGGGAACACCATACAATGCTGTGCACTTCTCTTTCTGAACTGAGGCCAACACGAGCAGCGGATCAAATTCTTCAACAAACACCATGGTACCGCCATGGGTAATGATGGCACACATGGCCAGAACGCAGCCGAAACAATGGAAAAGCGGAACACATACCAACAGCCTGTCAGCTTGTGTGTAATGCATGCAGTCGCCAGTGCTCTGGCCGCAATTCACAATGTTGTGGTGGGTAAGCATGACTCCTTTTGGAAAACCGGTAGTTCCCGATGTGTACTGCATATTCACCACATCGTGGCATGATGTATTCTGCCTGGCCTTGAGCAAATCGTCATCAGGCAGATATGAACCCAGCAGAATCAGCTCATGCGTGTTGTACATGCCCCTGTGTTTCTGTGGACCAATAAAAACCACGTTTTTTAATTCCGGAAATCTGTTACTATGGAGGCTTCCTCTTACAGCTGATTTCAGTTCGGGAACCAGTTCAAATACCATGCTTACATAATCACTGTCGCGGTATCCGTCAATAATGCAAAGTGTATGCAAATCAGCATCCTTAATCAGGTATTCCAGTTCAGAAAGCTTATAACTGGTATTCACAGTGACCAGTATGGCACCTATTTTTGCAGTGGCATACATGAAAGTTGACCAGTCGGGCACGTTGGTAGCCCAAATACCAACTTTGTCGCCTTTTCTCACCCCAATGGCCAGCAATCCTTTGGCAAGCTGGTCTACCCGCTGGTTAAACTGGGCATAGGTGAACCTCAGGTTCCGGTCGGGATATACAATAAATTCATGATTGGGAGTTTCCCTGGCCCATTTCTCAAGGAGATCACACAGGGTAAAATCAATCAGCTGCATAGTCGTTCATTTTAAAAAGGAACATAAACCACTCCCAGAATTTTCGCCTGTGGTCCGGAAGTTGTTACCAGGTGATCCACAATGGAGTCGTAATAAATGCTGTCGCCCTGTTCCAATTCATAAACCGTATTGCCGTAATAAATGGTGACTTTTCCCTCCATCACATAAATAAACTCTTCTCCTTCATGAGACGACTTGGTCAGATGATGATCCTTGTCAGGTTCAATATCCACAACAAAAGGCTCCATGTGTCGTCCGGCTTTGTTGGGGGCCATGGAATAAAACGAAAGATGCTCCCTGCTCTTATTCTCACGGGTGGAAAAGCTGTATGCCGATTTGCGGTCGTTCATGCGCATTACTGAAGGGCCTTCTTTGGCAGTTTCGTCAAGCAGGGTTCCAATGCGCACTCCCAGGGCCCTCGAAATACGGATCAGCACTCCCAGTGATGGGATAGAGACTCCTGTCTCGATCAGGTTAAGCTGCTCAGTTGACAGTGCTGATCTTACAGCCAGATCTGCCTGCTCTATATTTTTCAGATTCCGGAGTGCTATGATCTTTTCTCCAATAGAATGACTGGTTTGCATAGATAATTAAGGGTTAAAAGTTTGGTGAAAATAGAAAAAGAAAGGAGAAGGAAGAAAAAAATAATCATAAATTAGCAAAAATTAAAAAAACCAAACCACCATGGGCATAGCACTCATCATTATTCTGGCAGTCGTTGTATTGTTGGTAATCGGACTTTACAACAGGCTGGTGAAACTGAGAAACAACCGTGAAAATGCATTTGCGGATATTGATGTTCAGTTGAAACAGCGCCTTGACCTCATTCCCCAGCTGGTAGAGGCAGTTAAGGCATATATGAAACATGAAAGCACTGTTCTCACAGATATTACCAATGCCCGGGCCAACGCTTTACAGGCAAAAACCATCAATGAAAAGATTGCAGCAGAAAATCAGGTTTCATCTGCAATGCAGGGTCTGAATGTTGCAGTGGAAGCCTATCCCGATTTAAAGGCAAGTCAGAATTTCATTCAGTTGCAGGAGGAAATTTCCGACATTGAAAACAAACTGGCAGCTGCCAGAAGGTTCTTCAATTCAGCCACCAAGGAACTCAATAATGCCGTTCAGACATTTCCTTCGAATATCCTGGCAGGTATGTTCGGGTTTCAGAAAGAACCTATGTTTGATTTGGGCACAGAACGTGCCAGGGCCGAAGAAACTCCCAAGCTCAATTTTTAACACCCATGCAGTTCGTCGGATTACATTCCCAGATCAGGAAGAACAATTTCAAATCGGTTGTGCTGCTTATCCTGTTTCCGGCAGTCATATTTGTTCTGGTGTGGCTTTTCATGTTTTTTGTCGGCGGTCAGCAGCCCGAGCAGCGGTTTTATTCGACGAACACCAATTTCGTACATCTCATTCCCTGGATTTCCATTGGAATCCTTGTTTGGTTTACCATCGCCTTTTTGTTTCATACCAGCATGATAAAAAAGGCCACCGGTTCCGTTTCGCTTGAAAGAACTCAGAACAAAAGGGTATACAACCTGGTGGAAAATTTATGCATCGGAAGCGGCATGAAAATGCCCAAGATCAACCTCATTGAAGATGACTCATTGAACGCTTTTGCCAGTGGAATCAATGACTCCACTTATACGGTTTCCCTGTCAAGAGGTATCATCAACAAGCTGAACGATGAGGAACTGGAAGGTGTAATTGCCCATGAACTCACGCACATCCGCAACCGGGACGTGAGGCTGCTGATCGTATCCATCATTTTTGTTGGCATATTCGCCTTTATAACCGAAATGCTGATGCGTTCCATCCGGTTCAGCGGAGGAGGTGGCAGCAGTAGCGGCAAGAAAGGTGGGGGAAGCATTATCCTTGTAGCATTGCTGCTGGCTGCAGTAGGTTACCTGCTTTCGAGCCTGTTCCGGTTTGCCCTTTCGAAAAAGCGTGAATACCTGGCCGATGCCGGGTCGGCTGAAATGACCCGAAATCCGCTGGCATTGGCATCGGCCCTTGAGAAGATATCATCCGACTCGCGAATTGAAGCCGTTAAACAAAAGGACGTTGCCCAGCTTTTCATCGACAACCCGCAGGAAAAACCCAAAAGCATGAACCTGAATTCACTGGCAGTCATTTTTTCAACACACCCGCCTATTGAAAAACGGATTGACATACTCAGGCAGCTTTAAAAAATAACCATGCAGTTACTTAATTTCTGCGTGGTATTCCTGTAACGACTTTACCTTGTATTCGCCTTCCTTCCGGTCTTTAATACCTTTGGTTGCAGCAAGGGCAGCGGATGTTGTGGTAATGTAAAGTACCTTATGCTTAATGGCGTTTTTACGGATGTAGGAATCGTCATATTCACTCATTTTACCGGCAGGCGTGTTGATCACCAGGTTAATCTCCCCGTTTTTAATGGCGTCTACAATGTTAGGCCGGCCCTGGTAAACCTTTTTAATCACTTCGGCATCAATACCGTGTTCCTTTAAAAACTTCTGAGTTCCTCCGGTTGCCAGAATCCTGAATTTCATATCGCTGAAATTCCGGGCAACTTCAATGATCTTTTCCTTATCGCGATCGGCAATGGTAATCAGCACGGTTCCTTCAATGGGTAAACTGGTTTGGGTTGCCTCCTGCGATTTGAAAAACGCCATACCATAGGAATCGGCCAAACCAAGGACTTCACCCGTGGAGCGCATTTCAGGTCCCAGCAGCGGATCCACGTTGGGGAACATGTTAAATGGGAACACAGCCTCTTTCACACCAAAATGACTGAATTGTTTTTCTTTCAGTTTAAACTCAGCCAGTTTTTTTCCAAGCACCAGTTCAGTAGCAATACTGGCCATGGATACATTGCAAACTTTTGAAACAAGAGGTACTGTTCGGGAAGCCCTGGGATTGGCTTCAAGAATGTAAACCTTGTCTTCATATATGGCATACTGAATGTTCATCAGTCCTACCACCTGCATTTCGATTGCAATGCTGCGGGTATATTCCTTAATGGTTTCAACATGCTTATCGGGAATAATTACCGGGGGAATCACACAGGCCGAATCACCCGAATGAATTCCCGCGTATTCAATATGCTGCATCACCACCGGAACAAAGGCATCGGTGCCATCGGAAAGGGCATCGGCTTCAGCCTCTATGGCATCTTCGAGAAACTTATCAATCAGCAGCGGACGGTCGGGTGAAACATCCACTGCAGCTTTCACATATTGTTCCAGCATTTCTTCATCCAGCACAATCTTCATGGCCCTGCCACCCAATACGTAGGAAGGACGTACCATTAACGGGTAACCGATTCTTGCGGCAATAGCCAGTGCTTCTTCCAACGTGCTGGCCATACCCGATTCAGGTTGCGGAATACCCAGCTTTTCCATTACGTGCCTGAATCGATCGCGGTCCTCTGCCAGATCGATGGTTTCAGGTGTGGTTCCCAGAATTTTCACTCCGGCTTCGGCCAGTTCCTTTGCCAGATTCAAAGGTGTTTGTCCGCCAAACTGCACAATAACACCCTCTGGCTTTTCATTATTGTAGATGCTAAGCACATCTTCAGCCGTAAGCGGCTCAAAATAGAGCTTATCTGAAGTATCATAATCAGTAGAAACAGTTTCGGGGTTACAGTTGATCATGATTGATTCATATCCTGCAGCCCTAATTGCAAAAGCAGCATGAACACAACAGTAGTCAAATTCAATACCCTGTCCGATCCGGTTCGGGCCACCGCCGAGCACCATAATTTTCTTGCGGTTACTGGTTTGAACCTGGTTAGGCGCATTATAGGTAGAAAAATAATATGCAGCATTTTCAACGCCGCTTACAGGAACAGGCTCCCAGGCTTCGGTCAGTCCGAGAGATATCCGTTTATCGCGTATTTCCTTTTCAGAAATTCCAAGCAATCTGGCCAGGTATTTATCGGCAAAACCATCCTTCTTGGCTTGGATCACCAGACTATCAGGAAGCATACTTCCTTTATAACTCAATATTTTCTCTTCCAGATCAACCAATTCCTTCATCTGCTCAATAAACCAGGCTTTGATGTGTGTTTTTTCTGAAAGTTCATCCACAGTGGCACCTTTACGGAGTGCCTCATACATGATGAACTGCCTTTCGCTGGAGGCATGGTTGAGCATCACCATCAGGTCATGCAGCGATTTCATATTGAAATCTTTTGCAAATCCCAAACCTGAACGGCCTATTTCGAGTGAACGGATTGCTTTATGGAGGGCTTCCTTATAATTTTTACCGATACTCATTACCTCGCCGACTGCATGCATCTGGGTTCCCAGTTTGTCCTCCAGGCCCTCAAATTTTTCAAAAGCCCAGCGTGCAAATTTAACCACCACATAATCGCCCCAGGGTTCATATTTATCAAGGGTTTCGCAGCGCCAATACGGAATTTCATCGAGCGTCATACCGCCTGCCAGAAGTGCTGAAACCAATGCAATCGGGAAACCGGTAGCCTTTGAAGCCAGGGCAGATGAGCGGGAAGTGCGCGGATTGATTTCGATAACAACAACCCTTCCGGTCTTGGGATCGTGAGCAAACTGCACATTGGTACCGCCGATTACCTCTATGGCTTCAACAATATCATAGGAATATTTCTGAAGCCGCTTTTGAAGATCGGTTGAAATGGTCATCATAGGGGCCGTGCAAAATGAATCTCCGGTATGAACACCCATAGCATCCACATTCTCGATGAAACATACTGTAATCATTTTATTTTTGGCATCCCGCACCACTTCGAGCTCGAGCTCTTCCCATCCCAGAACCGATTCCTCTACCAGCACCTGGTTAACCATGCTGGCCGACAAGCCACGGCTCACAACTATTCGAAGTTCTTCTACATTGTATACGAGTCCGCCACCTGTTCCACCCATGGTATAGGCAGGCCGGATCACAACAGGGTAACCCATTTTCTCAGCAATTTTCTCGGCATCCTCCATGGTGTTCACCGCTGTGCTTGTGGGCATTTCGATACCCAGCTTGTTCATAGTGGCTTTAAAAGCTACGCGGTCCTCTCCCCTTTCAATGGCATCAATATTCACGCCGATTACACGCACGTTATATTTTTCAAGAACTCCGCTTTTTGCGAGTTGTGACGTAAGGTTAAGGGCTGTTTGGCCGCCCAGGTTAGGCAGCAGCGCATCCGGCCTTTCCTTTTTGATAATTTCGGTAAGGGCATACTCATTCAAAGGTTCGATGTAGGTAGCATCAGCAGTGCCGGGATCCGTCATGATGGTAGCCGGATTGGAGTTAACCAGCACAATCTTATAACCCAGAGACCGCAATGCTTTACAAGCCTGTGTACCTGAGTAGTCAAATTCGCATGCCTGTCCGATGACAATGGGCCCCGACCCAATAATGAGAACCTTGTTGATATCTTTAATCTTAGCCATGGTGTTTAGTAATTCTACACATTTTGATTTGAAGCAGTAAATATACCCTGCTATATAGAATTTCAAGCACCCTGTTGGTAAAAAGTTAAAAATACACCCCGTCGGGGTGGGTATACCCCGTCGGGGTGTCTGAAATCATCCGGCTTGTTGTTCCTGTCCCTGGTTTTTGCCCAGGGAGGCCAGTCCGCTTAAAACTCCGAGGTTCATGGAATCGAGGGCAGAACTCGGTACGATGATCAGGGAACCTTTTTCCTTCAATCCTTCCCCGATATAGTTCATGGCACGCAGTTGCAAAGCCACCGGATTGTTGATGTATTCTTCACTGGCTTTGGCAAACTTTTCGGCTATTTCCGTTTCAGCTGTTCCCAGGATGACGCGCGCCCTCCTCTCCCGTTCAGCCTGAGCCTGCTTGCTCATGGCATCGGCCAGCCCCTGGGGAATGGTAATTTCTTTTATACCTACATTTTGGCAGGTAATTCCCCACGAATTGGTGCTTTCATCCAAAACTACCTGCAGCGCTGAAGCGATCTTCTCCCGGTCCTGAAGCAATTCAGCCAGCTCATGCTTTCCGATGATGTCGCGCAGTCCGGTTTGCGCCAGGTATTCAATTGCAGCATTGTAATCCTGCACTTCAAGAGCTGATTTTTCAACATCCCATACAGTCCAGTACAACACTGCAATCACGTTCACGGGTACCGTGTCTTTTGTAAGAGTCTGCTCTGCTTTGAAATCAGTAACCCGGATACGTTGATCAATGTAATCCATGATGCGATCGATAATTGGTATGATCAGGAACAAACCCGGTCCTTTCAATCCGCGGTATTTTCCCATGCGAAGCACTACTGCCTTTTCCCACTGGTCCGCTATCTGAATAGCAGATGCAAAAAGCAGGGATACCACCAGCAAAACACCTAAAACAGGGCCGGTAATAATCTCAAACTCATACAAAGCAACCCAAATCCCAACCAGAATAACCAGCACAGTTAAGGAAACGGGGTTAAATAAATTCTTGGTGATAATTTTAGTTTTCATGTTGGTTATGATTTTGAAGTTCGTGAATGATCTCATCAATGGTAAAACCATAACTAAATGCTATGGTCATAAATTCCCTGCAGATGTCCTGAATTTTAGCCTGTTTTTCTTTTTCAGTCAGGATGATTTCATTTTTGTTAATGAAGGTACCCGAGCCCTGATGGGTGTCCAGGATATTCTGGATTTCCAATTCTTTATAAGCCTTGGCAACTGTGTTCAGATTCACTTTGAGCTCAACGGCAAGTGATCTTACCGTAGGCAACTGCTCCCCTATCTCCAGCTTGCCCGAAGCAATGCCAAACCTGATCTGATCGATGATCTGCCGGTAGAAGGGAGTTCCTGTTTTTGGGTCCAATACAAAGTTAATCATTGTATTATTATATTATTGTATTAATTATATAGTACAAATATACTATAAAGATTTTCAGCGTGCAAGAAAAATTCAGCTTTTTTTTAGTTCAACATTGATATACAAAAACCATAGTGTCAAAACTGCCTTTCGGTAAGCAAGCATGCGGAATGCAGGGGTGGCATTACGGTAATATAAGTTCAGTTTTGCGTGAAAATTGTTTGTTGATGCTTTAAATACCACCCCGCCGGGGTGGGTATACCCCGCCGGGGTATATGGGGTGTTGTATTTAACCCACCCCGCCGGGGTGGTATCTGATAATCATATTTTAATAAATAAATGAAATGATATGACAAAAACAACTTTTGTTGTTTCTTTACAAATGCTTTCACTAGGCAATTCATGAGCAAAAACCACAGGAATACAAAAGGAACAACAGAAAAGAGTTCCCTGATTCATCTGCTCAGGCCCTACTCGGGTCTGGTGGGCCTTCTCGTTCTGTTTACCATACTGGGAAATGCACTGAATTTGCTGATTCCGCTTATCATCTCCCAGGCCATTGACTCATTTAGTCAAGGCAATTTCTCCATTCACACAATTGTTCTCAGATTCACCCTGGCAGCCGTTTTTATCATGTTTTTTACGTACCTTCAGGGTATCGTGCAGACCTACGCAGCTGAAAAAACCGCAAAAGACCTTCGTGAGCGTGTTGCAGGCATTATATCCCGGCAATCTTATGCGTACGTGCTCCGCGCCAATCCTTCTAAACTATTAACAAACCTTACCTCTGATATTGATTCTATTAAAACGTTTGTAGCCCAGGCTGTATCCTCAATAATTTCTTCTTTGTTTATGCTTGCCGGAGCCAGTGTACTATTGCTGCTGATCAACTGGAAACTTGCCCTGGCTGTTCTGTGTATCATACCTATTGTGGGTACCGCTTTTTACATAGTGCTTCGAAAAGTCAGGGTGCTATTCAGGAAGAGCCGCGAAGTTATTGACTGGCTGAACCGGGTAATCAATGAAAGCATTTTGGGTGCCTCACTCATTAGAATACTTAATTCGCAAATATCCGAATACCGCAAATTTGTGGATGCCAACACCACTTCAAAAGACCTGGGACTATCCATCCTCAGCTTGTTTGCAGCACTCATCCCCGTTATTAATTTTGTGGCGAACCTTGCAATACTTACAGTGCTTGTATTTGGAGGCCACCTGGTCATTTCGGGCGATATGACGCTGGGTAATTTTGCCGCATTCAACAGCTACATCACCATTTTAATTTTTCCGATCATCATCATCGGTTTCATGAGCAACCTCATTGCCCATGCAAGCGCTTCTTATCAGCGGGTCAGAGAAGTACTTGACATCAGGGAAACGGAAGAGGCAGGAAGTTGCACCGACGCTGTTTCGGGAACAATTGAAATCCGGAACGTCACCCTGGTTTATGGCGATAAGCCTGCCCTGAAAGAAATCAACCTGAATATCATCAGGGGATCCAAAACTGCCATTATTGGTCCCACTGCAGCCGGAAAATCGCAATTGCTTTACCTGCTTACAGGATTGATTAAACCAACACAGGGTGAAATATCATTCGACGGGAAAAACATCGGGGCATACCGTAAGGAGGATTTCTACAGGCAGGTTGGCCTGGTATTCCAGGACAGCATTATTTTCAACCTGTCGGTACGTGAAAATATTGCCTTCAGCCAGCAGATACCCGATGAAGTGTTTGAAAAAGCCATAGTAACTTCAGAATTGAAAAGCTTTATTGACAGCCTGCCCCAAAAGCTCGACACTGTTATTTCCGAGCGGGGAACAAATCTTTCAGGGGGCCAGAAACAGCGTCTGATGCTGGCCAGGGCACTCGCGCTCAACCCTTCGGTTCTGCTGCTCGACGATTTTACCGCCCGTGTGGATCAGGCAACTGAAGAGCGCATTATGAAAAATATAGCGGATAATTATCCCAACATCACGATCATTGCCGTTGCACAGAAAATAGCCTCCATCAAACATTATGAACAAATCATCCTCTTGATGGAAGGAGAAATTATTGCAACAGGAGATCACTGTACCCTGTTGGAAACTTGTCCGGAATACATGCAGATTTATAATTCACAGCGCAGCACCAGCATATATGGCGTATAGTCTTAACATCAACAAAAACGATCAGGCTAAGCGCACCAAAACATTTGCTGCGCTTAAGAAACTATTGCTCATTCTTGCAGGGGAAAAAAAGTATCTGATTACAGCACTTTTTGTCATTCTGATCTACTCGGTGATTGTGCTTTTTGCACCCCTGCTTATTGGTTATGCTGTTGATCATTTTGTTCAGCAAAAAGATTTCCGGGGTGTACTTTTTTTTGGCGGCATCTTGCTCGCCATGTTCCTGGTGGCGCTGGTAGCCAATTACCTGCAAACCAAAATGATGGGGAGTATAGGCCAGCGCATGCTGTTCAGGCTGCGTAACGATATTTTCATCAAACTGCAGGAACTGCCAATTGCTTTTTTTAATGACAACAAAGCCGGCGATCTGATATCCAGGATAAATAATGACACGGATAAGCTGAACCAGTTCTTTTCTCAGTCGCTCATGCAGTTTATCGGCAGCCTGTTTATTATGACCGGGGCCGGAGTTTTTCTACTTTCGATTCATCTTCAGCTTGGAGCTGCCTCACTGATTCCGGCAGTTATACTGTTGCTTTTCAGCAGGTTCGTCACGCCCTGGATTAAAAAACTGAATGCCACCTATCTGGCCAGTACGGGGAACCTGAGCGCTGAAATACAGGAAAGCCTTACCAATTTCAAGGTGATTATTGCTTATAACCGACGTGATTACTTCAGGGAGCGTTTTAACGAAGTCAACAAGGAAAATTATGCAGCAGCTATTAAGTCGGGTTTGGCCAACAGCCTCTTTATTCCTGTTTATGGCTTTTTTTCAAACCTGGGGCAAATGGTGGTTCTTGCTTTGGGAATCTACCTGGTATCAAAAAAGCTTTTTACACTGGGGTTGTTAATCAGTTTTCTGGCCTATATCAACAATTTTTATAATCCGTTGAGACAACTGGCAGCACTGTGGAGTAATTTCCAGATTGCACTGGCCGGATGGGACCGAATTTCCAGAATACTATCCCTGGAAACGAACCTGAAGGTTGTGCCGTTAGAAAAGCAGGCGGAAAACCAGTCCATGCTGAGCTTTGACGAGGTTACCTTTGGATATGAACCCGGCAAATCCATCCTTCAGCAGACAAGTTTTGATTTGGAAAAAGGCAAAACTTATGCGTTTGTAGGCCCAACCGGCGGGGGAAAAACCACCACAGCATCGCTGATTGCCCGGCTGTATGACCCCGATAAAGGTGTGGTTTTACTCAACGGCAAGGATATTCGTTCCTATGCTCCCGAAGAACGTTCAGAAACAGTGGGCTTTATTTTGCAGGAGCCCTTTTTGTTTACCGGCACGGTGAAGGACAACATCATATACGGCAACAGGATGCTGGAAGGGGTGACTCATGAAGAACTGCAGGAAATAATCACCCGTGAAGGACTTGATGATTTGCTGCGGCGTTTTGAGAACGGGCTTGAAGCCAAAATTTCCAATTATGGTGAAATGCTGAGCCTGGGTCAAAAGCAATTGGTTGCATTCATGCGGGCCGTATTACGCAAACCGGCTTTGCTCATACTTGACGAAGCTACTGCCAACATCGATACGGTTACCGAACTGCAACTGGAGCGCATTTTGACACGTCTGCCGGAATCTACCACAAAAATCATCATTGCTCACAGGCTCAATACCATTGCCAATGCAGATGAAATATTCTTCATCAACACCTCGGGAATGATCCGGGCAGGTTCAATGGAAAACGCTGTTCAGTTATTAATGAACAGTAGCAGGGACAGTTAATTCGTATTATTAACTTAATATTATAAAAGACATGAACAGTAAACCCGAATCACGTATTGAAGAGCTCAGGCTTGTGCTGCCTCCGGCCGCAAAACCGGTGGGTGTTTATAAGCCGGTGTTGATCATTGACAAATTCTTATATGTTTCCGGACAGGGGCCGCTCAGAAACGATGGAAGCCTGATTACAGGAAGGTTGGGTGAAAACATGAGCCAGGAAGAAGGCAAAATGGCCGCCCGCCAGGTAGGACTAACCATGTTATCAACCATTAAAAGCAAGATTGGTGATTTGAACAAGATCAAACGGATTGTAAAAGTGCTGGGCATGGTTAACAGCACTGCCGACTTTGGTCAGCATCCGGCTGTAATTAATGGTTTCAGTGAGCTGATGGCCGAGGTATTTGGTGAAGAAAACGGCATTGGTGTAAGAAGTGCCGTGGGCATGTTCCTGCCCATGAACCTGGCAGTAGAAATTGAAGCGGTATTTGAATTGTATTAAAGTATAGGAAAAAAATGAGCGCAGTTTGGAGGCTACGCTCATTTTTTGATATTATACACAACCTCCTACAGTGAATGATTATTTCAATCCCCTTCTGATCAGCAAAGCATCAACTGAAGGATCCTGTCCACGGAATTTACGGTACTGCACCATGCCGTCATCGTTGCCGCATTCAGCCAGACAATGTTTTCTGAATTTAGCCGCCAGTTCCGGATTATATACATTTCCCGATTCCTTGAAGGCCTGAAATGCATCGGCGTCAAGCACTGCCGCCCAGATATATACATAATATCCTGCAGCATAGCCGCCATCAAAGATATGAGAAAAGTAGGTGCTGCGGTACCGGGGGAGGATCTCGCTGATCAGTCCGATTTTACTCATTGCCGTTTTTTCGAATTCTTCAGCCGAAATGGCCAGGGATGTTCCCAGCGTATGGTAATCCATATCGAGCAGCGAGGCAGCCAGGTATTCCACAGTTTCAAAACCCTGATTAAATTTACCGCTCTTTTGTATTTTGTCAACCAGTTCATCCGGAATTACGGCTCCGGTTTCATAATGCTTTGCATAAGCTTTCAGCACCTCGGGGTCGCCTGCAAAGTTTTCCATTACCTGGCTGGGTAATTCTACATAATCCTGTGGCACATTACCGGCAGTGCGGTAATACTTGCCCTGGGTAAACAAGGCATGCAGCCCGTGGCCGAATTCATGAAACAGGGTAGTCACTTCATCCCAGTTCAGTAATGCAGGTGTAGTGCCTGAAGGACGTGTGAAATTGCATACAAGGGAAACAACCGGGTCAATGCGTTTTTCACCTTCCTGAATGGCTGACCGGTAATCTGTACACCAGGCACCGGCATCTTTTCCGTCTCTCGGATGATAATCAAGATAAAGAATACCAACGGGTCTGCCATCAGCTTCCTTCACTTCAAATGTTTCCACGTCGTTCTTTTCGTATACAGGCAGGTCTGTCCTTTTGGTAAAGGTAACGCCATAAAGCTTGTTGGCAACCATGAACATACCGTCGCGCACATTTGACAAACTGAAATAGGGACGCAGGGAACTTTCATCAAGATCGAATTTCTCTTTTCTTACCTTTTCGGCATAGTACCACCAATCCCAGGGTTGCAGCTTGAAATTGCCACCTTCACGGTCGATGATCTTCTGCATTTCTGCAACTTCCTTCTTTGAGTTGGCCAATGCCGGCTTCCATAAGTCCATTAAGAAATCATAAACATTAGCCGGGTTTTTGGCCATGTTTTCCTCAAGTACATAATCGGCATATGTTGCATAACCCAACAATTTTGATTTCTGTACACGCAGGTTGACTATTTTGGAAACGATTTCGTTGTTGTCGTTTTCATTTCCGTTGTCGCCGCGCATGAAATACGCCCTGTAAAGTTTCTCACGCAGCTCACGCTTTTCGGAGTACTGTAGGAAAGGGATCCAGCTGGGTTTGGAAAGGGTGAAAACCCATCCTTTTACACCGGCATTGGCAGCGGCATCAGCAGCAGCGGCAACCAAACCGGCAGGTAAGCCAGCCAGATTGGCTGAATCTTCAACCACCAGTTTGAAGTTCTTGTTGGTCTCAGCCAAAAGATTCTGCCCGAATGTAAGATTCAGCATGGACAATTCCGCATTGATTTTGCGCAGTTCTTCTTTCTTGTCTTCCGGTAGGTTTGCCCCCATCCGTTCAAAATCGCGGTAATACTTTTCAGTAACACGAATCTGCTGGGAATCCAGCTGCATATCGTTCCGCTTATCATACACTGCTTTGATCCGCTGGAAGAGTTTCGCGTTCAGGGCAATGTCATCGCGATGTTTCGACATCAGCGGGTTGATATCCCGGGCAATAACCTGCATCTGCTCATTGGTGTTGGCACTGTTCAGGTTGTAAAAAACCTTAGCCACCCGGGTAAGCAATTCGCCCGAACGATCCAGAGCAAGAATCGTGTTTTCAAAAGTAGGCTCTTCCGGATTGCTGACTATTTTGTCGATTTCCAGGGAGTCTTGTTTCATACCTTCCAAAAACGCAGGCATGTAATGGGTGGTATCAATTTTATCGAACGGTGGAACTTCAAAAGGCGTATTGTAGGGAGTCAGGAAAGGATTTTCAGCCATTTTTTCTTTTTTGCAATTTGTGAATGCCAAAAATAACAAGGCTGCAAAAATAACAGGAATGTTTTTCATAGGAATAATAATAATGTTTTTAATCAGTCGCTAATTATTAAACCTGCAATATATCACGAAAAATAACACCAATCAATGACAAATATTGGTTTTTTTAAGACTGAATAATACACTCATTCAACTGATATCATCCCTGCAGCTACTGTTTCATTCGTTCCCTCATCAATAAGAATAATGCTTCCGGTGATGTTGTTTTGGGCATACGGATCATAAATCAGCGCAGATGAAGTTCTTACCATTACATGGGCAATATCATTCATGTAAACGGTCAGATCGTCCCTGGTTTCTTCGAGGTTGTTGATGTTCATTTTATAATCAACTGTTTTAACCAGGCAGGTGGTTTCATTGCTGTAATTGCGAATTCTGTAACGATTACCGGCTTTCATGGGCTTTTCATTGAACCAGCATAACATCAGGCTGATGTCCTGGCCTATCCGGGGCATGTTGTCTTTAACCAGGATGTTACCCCGGCTGACATCAATCTGATCCTGCAGGGTTATGGTAACTGAATCTCCAGTTGAAGCTTCTGGTAGCGCTCCATTGTACACATCAATGCTTTTGATGCTCGATTTGTGCATCGACGGAAGCACAACCACTTCATCGCCTGGTTTGAAACTACCACCGGCAACTCTGCCTGCATATCCCCGGTAATCATGATGAGCTTCAGAAAGCGGGCGTATTACGGTTTGCACCGGAAAGCGCGCTTCAAACACACTTTTGTCTTTTTTGATCTCCAGGTCTTCCAACAACTCAAGAAATGTTTTTCCCTTGTACCAGGGCATGTTTTCTGAAGGGGTCACCACATTGTCCCCAACCCGGGCGCTGATGGGAATGTAACGGGCATCTTCAACCATCAGCTTACCAGACAGAGAAACAAGTTCGGTTCTGATTGCATTAAAGACGGTTTCCGAGTATTCCACCAGGTCCATTTTATTTATGCAAAAAATAAGGTGCCTGATATCCAGCAGCCTGGCTATATATGAATGTCGCATGGTTTGTTCTAGCAAGCCCTTTCTGGCATCAACAAGAATTACGGCCACATCGGCAGTGCTGGCACCGGTTACCATATTGCGGGTGTATTGGATGTGCCCGGGTGTATCGGCAATGATAAATTTGCGTTTGGGTGTGGCAAAATACCTGTAAGCCACATCAATGGTAATTCCCTGTTCCCTTTCGGCACGCAGTCCGTCTGTAAGCAGCGAGAGATCAACATCCTCTTTTCCCAGGCGCTTGCTCGATTGAACAATGTGCTCCATCTGGTCTTCAAAGATGGATTTACTGTCGTACAACAGCCTGCCGATCAAGGTGCTTTTACCGTCATCAACACTGCCCGCGGTAGTGAACCGGAGCAGGCTTTTATACATCTTTTTTCCGTTTGTATTCATGAGTGGCTTCTGATTATCTATTTTTTACCAACTAAAAATCAAATGATTCTAAAAGTAACCTTCTTTTTTCCGGTCTTCCATGGCAGCTTCCGATCTGCGGTCGTCATACCGGCCACCCCGCTCTGTTACACGGGTAGCAGCAATCTCCGTTATAATTTCGTGAAGCGACTCTGCTTTCGACAACGTAACGCCGGTGCAGGTGATGTCTCCGATTGTCCGGCACCGCACGTCGGTTTCAAAAACCTCTTCATCTGCCTTGAGCTGCATAAAAGGAGCCCATGCCAGGTAGATTCCGTTTCTGTGGAATATTTTCCTGCGGTGCGTGTAATACAACATGGGAAGTTGAATATTTTCATGGAGTATATACTGCCATACGTCCAACTCAGTCCAGTTGCTGATTGGAAACACCCTGAAATGCTCCCCGAATTTTTTGTGACCGTTAAATATGTTCCAGAGTTCGGGCCGCTGATTTTTGGGATCCCATTGTCCGAATTCATTGCGATGAGAAAAAAAGCGCTCTTTGGCCCGGGCCTTTTCCTCGTCACGCCTGCCACCTCCAATGGCCACATCAATTCCCAACTCTTCAATGGCATCCAGAAGGGTTACTGACTGCGCTTTGTTGCGGCTTGCATTAATGCCTGTTTCTTCGGATACCCTTCCCTGATCAATGGAATCCTGAACTTTCCGCACAATCAGCTCAACACCAAGTTCTTCTGCCAGCCGATCCCGGAAATCAAGGGTTTCCTCAAAATTGTGCCCCGTATCAATATGCATCAGGCTGAAAGGCATTTTGGCCGGCCAGAATGCTTTTCGGGCAAGGTGAACCAACACTATCGAGTCTTTTCCGCCTGAGAATAAAATTACTTTTTTCTCAAACAAGGCAGCTACTTCGCGCATTACATAGATTGCTTCGTCCTCAAGTTCCCTAAGATGCTCGTTGTTAATTTTTAATGCACTGTTCATATTTTAAGTATCCTTTCTTATTTCAAATGTAATCCACACTCTTTCTTCCCATCGGTTTCCCACCACCACCGGCCTGAACGGAAATCAGCTCCGGCCTGTACAGCCCTTGAACAGGGCTGACAGCCAATGCTTTTGAAGCCCTTATCATGTAGTGTATTGTAGGGAATGTTGTTTTCCCTGATGAAATCTTCAACCTGAGCAAACGACCAGTTGAAAAGCGGATAGAATTTGTAAAGCTTCCTGGCGTCATCAAACTCCAGGGTTTTCATCTGGCTCCTGCTATCCGACTGGTCTGACCTAATCCCTGAAATCCAGCACGATTTATCCTGCAAAGCTCTGTTCAATGGAATCACCTTCCTGATGTGGCAACATTCCAGGCGGTTTTCTTTTGAATGGTAAAAGCTGAACGGGCCCTTTTCAGTTACCATTTTCTCCACCTCTTTGTGTTGGGGAAAATAAATGCTGATCTTTTTCTGATACCTGCTGATCGTTTCGCCGAAAACCTTGTAGGTTTCAGGAAAGAGCCTTCCGGTATCAAGTGTGACCACTTCAACCGGAATGTCGTTTTCAAAAATCAGGTGTGTGATTACCTGATCTTCCATGCCAAAGCTTGTTGTGAAAACCACCTTTCCGGGGAATCTGGCTGCCAGAATTTCCAGTTGCTCCTTTACCGTTTTATCCTGTATTGTGTTTGTCAAATCATCCATTTGTGTTCATTATGAATCTGTTAATACTTTTTTGCATGTTGCCTGTTTCAACTGAAACTTCCTGATAAATATTCTTTGGTAAGCTGCTTGGTTGGGTGATTGAAAAACTGTTCGGTGGTTCCGGCTTCGATTACTTTACCCATGTACATAAAAACAACATAATCAGCAATGCGTCGTGCCTGTCGTAAGGTATGCGTAACCAAAACCACTGTATATTTCTCCTTCAGTTTAAGAAATAATTCCTCAATCTTTTTTGTGGAAATGGGATCCAGGGCAGAAGTTGCTTCATCGCCAAGAATAAAGTGGGGTTCAACGGCAAGTCCCCTTGCCAGGCATAAACGTTGCTGTTGCCCTATTGAAAGTCTTGAAGCCGGCGTCCGTATCCTTCCCTTTACTTCTTCCCACAACCCCACATATTGCAGGTATTGAATAACCATTTGATTGAGCGATTTGCGTTTTCTCAACCCGTGAATTTTGGGACCAAAGGCTACGTTGTCGTAAATTGACATGGGTAACGGACAGGGCCGCTGGGCAAGCAATCCCATTTTCTTCCGGGTGTCAATCACATTGGTTTTGGAATCATAAATATTCAGGCCATCAACCACTACCCTGCCCGTAACTTTTACTTCAGGTGTCTCATCATGCATCCGGTTGAAGGTTTTCAACAGGGTAGATTTGCCGCAACCTGATGGACCAATGATACAGGTGATGCTTTTTTCCGGTATCCTGAGATCAATATCCTTCAGGATATGCTGATTGTCAATGAATACATTCAGCTTATCGGTTTGCAGGGAATAGTTTTGCGTTTGCCTGTTGATCACCCCCTCATGCAAAGCTTTTGAAAAGAGTAGTTCCTGTGTGATTTCTAAAGGGAAGTTGGCTGTTCTCATATTTTTGATTTTGAGTATCTGGAACTGAAAAAGCGTGCTGAAAAACTCAGCAATAAAATGATAACTGTAAGAATAACTGCCGATGCATAAGCCCTGTTTTGTACCTCCTCAACCGGACTTCCCAGCTGGAAAAATATGGCTAAGGGCAAGGTAGCAACTGGCTGATTCAGAGATTGAGGTATGTTGTCGGTGAAACCGGCGGTAAACAATACTGTAGCTGCGTCACCAATACCTCTGCCAACGGCCAGAAGCACAGCAGTCATTAACCCGGGCATGATTTGCCGGGTAATCACCCGGATCATTTCGAGTTTGGTGGCGCCAAGCGATAGCAATGCATCGGGGAGATCGCGTGACTGAAGCCTGGCCACTTCATCAAGCGACCGCATCATAATGGGTGTAATGAGCATGGCAATGGTGATGATTCCACCCATCAGAGAAGCTCTTACACCCAGGTAAACCATCAGGGCAAAACCAAATGCCCCATAAACTATTGAAGGAATTCCGAATAGTATGTCAAAAGAGAACCTGACTACAGAGGCAAACCATGATTTTTTGGGCAGGTAAAAGTTGATGTACATAACCACTGGAATGCTCATAAATAAGCTTAAAACCAATGACCCTGCAACAATATATATTGAACCGACAATGGCATTGAGCACTCCCCCCTCCTTTCCCAGGTAAAAACCGCCACCCGGCAATTTTGTTACCATGTCCCAGGTGAGTGAAGGCAGACCTTTATATACAATGGTGCCGATAATCATCAGCAAAACACCAGCTATAGCAAGTGTTGATGCAATCATCAACGCTTTAAAGAAAGTCTCTTCGATATTTTTCAACTTCATTTTTACCTTTATTAATTACTTGTTATAAATGGTATCTTCTTTCGATCTGCACCAGCGTGAGTCGCGACAAAGCATTGAATACCAAAACAATAATGAATAATAGAAAGGCAGCCAGCATCAGGGCTGATTCGTATGAGGGCATCGACATCATTTCGCCATAATTATTGGCAATAAGTGCGGGCAACGGATAACAGGCATCAAATAACCCGCTGGGCATTTGGGTAATATTGCCGCATACCATCAGTACAGCAATTGTTTCGCCAAACGCACGGGAAACCGAGAGTACCACAGCAGCCATAATTCCCGGAAAAGATTTACGCAGCAATACCTGCTTTACTGTTTGCCATTTGGTTGCCCCAAGTTGCAGCGATGCATCAGTCATTTCCCGCGGAATAGATTGAAATACCTCTACCAGGATGCTGATCAGCAAAGGCAGAATCATTACCGCCAGTACAACACCACCGGCCAGCATGCTGTAACCCGATGAAAACTCAATAAAATGAGGGGCAATATGGTTGGCAATAAGAGGCACAATTGCCAGTGTGCCCCACACACCATAGATGACTGAGGGTATACCTGAAAGCACGTCAATGAATGGCTGGAACATCTTCCTGACCTTGCCCGAAGCATAGGTATTCAGGTATACGCTGGCCAGCAACGACAACGGAAGTGCTATTGCAATTGCAATCAGTGATACATAAAGAGTACTCAGAATAAAGGGAAGGAATCCGAATTCATTTTTTAATGGTCGCCAATCAGATGACGTAAGCAGGGTTATCATGCCTTTTTCCCGAATAATGGGTAAGGCTTTTATTAACAAGCTGATGCCGATAACCACAAGCAGTACAAGGGCAAAAATGGCCAGTCCCAGCATCACGTAGCGGGCAGTTCTTTCCTTTATTGCTCTTATTTGCTTCATTTTCAGTAATTGATTTTTTTAATTTCGCTGCCAATCTTTTCTTTCGACAGCTCAATATAGCCCGCTTCAGAAACAAATTTCTGTCCCCCGGTCAGCACCCACCTGATAAATTCGGAAATCAGTTTATAGCTTCCCGGATTGCCTTTTGTAACGAAATAAAGTTCGCGTGCCGGCGGAGAAGGATATTGGCCGGCAGCAATGGCTGCAATAAGATCATTCAATGAATTGTAAAAATTTTCATTCGCATCGATCTTTCCGTTGCCGTTCAAATCAACCGGGAATACGCTTATTCCTTTAATCGGCAGGCGGGTTTTGGCATCATATACATAACCAATATTACTGAATCCGATGCCCAGGGGATCCTTTTTCACTGCCATGGCTAACCCGGGGTCACCAAACACCCCAACGCCCAGGAGATCTTCCTGATTTTTTCCGAAATATTTGGCCCACATTTCTGCGGCTCCACATGCGTCGGATCGGGTATAAACATGAAGTGGCAAGTTTGATTTATTGGCAAAGGCTTGTCCCCACGATTTTACGCTGCCGGTAATCCAGATGTTGTTGGCCGCATTCCGGCTCAATCCTCTGGCAAGTATCTCATTGATGGCAGGGTTTTGATCACTGATTATTGCCACAACGGCATCCCGGGTAACAGTAATCGCGTAAGCACCTTTTTTAATCTCTTCTGCACCTATTTCGCGGGAAGCCATTCCGATATCAACCATTCCGTTCAACACGTCAGTAATACCTTTACCCGCACCACCGGCAGAAATGTCAATACGTACATCGGGATGCAGTTTCCGGAATTCTTCGGCCCACCTGATGGTCAAGGGATAAAGTGCAAAAGCCCCCGATATGCTGATCTGGCCTTTGAGCCTTTCCTGGGCAAAGGAATTACCAAGGAAACAGAATAAGAAAAGTGCAGTTAAAAGCTTTGTCAGATGGTCTCTCATCATTAGTTTTGTTTTTCCCCAAACTGAAAAAAGGCTGATAGACAATTTCATATTATTGTCAGGCAGCATGTTATGCAATCATAGGGTTGTATTCTGCATTCGGTTTTATACTTCATATAATGTCTACCGATTTAGTGTACGAAAATAAACCAAAGACTGCACGTGGATTACAGCATTTCAGCTGAAAATGTGTAGGTATAAATACGTATATTTGTATTCAAACCAGAAATGCTGTGATACTTTCGAAAAAAACCAGGTATGCCATAGTTGCGCTTACCCGGCTGGCCCGGGAATTTGGCAATGGTCCTATACAAATTAAAGACATCGCAGAGAAGGAGCAAATTCCGCAGCGGTTTCTTGAAGGTATTTTACTGGAACTTCGTAAGAAGGGAATCCTGGGGAGTAAACTGGGTAAAGAAGGCGGGTATTTTTTGCTGAAGAAGCCTGCAGAGGTAACTTTATCCGAAATTATCGGGCACTTTGAAGGTACAGTATCGTTATTGTACTGCGCATGTGAAAAATCATACAGGCCCTGTGAGTTTTGCAAGGATGAGGGAATCTGCACAATTCGAAGCGTAATCAGGGAAGTCCATGATGCCACGCAACACATACTGAACAAGGCTTCTTTGGAAACGCTGATCAATGATGCTGCTGAATAGCAGCAAGCATGAACTCCCTTAGCTGTTATTAAAGCTCAAAAGCAGGTTGCCGGATCAGCTTCCTGACCTGCGTGCAATTGTAATGTTTCGAATTTGTAATGATCTGACATGATAAATTGTTTATAGGGATTATAAAACTGCAATATGGGCTTGGGGTACTTCATTTTCAAAATTGTACAGAGCGGTTGACAGATAGCGCTCACCGCTATCAGGCAATACCACTACAATTCTTTTTTCGCTGAATTCCGGTCGTTTTGCAACCTGAAGGGCTGCCCATGCTGCAGCACCCGAAGATATGCCTACTAGTAAACCTTCCTGCCGGGCCAGAAACCGGCTTGTTTCAAAGGCATCTTCATTCTTTACGGTGATGATTTCGTCAATTACCGCACGATTGAGTACATCAGGAATGAATCCGGCGCCGATTCCCTGAATCTTGTGTGGCCCTCTCTGGCCTCCCGATAAAACAGGGGAATCCGCAGGTTCAACGGCAAAAATTTCCACCTTCGGGTTTTTCTTTTTCAGGAATGCTCCCACGCCGGAAATGGTTCCACCGGTGCCTACGCCGCTTACAAAGGCATCTACATCTCCTCCCGTGTCGCCCCATATTTCTTCTGCAGTGGTTCTGCGGTGAATTTCCGGATTGGCCGGGTTTTTAAACTGCTGGGGAATGAAAGAATCAGGCGTTATCGCATGTAATTCCTCAGCCTTCCGGATAGCTCCTCCCATGCCCTCGGGGCCGGGTGTCAGAACAAGATTTGCCCCCAATGCTTTTAACAGATTCCTGCGTTCGATACTGAAGGTTTCAGGCATGGTGAGAATCAGCCGGTAACCTTTGGATGCAGCAACAAATGCCAGTGCGATACCCGTATTTCCACTGGTGGGTTCAATAATTACCGTTCCTGGTTTGAGCCAGCCTTTTTTTTCTGCATCCTCAATCATGGCAAGCCCAATGCGGTCCTTGACACTACCGGCAGGATTGAAATACTCAAGTTTGGCAATGATGGTGCCCTGTGTATTGTGTGCTCTGTTGAAATTGGAAAGCTCAAGCAACGGAGTGTTGCCAATCAGATCAGTCAGGTGCTTTGCTATTTGTGCCATTATTTTAGAGATTAAAATGAATGACACAAAGGTGTAGGTTGTTGGAATAACCTGAAATACCGCGTATCGGGTATTTCACCTACCATAAACACGGTATATTACAACATCAGATTTGGTAGTCAATGGCATCAATGATACCTGTTTTTATCGCGTACATGACCAATTCCGACGCATTGTTTACGCCGAGTTTACGAAAAATGTTCTTGCGGTGCGTCATGATGGTGTGGTGACTGACCGACCGCTTTTCTGCAATTTCCTTGGTTGTAAGTCCGCCTGCCACCAGGGCAATAATTTCCTTCTCCGAGGTGGTAAGTTGCAGGTTATCAACCCAGGTTTTGAGTTCTTTCCCGGAATCAAATACCATATCAAGAACAAGTTCCGAATAGTACTTCCTATTCCGGGTAACAGCGGCAAGGCATTCCTCCAGTTCTTCCTTACCGGCGCTCTTCAGCAGGATATGTTTAATACCGCAGGCGTTGTATTCTTTGAATTCTAACGAGGAAATGGTATTGGCGGTGATAACTATGTGCATTTCCGGACAGTCTGATCTCAGATCTTTTAAATCGTCATATCCCTCAAAATCCAGGGCACCATAATCTAAAAAAAGAATATCAGGAACCTGCCTGTGGATGGCCTGAAGCAATTCATATTTCGATTGCACAGTGTCCATCAGAACAAATCTGTTACCCAAAGTTGATTTCAATCCTTCAACCACGAGGTACTGGATATCTGCAATCAGGATTACCGGTTTGTTTGTTTGCGGTTGGATATTCCCCATGGTAAATACCGTTTTCAGGTTGATTTATACCTTACTCAATGCTTCTTCCAGATCACGCTTAATATCATCAACGTGTTCCAGCCCCACCGAAAACCTCAGTGAACCGGGCACCACGCCTGAACTCTTTTGTTCGGCTTCACTGAGTTGCTCGTGCGTGGTTGAAGCCGGATGAATGATCAGCGACCGGGCATCTCCCACGTTGGCCAGGTGGCTGATCAGCTTCACCGAGTTCACCAATTTGTCGGCAGCAGCCTTTCCACCCTTAAGTTTAAACGCCAGCACACCGCCAAAACCATGTTTGAGGTATTTCTTTGCCAACGTATGGTAAGGATTATCAGCAAGGCCGGGGTAATCAACCTGCTCAACCTTAGGATGATGTTTCAGCCATTGCGCCAATTCCATAGCATTATCAACATGCCGTTGAACCCTCAAAGAGAGTGTTTCCAAACCCTGGAGAAGTAAGAAGGAATTGAACGGACTCAGTGTGGAACCATAATCACGCAAGCCTTCAACCCTGGCCCTGGTAATGAAAGCCAGGTTGGGTCGTTCCCCCGAGGGGCCAAAAGATTCCCAGAATTTCAAACCATGGTATCCTTCAGAAGGTTCGGTGAACATGGGAAACTTGCCATTGGCCCAGTTGAAGTTACCACCGTCAACAATGATACCGCCCAAACTGGTGCCGTGTCCGCCGATCCATTTGGTAGCTGATTCCACCACAATGCTGGCTCCATGTTCAATGGGTTGGAACAGGTAACCACCGGCACCAAAGGTATTGTCGACAATCAGCGGTATGCCATGTCTATGGGCCATTTCAGCCAGTACGTCAAAATCAGGTATGTTAAAGCGTGGGTTGCCCATAGTTTCAACATAAATTGCACGAGTACGATCATCAATCTTTTCCTCATAACCAGCCGGGTCATCGCCTTCTATAAATCGTACCTGAAAACCGAGCCGGGCCAGCTGCACCTTGAATTGGTTGTATGTTCCGCCATACAGGTAGGAGGTGGAAACAATATTGTCACCTGCCTGCAGGATATTGGTAAGAGCAATGAATTGTGCCGCATGACCCGATGATGTAGCCAGGGCAGCTACCCCTCCTTCAAGAGCCGCCATCCGCTTCTCAAAAACATCGGTTGTAGGGTTCATAATCCGGGTATAGATATTGCCCGGTTCTTTGAGCCCAAATAAGCGGGCGGCATGATCAGAATTGTCAAAAACGTATGAGGTTGTCTGGTATATGGGAACAGCTATGGAATGGGTTACCGGATCAGGCTGCTGACCGGCGTGTATTTGCAGTGTATCAAAATGCATTTTTTTCATTTTATTATTGTTGTTTTGTTATTTGTGCTTTCAGTTAGTATGCTGCAATTGGTGCATGCTATATATAAAGGGATACAAGTACCTGTCAGATTGTTTTATCCAGGGTTTCATTCAGTTTTCTCCCAAGCCGGTATAATGTGAGAGTCGTTTAACAAAAATATCGAGGTAGGTCTTTGAAATGGGAACTACTACGTCTGAAGGAGAGTCGAAACCGATTATCAAACCTTCTTTTTCTTTTCGTATGAATTTCACGTTGTCGATATTCACCATGTATGACCGGTGACATCTGACCAGTCCGGCTTCCGGCAAACTCAACTCAATCCTTTTTAGTGTATTCCGGATCATGTATTTTGATAGCTTCATGTGTTCGAGGTAATAAATAACAATGTAATTATCTGCTGCCTCAATATAAAGCAGGTCATCCTTTTTGATGGAAAACTTCAGCACACCTTTCTCGTCATGAAACGGAATCATTACAAGTTGTGAAGCAACTTTCTTTCCGGTTGTTTCGTTGATTTCATCGAGGCGCCGGTTGTTTTCCATTTTCTCCAATGTTGTGTACTTGTCCTTAAAAGACAGATAAAGCCATGAAATCACATACGGGAGCAGGATGATGTATGCTGTAGTACGCACCGAGTTTTTGAGGATCATGAGGAAATCATTGCCCACATGCAGAAAATACCATTGAATTAAGGTATAAACCAACGCCAGCACAACAATTTCTGCCATGATCCATAATGCATAGGCAGCATAATTGATTGAATCCCGCCGGGTGAACATATACATCAGCACGCGACTGATCACAATCACCAGCATGCCAATCAGAATGACAATACTGGAATACAGAAAAAATTCGACCTCGCTGACGTTGAGCCATTTATCAACTCCAAAGGGCGCATAAATATTGATAAAGACCAGCGCAAAGGCTGCCGTAAACAGAATAAAGCTCACGACGTTCTTCTTATCTGTCAGATAATCGGGTATTTTACTTTCCCATGGGAGCATATATACCTTAAAATAATTGGCTTTAAAGGTAGACAATTTTACACCGGGGTGAAATTTATGCTGCTTAAATAGTTATTTTTCACCCCACATGATAAACTTTCACCCCTCTGTATGCCTTTTAATCCCCTGCTTACTGCCTGAGAACCATATTTTTCAGAAAAATATCCGGGTGCTGTTACTTTGTTGTACAAAAAGACACCCATGAACTTCATTGAAAACTATCAACAACTCAAAGGAATATTTAATCTGAGCCAGGATGAGATAAAGATACCTCAAAGTAAAGTAAAGCTAATCAACCAGGAATTTCATTCCTCTGCAGGCGTGCCCGATAATTTTGAGGGGCAACCGGAGGATGTTCAAATCAAGGAGAATGTACATTTTCGCTACCCGGTAATTTTGCCCGAAGGGAAGAATAAAGCCGGACAGGTGATAATCCTGTTGCACGGATTGAATGAGAGAACCTGGCATAAGCATCTTGCCGGAGCCAGGATGCTTTCTGAAAGAACAGGAAAAGCGGTACTGATGTTTCCGCTTTCATACCATATCAACCGGGGTTTGCCGGAATGGACCGACAATCGGAAAATGGCCGGTTTGCTTGAAGTCAGGAAAAAGAGTTTTTCGGATGTTCAGGAAGCATCAGTAGTAAACCTGGCACTCAGCGAAAGACTTACCGAGTACCCGCAACGCTTTTATTTTTCAGGACTGCAGAGTATCAAAGATTTAATCAGTCTGATGCGGCAAATAAAAGCAGGAGATCATCCGCTTTTTGAAACCGGAACATCAACCGATATTTTCGCCTATTCCATCAGTTGCATGTTGGTTCAGGCTTTAATGATCAGCAATCCGGAAGGAATACTGGACAAATCCAAAATCGTATTTTTTGCCGGGGGATCAATATTCAGCCGAATGAAGGGCGTATCCAGGTTCATTATGGACAGTGTAGCATTCAAGACCATCCTCAGGTTTTATACCGATGCGGTAACCAGAAAGGCGGGGTTTCTTAATAATCTTCAGTCATCCGGGATGGAAAAAAGTTTTGGAAACGCTTTCAGATCACTGATCATTCCGGGCCTTTATGAAAGAGAAAGAGAGCAGGCTATGGCGGGGTTCAGCAAAAACCTGCTGGTAATTGCTATGCAGAACGACAGGATCATGCCGGTAGAAGGCATACGGGAGGCAACGGGTGAGCGTTTTTTCAAATCAGGGCAGTTCAGGTTGGTTCACTTTCCGTATGATTACACACATGAAAACCCCTTTCCTGTTCTTTACCACAAAATCAATCAGCAGGTTGAAAAGGCTTTTATGTCGGTTTATGAACCGGCACTTGAATTTTATAACAGATAAAGCGGTTTACTTCTGATCAACAGGTTTGCCCACCGGCAAACTCACAACAAAGGTACTACCTAAACCGGGGGTGCTTTCGATGTGGATGCTTCCCTGGTTAATCCTCACAAATTCTTCACACAACTGATATCCCAATCCGGATCCCTTTTCATTGTCGGTTCCGTAAGTTGTGAAATGGAAGTTTTTGTTCATCAGGTTATTGAGGGTTTCTTCCGACATGCCAATTCCGGTGTCGGCAACCTGAACGACCAGTCTCTCAGTCTCATTCTCAAGTGCATGCTGTGCTCTGATATTGATTTCACCCCCACGCGGTGTGAATTTCAACGCATTGGATACCAAATTCCTGATAACCACAGAGATAAGCTCAGGATCGAAAAAGCCGTTCAGTTCATCCGGGCCATCATAAGATAATGTGATCTTCTTATTCTCGGCCTGAAGTGAGAAAAGCATCAAAACATTCCTGATCAACTGGGAGATGTCCTCTTCCTGGGGGCGGCAAACGACAACCCCCGACTGGCTCTTGGCCCAATTTAGCAGGTTCTCGAGAAGATTAAAAGCATTATCAGACAACAGGTATAAATCCTTCAACAAGGTAACCACGTTTTCATCCAGGTCGTCATTCACCTGCAAAAAGGCATCAATATAGGTTCGGATATTGCCCATAGGACTTCTCAGGTCGTGCCCGATAATGGAAAATATCTTCTTTTCAAAAGCAGAGGTGAGCTCAAGTTGTTTGCGCTGCTGCTGGAGGGTCAGGTGTGTTTTCACTCGAACCAGCAATTCCTTACGGTTATAAGGTTTTGTAATATAGTCGACAGCGCCGGTTTCAAATCCTTGGATGATGCTTTGAAAGTCGGCTTTGGCAGTGAGGAATATCACAGATACTTCACGGGTAGCCGGATTTTCTTTTATTCTCCGGCACACCTCAAAACCATCCATTTCAGGCATCATGATGTCCAGGAGTACCAAATCAAAAGGTCTCGAATCAAGCCATTCAAGAGCTTCTTTTCCGCTTGTGGCAAATTCCAACTCATATGCCTCCTCTTTCAGAATGCTTCCGAGCAACTGGATATTCTTAGGCACATCATCCACAATAAGAATGCTCTGTTCATTTATTCTCATGTCCTAATTTTTTCATTTGTTTCAGAAGATCCGGAAAATAATCAAGTTTTATTCTCATCTGCTCGATGTCGAAATTTTCTATTGTAGATAAAAGCTGCTCGCCATATTGTTGAATAAACCCAATTCTAAAATTTTTTCCCTGATCTATAATCTCCTGTGCAAATGACTGTATTTCTTTGAGCGGTTGTTTCTTTTCAAAAAGCTTCCACCTGTCGGTAAATTCGTTTTCAAAACTCCGGACCAAATGACTGAAATCCGAATTTCTGACAATATGTACATCCAGATTATCGTCAGTGGCATAGTTTTGACTTCTTTCATTCAGATCTTCAGCACCTGCATCATTTCCCCTGTCTGTTTTGAATTCAGGCATAAAGGGTGATGTAATGGCGTTGGTGCTTACTTCGGAATATTCCACATGCGGAAAGACTACTTTAAAAGTACTCCCTTTCCCAACCTTGCTCTGCAGGCTGATATTCCCTTTCATAGCTTCAACAAGCCTTTTTGTGATTGCCAGGCCCAATCCTGTTCCTTCATATTTCCTTGAATCAAGTTGAGAATGTTGACGGAAGGATTCGAAAATCAGCCGGAACGAATTCTCCGGTATTCCAATACCCGTATCCTTAACCTGTATTTCCAGTTGCATGGTTGGATTTTCCTTTTTCTCAACCATGTTGGAACACTTAATAACAATGATAATCTCACCATGATGGGTGAATTTCACCGCATTACCAACCAGGTTTATCAGGATTTGCCTGAGCCTTACTTCATCGAATTTTATTTCAGCCGGGAATTTCTTATCGATTTTCTCAATATAGCCGATACCTTTAATAGTGACTCTGAGCGAAAAAACATTTCTGATCTCATCAAGCAACCTTCGTATGTCGAAAAACGTGTAATGAAGGGTCATTTTTCCGGCTTCTATTTTCGACAAATCCAACAAATCATTAATGAGCATCATCAGGTTTTTACCGCTGGCCCTGATGCTGTTGAGGTATTTGATTTGCTGACTGTCGGTTGTTAACCCTTCCAGGAGCTCAGTAAAGCCAAGTACCGAATTCAGTGGCGTTCTGATTTCATGGCTGATGTTGGCCAGAAACTCAGATTTTGCATTATTTGCTTCTTCCGCAGCAATTTTTGCCTTTTTAAGCTCTTCCAGAGCCATAATTCTTTCCGTAATATCCATCAGAAAGCCATCGAGCCATTTAATGGAACCATCTTCGCTATAAACCGGACGACCACTATTCGACACCCATTTCACAGTTTTGTGTTTGGTAATGATTCGACATTCCAGGTTATACTGCTGAAAGTCACTGACTCCTTTCTTAATGGATTCTTTTACCCGGGTCAGATCATCAGGGTGAATCAGCCTGGCGAGCGACCGGCCCAGGTTATTTTGAAGCTCAGAAACCCGGTATCCGGTAAGTGTTTCAGCAGCATCAGCCACGAACAAAAAGGTAAGTTCGGTATTGTAGGCACACCGGTAAACCACACCCGGTATGTTTGAAACCATCGACCTGAATTTCTCTTCACTTTCTCTCAGTGACTGTTCGGCAATCTTGCGCAGAGAAATATCTTCTTTTATGGCTATATACCTGACAATTTCACTTTCCTTATTTTTAATAGGAGTAATGGTAGCTGATTCCCAGTATAGCTCTCCGCTTTTTTTGCGGTTATGGAATTCACCCTCCCAACGTTGCCCCTTCTTAAGCGTTTTCCACAAATCCTTATAAAATGCTGCAGAATGCGTTCCCGATTTCAGAATTCTGGGATTTTTGCCGATGACTTCCGATGGCAGATATCCTGTAATTGTTGTGAATGATTTATTTACGTATTCGATGTTCCCGTTTTTTCGGGTAATGATAATTTCATTGGCACTCTGATCCAAGGCAATGGAAAGCTTTACAATTTCCTCCTCAATTCTCTTGCGGTTGGAAACGTCAAGGATACCTATAACATAATTCGGTTCATTTTTATAATTGATAATCTGGGTCTCAATTTCAACTGTTATGATGGATTTATCCTTTCTGCAGAGACTTGTTTCAAAGGCGCCCGCAGGTTGATCCCAATTCTTTCTGAAGAGTTTTTCGGCATAAGCCTTTTGAAAGCAGGAAGGCAGGGTATTCTGAGTCAACAATTCATCAATGCTATAACCTGTTAATTTCACCATGGCTTCATTCACATCAACCACCTTGCCCTGATGAAGAATGGCAATAGCCTGAAAGGAAAGATGCGCCAGCTTTCTCAATCTTTCTTCTGATTCTTCTGATACCTTATAAGCCAGTTTTCGCTGGGTGATATCGCGCTGTGCAACAATTATTCCAATGGTTTTGCCAGTCTTATCCTTAATCATCCGGTAATTGGCCTCTGTCCACCAAACATAACCTTCGGTTTTCTCATGCGTAAATTCTGCAAAAACCTCTCCCTGGCTTATCAGTATACTCCACGACTCATTGTTCAACATGAAGCTGCTCCCGAAGAAGTGGCCCAGTGACATGCCAATTATAGATTTAGTGGCCTTCCCATATTGCAGCAACAAGGCATCATTATAATCATTGATTACGAACCCGTCAGCCAAAGCCCGCAGCTTGCCTTCCGGCGAAGAAAAAGTACTCCAGTCGACCGGTTTTTCAACAGTAAAAAATATAAAGGCATCAACCAACTGATCGTAGAAAAAATTACTAATCTGCCTGAAATCAACAGTTGTCTGACTGCTTTTAGAGAATAGTCGCGGAACCGGCACTTTAGATTTGTCCCTTTGTTTCATCAAATCCATGTTCAAAGTACAAATCTAATCGAATTGCACCATTCCTGTGAAAATAAATATTAACCACCCGGCAAAAAGCCATAAAAAAACCCGCTGGTAAGGCGGGTAAGTATAAGAAGCGTTCTTACTTTATTCAATAACTACGGTATATCCGTCAGTCCGCAAATTTTCAGCAACACTTTGCGCATATTCGTAATCGAAATATACTTTGGGTTTGTGTTTGGCAAATACAGGGTAGCGGCCAACTGCATCCTCAGAATTGAGGTAATTATAGCCTACCAGGTATAATTCACTTCCTTCCAGTTTAACCTTGAATACAGGTCGGTGCTGACATAGCTCAAGCACTTCGAGCAGTTCGAACTTTGTAATCTCGGGTTCCTGCTTCAGCTTTACGGTTTTCAATATTTCATCACTGAAAGGCTCTTTTGTAAAGTGCAGATCAAAGTTCTTTACGTAACATGATAATACAATCGACTCGTCTTTGATAACCGCCGGTTTATTATCATCTCCAACCAAACGCACATTAATCCCAAATCTTGAAAATAATCCTTTCAATCTTTTGTTTCTCCGAGTCACCATTTCTTCCAACGACTCGTTTTTTCTCATAGGAAATTCCGGCATAGTCTAATTTTAATTTTCAAAAATAATGAAATTTTATTATCAGGCACCAAAATCAATTTATTACTTATTCACCTCACAAGTTCAGCTTACAAAATACAAAAAAGATTTTGGTTATGGGTTGTGAATTTAGATCTACAAACATATAAAAAAAAACAGGACAAAATCAAGTTACATAACTCAGGTATCAAAAATATGAGATATTCTGATTCAGGAAAGTGACTAATGTCATTATTTTCAAAAAAGAGTAGTTGTTTTATTTTTCAGACAACTTGTACTAACTGTATTCTTGGAAATTATTTTTGTTGAGCTTCCGGGTCGACTCGTCAACACTTTTTTCACACTCATAACAAATATTCAACTTTCCAATTCTGCAACAGTATGAAGATACTGATGACAACACCTACTATGGAAAGCAAAACGAGAACGAACAGAACATTGGAATTATTAAGATTTCAGGGCCGCAACAGCAAACCTGACAAACTTATGGTTATAGCTGATGAGGACCACCTTGATATGATTTACGAGATGATGTCTCAGAAAAAGTGGGGCGTTCAGGTAGCTTACATTTTGTCGGATTCGCCTATTGCCCGTGTGCTTTTTCCAAAACATTCCAGAATTTACCCGATAAATGCAAACATCAGAAGCATTTTACGACACGACATTATTGATGAAATTGTTTGCTGCACCGCATCGCTTCCGGATGAATACCTGAAGGAACTGACTGATATATGCCAGCAGTTCGGAGTTACCTTACAAATTCTTCCCTACATGAAATCAAAGGGCATTCCGGTATCGGGCATCAGGGATATTGCCGGTTACCTGTTTCTTGCCCTGGAAACAAATCCCGGGAAACGTTTTGGCTATACATTAAAATCATTGGCTGAACAAACCTTCGCTGCATCTGCCCTGCTTGTTCTATCACCCATGCTGGCACTGATTGCCCTGCTGATAAAATATACATCTCACGGACCGGTTTTCTTCAGGCAAAAGCGTGTAGGTCTGAGGGGAAGAAGATTTTATATTTACAAATTCCGGACCATGGTGGCCGATGCAGAAAAACAAAAAGCCGCACTCAAAGAGCTTAATGAAGCAGACGGACCAGCTTTCAAAATTGTCAATGATCCCAGAATAACCCGCGTTGGCCGCATCCTGAGAAAAACCGGCATTGATGAAATACCCCAGTTATATAATGTACTAATTGGCGATATGGCACTGATTGGCCCCCGACCCATGCTGCCCGATGAAGTTTATGCGCAGGAAGAATGGCATCTCAAGCGTTTGTGCATCAAACCCGGCATCACCTGTACCTGGCAAATTCAACCCGAAAGAAATAAAGTACCTTTTAACGAATGGATGCAACTCGACCGCGAATACGTTGAAAACTGGTCATTGGGAAATGACATCAAAATATTCTTCGGAACATTCAAATCGATTTTTGCCGCCCGGGGCGCTTAACGGGATTTTGTTGAAAGATGTTCATAAAACCGGTTGGCAAAACCGGTTTTTTTGCAATTACATCAGCTATTTTTGCTGCCATCATGTATGCAATAGTTGATATTGAAACAACCGGTGGCAATCCCAAAAAAGACAAAATCACCGAAATTGCGGTTGTTCTGCACGACGGGCAAAAAGTAATTCATGAGTTTTCCACGCTGATCAACCCTGAATGCAGAATCCCGCATCACATCAGCTCGTTAACAGGCATTACCAATGAAATGGTTGCGGGCTCACCTAAATTTTATGAAGTAGCAAAAGAGCTGGTTGAACTGACCCGCGACCATGTTTTTGTGGCCCACAATGTTTCCTTTGATTACAATTTTGTTCGCAGTGAATTCCAGCGACTTGGTTATGATTACTGGCGCGAACAGTTATGCACAGTGCGTTTGAGTCGCAAAATCCTCCCGGGGCATCAATCCTACAGTCTCGGAAGATTATGCGACGACCTGAATATTTCCATCAACGGACGCCACCGGGCTATGGGCGATGCTGCAGCAACATCTGTTTTATTTGAAATGCTGGTGCGGGAGGAATCGCGTAACAACACCAATTATATTGCCGGTTCAGACAAAACTACCGGCATCAGAAATCCGCTCCTTGATACTGACAAACTGAAATGCCTGCCTGAAGTTCCCGGTGTTTATTATTTCTATAACCAGCAGACAGAACTGGTTTACATCGGGAAAAGCAAGAATATCAAAAGTCGTGTGCTTTCACATTTTTCAAATCATTCATCGGGGAAAGCCATGCGCATGCAAACCATGGTAGCTGATGTTGACTGTGATTGTACAGGCAGTGAGCTGATTGCACTGCTCAGGGAATCCCATGAAATAAAAAAGCACCAGCCTGTTTTCAACCGCAGGCAGCGCCGGTCGATGTTTCGTTATGAACTGTGTTCTTATACCGATGATAAGGGGTACATCCGTTTTGTGTTGGATAAAACATCAGAAAGGCAGACGGCTCCCCTGAACACATTCACAACCAAAGCCGAAGCCCATGGTTTTTTAAACCGGATGATTGAACGGTTCGGTCTGTGCCAAAAGCTTTGCGGTGTTTACCCATCAGAAAACCACTGCTTTCATTATGAAATTGGCGCTTGTAAGGGTGCTTGCATTGGTAAGGAACCGCCTGTGAAATACAACCTCAGGGCAAATAAACTCCTTGATTTTTGCCGCTTTGGTTACCATAACCTGCTGATCATTGATGAAGGCAGAAATCGGGAAGAAAAATCGGTGGTTAAAATTGAAAAGGGCAAGTACATTGGGTTCGGATACTTTACTCCTTCATTTCAGGAATACAACCCCGATATTATGCATGAATGCATTTCTTCCTATCCCGACAACAGGGAAGTTCAACAGATAATCAGGCAGTATCTCCACAACAATAATGTGGAAAGGATTATTGAGTACTGACAGCTTTTTCTAACTTTGCCGAAGATATTTCCATAAAACATGAATTATTTTTTCGAAGCACTAGACGGAGTTATTTACGCGGTTAAATCTTCCGTAACACTTGATCAGCAAACGTTCAGCAAGCTCTCCTGGTTGTTTGGGAAAGCGTCTCCTGTTGATGAGAAAAGCCTGTCCGGAGGATTTATTGGCCCCCGTAAGGAAATGATCACACCCTGGAGCACCAATGCCGTTGAAATAACCCAGAACATGGGTATTGAGCGAATCGAACGGATTGAATTGTTTCGGAAAGCAGGCAAGAATGACCCTTACGATGCCATGTTGCAGGTTTATTATGAAAAACTGGATCAGGATATTTTCATCATCCAACATACACCCGAGAGCATTCTTTATATTGATGACATCGCCGAATACAACGCAAAGGAAGGTTTGGCACTGAGTGAGCCGGAAATTGAGTACCTCAGGGGCTTGTCAAAAAAGATTGGCAGAAAACTTACCGACAGTGAAATCTTCGGCTTCTCACAGGTTAATTCAGAGCATTGCAGGCATAAAATATTTAACGGATCCTTTGTTATTGATGGTGTAAAACAGGAGCTTACGCTGTTTCAGATGATCCGCAATACAACCAACCGGAATACCAACCGGGTGGTCTCCGCATATAAAGATAATTGTGCCTTTATCCAGGGCCCGCAGGTGATGCAATTTGCACCTGTCACACATGACAAGCCTGATTTCTTCAGGATGCGGCCCATCCAATCTGTTATCTCGCTGAAAGCCGAAACACATAATTTTCCTACCACGGTAGAACCCTTTAACGGGGCTGCCACAGGTTCAGGTGGTGAAATCCGCGACCGTATGGCAGGAGGAAGGGGCTCGCTGCCGCTTACAGGTACTGCCGTTTACATGACATCTTACCCGAGGCTGAATGGCGGACGTAAGTGGGAAAAAGGTCTGCCTGCCCGAAACTGGCTGTACCAATCGCCCGAACAAATACTGATTAAAGCCTCCAACGGAGCCAGCGATTTCGGTAATAAATTCGGACAACCCCTGATTTGTGGTAGCCTGCTTACCTTTGAACACACCGAAAACGGTAAATTCTGGGCCTTCGATAAGGTAATCATGCTGGCCGGCGGTGTGGGTTATGCCAATGAAGCACACAGCATTAAGGATACACCGGAAAAGGGCGATAAAATTGTGCTGCTTGGAGGCGACAATTACAGGATTGGCATGGGCGGTGGTGCCGTTTCCTCTGTTGCCACCGGAGAATATGATCATTCCATTGAGCTGAATGCAGTTCAACGCTCCAATCCCGAAATGCAGAAAAGAGTGTACAACGCCATCAGAGCTTTAGCCGAATCCGACAAGAATCCTGTTGTTTCCATACATGATCATGGTGCCGGAGGGCATCTCAACTGTTTCTCGGAGCTGGTTGAAAGCACCGGAGGCACCATTCATATTGATAAACTGCCCATAGGAGATCCTACCCTTTCGGATAAAGAAATTATTGGTAACGAATCGCAGGAGCGGATAGGTTTGATCCTGAAAGAAAAAGACACTGAGCTGCTGGAGCGGATTGCAGATCGCGAAAGAGCTCCCCGGTATGTTGTTGGTGAAGCCACAGGAGACCAACAGTTTGTTTTTTCCAACAAAGACGGAAAAAAACCCATTGATCTTCAACTTGAGGATTTCTTCGGCAACCCGCCCAAAACGGTGATGCAGGATAAAACTGTTGAAACATCATTTGCATCCGCGGAATGCCGGGTTGAGTTGATCCCTGAATACGTTGAAAACCTGCTCCAGCTTGAAGCAGTTGCCTGTAAGGATTGGCTGACCAATAAGGTTGACCGGTCGGTTACCGGACTGGTTGCCAAACAGCAAACCTGCGGTGCACTGCAACTCCCGCTTAACAACCTATCAATAACCGCACTGGATTATGTTGGTCATAGGGGTATTGGCTCTTCGCTGGGTCATGCTCCGTCTGCCGGCATCATCAATCCGGCTCACGGATCAATTTTATCCATTGCTGAGGCGTTAACCAATATTCTATGGGCGCCTATCGAAGGCGGAATTAAGGGTATATCACTTAGTGCCAACTGGATGTGGCCCTGCCGCCGTGAAGGGGAAGACGCCAGGCTGTATGTTGCTGTTAAAGCTGCCGGAGAATTCGCCGCTGCACTGGGTATCAACATCCCCACAGGTAAGGATTCGCTCTCCATGACCCAAAAATATAAGGACGGCTCTGAAGTATATTCACCGGGAACGGTTATCATTTCTGCTGCTGCCGAAATCAGCAATTTCACAAAGGCTGTTGAACCTGCTGCCTGTGATAAACCCGGAAGCCGGATTATTTATATCGACTTCTCATCGGATTCCTTTAAAACAGGAGGCAGCGCGTTTGCCCAGTCGCTCAATTCCCTGGGTGGCAATGATACCCCGGTGGTGGCAAACCCGGCCTATTTTGTGAAGGCCTTTGAAACCGTTCAAAAACTGGTTGAAGAGCAATTGTTGCTGGCCGGGCACGACATTTCAACCGGCGGCATGATGGTAACCCTGCTTGAGATGTGCTTCCCTACTCCTAAGGCAGGAATGGAAATCAACCTGGATGCAATTCCCGAGGAAAGCCTGATCAAAATTCTTTTTAGTGAAAATCCCGGAATTATTGTGCAAACAGACAATCCATCTGTTGAAAAGATGCTCACTGACAATCAGATCAGGTTTTATACCATTGGACAATACCGGCAAGACAGCCGGGTACGTATTGTGAAGTCGGGTCAGCAATTTGATTTTGATGTGCCCCGACTAAGAGACACCTGGTTCAAAACTTCTTATTTACTGGACAGGAATCAGAGCGGGCCCGAACTGGCAGAAAAACGCTTTGTTCATTACAAGAACCATATTCTTGATTTTCGGTTTCCTGAAAAATTCACCGGAAAACTCAGTCAATATGGAATCAACAAAACACGAACGGGGTTCACCGGAATAAAATCAGCTATCATTCGCGAGAAAGGAGTCAATGGCGACCGGGAAATGGCTTACATGATGTACCTGGCCGGGTTTGATGTAAAGGATGTGCACATGACCGACCTCATATCCGGAAGGGAAAACCTGGAAGACATCAACCTGATTGTTTTTGTAGGTGGCTTTTCTAACTCCGATGTGCTGGGAAGTGCCAAAGGATGGGCCGGTGCTTTCCTATACAATGAGAAGGCCCGGAAAACGCTGGAAAACTTTTACGCCAGAAAGGATACCTTAAGCCTGGGCGTTTGCAACGGTTGCCAGCTGATGGCGGAACTCGACCTAATCAATCCCGAACACGCCGAGAAGCCAAAACTCCTGCGCAATGCCTCGCATAAATTTGAATCCTCCTTTTTAAGTGTCGACATTCCCGAAAACAAATCGGTTATGCTGGGCTCGCTGGCCGGCAGCAGGCTGGGAATATGGGTGGCACACGGAGAAGGTAAATTCAGTATGCCTTATGAAGAGAACAAGTACCAGGTTGCCATGAAATACAGCTTTACAGAATATCCGGGCAATCCAAACGGCTCTGATTACCATATTGCCGGCATTTGTTCGTCCGACGGCCGGCACCTGGCCATGATGCCCCACCTGGAGCGGGCCACATTCCCCTGGAACTGGGCATACTACCCCGGTTGGCGAAAGAGCGACGAGGTTTCACCCTGGATCGAAGCCTTTGTTAATGCCAAGGAGTGGATTGAGAGGCAGTAGCAGCAGTGGCAGTGGCAGAATAGCTGCGAGCTATGAGCTGTGAGCTGCGAGAACAAATCTGCGCAATCTGCTCAACCTGCCTGCCGGCAGGCAGGTCAGCTTAATCTGCGAGTAATTTTGCGAGCATGTCTTCTGTAAGAAGCCAGCAGTAATGTTAAATGGAAATTATGAGCAATTGGTTCAAAGAGGCTATAATATACCACATCCTGGTCGACCGCTTTGCCGGGTACCGGGAAGAAAGAAATCCGCACAAACCGGTATTCCTGGGTGGCAATCTGAAAGGCATTGCCGGAAAAATCCCTTACCTGGTTAACCTGGGAATCAACACCATCTGGCTTTCGCCGGTTTATAAAACAACAGCCTATCATGGCTACCACATTACCGATTTTTATTCAACCGACAAGCGGTTTGGTTCGGAAAAAGATCTGAAAAATGTGATCGACCTGTGTCATCAGAATAATATCAGGGTATTGCTGGATTTTGTTCCGAACCACTGCTCCAACAAACACCCTTTTTTTCAGGAAGCTGTTCACGACAAAAAGAGTAAGTACCGGAACTGGTTCTACTTTAATAATTTCAACAACAATTATTTATGTTTCCTGCACTTTCATGAACTTCCCAAATTAAACCTCGATTTTAAAGAAGCCCGTGACCATATTACCGGAGCTGCCCGGCACTGGCTTCAGATGGGTGCCGACGGCTTCCGGCTGGACCATGCCATAGGCCCCTCTCATTCATTCTGGAAAACTTTTCGCAATGAGGTTCGGTTGGTTAACCCGGAAGCTGTGTTGATTGGTGAAGCCTGGTTGGAAGGGATAAATTTCAACATGTTGAAAACCATCCGGATCCGAAACAAATACTGGCGGTGGTTATTCAGCTTCAAGCCCTGGGATATTGAGCGTGAATACATCGGTGAAATGGACGGCGTGCTGGATTTTTATTTCAGGCATCGCATAACGGAATATATTGCATGGAAAAACGATCCTGCTCACTACACACACCAACTGGAAGCATCCATAAGGCAACATTACCAGCGGTTTCCAGGTGATTACCTGCTCCCCTCATTTATTGAAAACCACGATATGAACCGGTTCCTGTATGATGCCGGCCAACATCGTGAAAAACTCAAAGATGCCCTTAAGTTTCAGTTTTCCCTCCCCCAACCTCCCATTTTATATTACGGAACCGAAACCGGGTTGACACATAACCAGCCGGTACACTGGGATGTTCCATTCTCCGACTTGCATGCCCGGCAACCCATGCCTTGGGAGTCAATGGACATGGAACTGGTTGTTTTTTGTAAGGAATTGATTCAGAACAGAAAAAAAAGGCAATCCGAGATTAGTCAATTTCATTGATGTTGAAAGGGGTCAGCTGGTATACATAATAATTCAGCCAGTTGTAATACAGCAGGTTCGCGTGGGCTTTCCAACGCGCCACCGGAGGTTTCGAGGGATCGTTTTCCGGAAAGTAATTGTAAGGAATTTCTATGGGCAACCCCTTTTTCAGATCACGTTCATATTCTTCTTTCAATGTTTCCGGGTCGTATTCAGAATGGCCGGTGACAAATATCTGCCGGCCACCCTTGTTCTTGACAATATAAATTCCTGCCCGGGCAGATTCAGATACGATTTCCAGTTCCGGAATTCGTTCAATATCAGACCGTCTCACTTCTGTGTGCCGTGAATGCGGAGCCAGGAAATCTTCATCGAAACCACGTACAAGCGGGATTTTCGGATTATTGACCTGGTGCGCGAACACTCCGAACATCTTTTTGGGCAGGTGGTATTTGGGTACCTTATAATAATGGTACAAACCGGCCTGGGCTCCCCAGCAGATGAACATGGTGGATGTAACATGATGTGCAGCCCAGTCCATGATCTCTTTCAGCTCTTCCCAGTAATCCACTTCCTCAAACTCGAGGTGTTCAATAGGTGCCCCGGTGATGATCATCCCGTCGAATTTCTGACTCCTGATCTGCTGAAAGGTTTTGTAAAACGACTGTAGGTGCTCAACAGATGTATTTTTGGAAACATGCTCAATGGTATGCAGCAGGGTTACCTCCACCTGCAGGGGGGAATTGGATAACAACCTCAAAATATGGGTTTCCGTGGTGGTTTTAATGGGCATCAGGTTCAGAATCACAATGCGCAGCGGCCGGATATCCTGATGGATAGCCGCAGTTTCGTTCATTACAAATATGTTCTCTTCCTGCAGAATACCTACCGCGGGCAACCGATCGGGAATATTTAAAGGCATAATCTTATCATTAAAAATTATGCAAAAATAGAAAAGTTCGGCGTAATCTGGTTATGGTTCATGAAATAGGCTTTAGGCTTTAGGCTATAGCCGGTGGAACTTATTAAAGGTGTACATCACCCGCTGCATGCAGGGCGCTGCCTCGAGCATGGCCGTGCATGCAGCGGAATAATACCTTGGCATTTGTTTTCCCCGGGCTGAAGAGGCTGTGTAAAAATTCAATTTCAAATTTTTTATAAAATTCCGTCATGTTTCAGCAATAGGTAAAAA
>JAFGOR010000118.1 GCA_016926375.1 Bacteroidales bacterium
CCAATCTGTTCCTGCACCTCCTCATCGCTCCAATGGCCAACAACCACCTTGCGGTTGATGTTCATGCGGGTCATGATGAACCCGTGCTCGCGGTCACCATGTGCAGCCTGATTCAGATTCATGAAATCCATGTCGATATCGGCCCAGGGCAGATCACGGTTAAACTGGGTATGCAGATGAAGCACAGGCTTCTGCAATATTCTCAATCCGTTGATCCACATTTTCGAAGGGGAAAACGTATGGCACCAGGTGATTACGCCAATGCAATTTTTGGTGGCATTGGCCGCCTGCATGGTATCAAAAATTTCGTCAGGTGTTTTTACCACCGGTTTGAACAGCACCTCAACCGGAATCACAGCAGCTTTATTCAGTGCTTTCACAATGGCCTGTGAATCGGCGGCTACCTGCCTTAGGGTTTCTTCACCGTACAAATGCTGGCTTCCGGTAATGAACCATACCTGCAATTTCTTCAGATCTATCATAAGTTTGTATTTAGTAATTATTTCAAATAAATCATTTGTTATAAGTCATTAGCTTTTGGCCTAAAGCCTGCCCTCCTTCACTAAACCGGCAGGCAGGCAGGGCTTCGGCGGGCAAAGCAGTCTTTAACCTATTGCTGTCCGTAATACGATCCCGGGCCATGTTTTCTTTCATAGTGTTTGCGGATCAGTGATTCTTTGAGTCGCGGCGCACCCGGCTTTATTTTCTCTGTCAGAAAGGCCATTTTTGCCAGCTCTTCCAGCACGGCACTGTTATAAACTGCCTTTTCTGCCGTTTTTCCCCAGGCAAAAGGGCCGTGACTGCCAACCAGGATCATCTCCACCTCCTCGTATTTCAGTCCTTTCCATTTCATGTAATTGATGATCTGGTTGCCGGTTTCGAATTCATAATTGCCCTGGATCATGTTATCCTCCATTGCCGGAGCGCAGGGAATATCGGCAGTAAGATGATCGGCATGGGTGGTTCCATAAATGGGGATGTCTCTCAGGCTCTGCGCCCAGCTCGTAGCAAAAGTGGAATGGGTATGAACAACAGCCCCAATACCCTCCCATTTGTCATACAACACAGCGTGTGTCAGCGTATCGGAAGACGGCCTCATTTTGCCGTCGATTGTTTTGCCTTTGAAATCAACCACCACCATGGAATCGGGGGTTAAGGCTTCATAAGGTACGCCACTGGGTTTGATGGCGAAAACACCAAGTTTCCGGTCAGCAATACTTACATTTCCGAAAGTGAACAACACCAGACCCAGTTTCGGAAGCTGCATATTGGCATCGTAAGCAGCCTTTCTGATTTCAGTGTACTTTTCCATAGCTAAGATGGTTTGGAGTATTCTTCAACAAAACCGCCTGCCTGGCAGTATAACTGGTAAAGTTTATTATAAGCTTCGGCATTAGCTTTCACAGGCCTGTATTCAGTTTCATAGCCGTTGCCCATGGCTTTCTGTGCATCCAGAACCGTAGGATAAAGGCCGGCCACTGTAGCCGCAGCCATGGCTGTGCCCAATGCACAGGCTTGCTCGCTTTTGGCAACCAGTATGGGCATATTCAGCACATCGGCAACAACCTGCATTACAAAGGGTGATTTCTTGGCCACACCTCCCAGGGCAACAATGCCGTCGATTCGTATGCCCTCGCTGATGAAGCGGTCGACAATTTTTTTAGCGCCAAAGGCAGTGGCTTCAACAAGAGCCTTAAAGATGCGTGGGGCATCTGAGCCCAGGTTGAGTCCGAACAGGGCTCCTTTTAATAATTGGTTGGCATCCGGAGTCCTGCGGCCGTTCATCCAGTCGAGTGCCACAATGCCCGATTCACCGATGGGTATCTCAGCAGCCTTTTTGGAAAGTTCAGGAATTATCTGGTCGGCCATTTCCTGAATCAGCTTTTCCCTGGTTGCAGCGTCGATCAGTTTGGATTTCGAAAGGATTTCTTCAGCCGGCCAGAGCAAGAGTTCTCTGAACCAGGCGTAGATATCGCCGAAAGCTGATTGACCTGCTTCGAGTCCGAGCATACCCGGAATGATGGAACCGTCAACCTGTCCGCAGATTCCTTTCACCAGTTTATCACCCACTTCTTCCATGGGTGCAATAAGCATGTCACAGGTTGAAGTTCCCATTACCTTGCTCAGGTAATAGGGTTTAATCTCTCCGCCTACAGCTCCAAGGTGCGCATCAAAAGAGCCAGCACCAACAACAACGGATTCATTCAGGCCAAGTCGTTTTGCCCAGTCCGGTGTCAGGTTTCCTACCTTCACCTCACAGGTAAAGGTGTCTTTAAACAAACGGCTGCGCAACCCTTTAAGCAGCGGATCCAACTTAACCAGGAATTCCTCGGCAGGAAGACCGTCGAAATCAGGGTGCCACATGGCTTTGTGCCCGGCAGCGCACCTGCTCCGTTTGAGTGTAAGGGGATCGGTTTGCCCGGTTAAAACAGCCGGTATCCAGTCGCAATGCTCCACCCAGGAAAATGCGGCTGTTCTTACCTTTTCGTCTGCACGAAGCACGTGCAACACTTTTGCCCAGAACCATTCGGAGGAATAGATGCCGCCTTCGAACTGGGTGTAGTCGATACCGCCCCACGTGCGCGAAAGTTGATTGATCTCATCGGCTTCCTGAGTTGCCGTATGGTCTTTCCAAAGCACAAACATGGCATTGGGATTTTCCTCAAAACCGGGAGTAAGGGAAAGAGGGGTTCCGTTTTTATCCACAGCAACGGGTGTTGAGCCAGTGGTATCAACCGATATGGCAACCACGTTTTCCGCCACTCCTGCCGGTGATTTGGCAAGCGCATTCCGGATGGTGTTCTCAAGTCCCTCAAGGTAATCAAGCGGGTGCTGCCTGAACTGGTTTTGGGAAGGATTGCAATATTTTCCTTCTTTCCATCGGGGATAATAAAATACATCGCCTGCTATCTCGTTGCCGTTTGAGGCATCTACAATCAGCGAACGCACTGAATCCGTTCCGTAATCAACTCCTATGACGTATCTGGGCATATTTTATGATTTGTTATTCTGAATTAATAAAAGGAATTATCAGGCTCTGATTCATGGTCAAAGCCTGATAATTCAACAATGTTTTCTACCAAAAGTAGATATAGAACGCAACGATGATGGACACCACAATTGCTGTGTGGATGACATCCCATTTGTTCCAGCTGGCACGGGTTATTTCCCGGTCTTCTTTGGTTGCAGCAGCCATGGTGAATTCCAGCTGCTTCTCAGCAGGTGCTGTGGTGAATAGGCTGATAAGTACCACAACTGCAATACAGAAAAAGAACAGCAACGCTGTAAAAATATAACCGTTTACAGAGGCAACCTGGTAAAGGAAGCCATACTGATCGAGGAACATCTGATCCAGAGAACCGGATACCTGCGACAGCAATGATGTTGCATGCTCCTTACCCTCAGGGGTAATGGTTGCCATGGAAGTAGCGGCTTCTTTAACTGAATTCTGAAGCGATTCAACACCAGATGGCACAATCTTACCGATCTTATCCGAAAGTGCATTCATATTGGTAACCAGCAGTTCCCGGGTATACTCGGTTACTTCGCCAACCTTGTTGATCAGTTTGTGTCCCTCGGTTACCAAGGCAGCTTTTGCGCCAATGGTAATATTCAGGGCAAGCCGGAACATGCCTATTGAGAAGCCCAGGATCATTCCCCAGAGCGCTGCTTTAGCGGTTGTTCTTTTCCAGAATACGCCCAGCAGGAATACGGTGGCAATAGCTGGAGCCAATAACCCCTGTACTGCCTGCAGGTATTCATATAAGACCTTTCCAAGACCAAGCATCACGGGTATCCAGGCCACGCCAAGAACCACAACGGTAGCAGTAGCAATACGTCCAACACGCAACAAGTGTGCTTCGCTGGATTCTGGTTTCATTTTTTTATAAAAGTCACCGACAAACAAAGCCGCTGATGAATTAAACAGGGAAGCCAGTGAGCTCATGAGGGCAGCCAGAAGGCCGATAACCACAAGGCCTTTCAGTCCTACCGGAAGCAATTGTGCAACCATAGCCGCAAAGGCGGAATCACTTGATGAAACGGTAAGCAGACCCTTCTGACTTAAAGCAAAAGCAATCATACCGGGAATGAGGAAAATAAAAACGGGCAATAATTTGAAATAACCACCGAGGATGGCACCCCTGCGGGCTTCGCGCTGATTACGGCCCGAAAGTACGCGTTGAACAATAAACTGGTCGGTACACCAGTACCAGAAACCAATAATCATGGAGGCCATGATTACACCCGGCCATGGAAATTCAGGGTCATTCATAGGGCGAATCAGGTGCACGTTACTGCCTGCTATTTGCTGTACTTCACCCCATCCGCCAACTTTAACCAATCCAATAACAAGAATCACGATGGCGCCAATCAGTAAAACAGGGGTCTGCAGTACAGAAGTGTACATAAC
>JAFGOR010000119.1 GCA_016926375.1 Bacteroidales bacterium
ATTAAAATTGCCGAAATCAGCATTCCCGAGGAGTATATCGGGCAAAAACTTTCCGCGATTGGTCCAACATCATTCCGCAACCTCTCGTTACTGGCATTGAAATACCCCGATAAAAAGCAATCAACTCCTTCATTGGAAAAATGGGTAGCTGTTGAAAATAAAAACTTTAATACCGATATTACACTTGAAAAAGAAATGCGTCTTGTTGTTCAGGGCAAAAAGAAAGATATTATTGACCAAATGACACTTTAAACACATGAGACCTTCTATAAAACTCATTTTTATTGTCTTTTGTTACCTTGCAGTTGATCCAATTGCACATGGTCAGTCTCCTTCTTTTCAAACCTATATGAATCCGGTAATACCGGGGGATCATCCGGATGCCACCTTAACGCGTGTAGGTAAAGATTTCTATACAATCGGCTCTTCGTTCAATCCTACTCCTGTGCTCTACCATTCTACCGACCTGGTGCACTGGGAAGCCATTGCCCAACCGGTTAGTGCATCGTGGACCGGCTATGGCGATTCGCCCGGCGGAGGTTGCTGGGGTGGTCAGGTGGTTTACTACAATAATCAGTACTGGCATTTTTTCTCACGCGCATGGACCATGTACTACGTGAAGGCTGATCATCCCGAAGGCCCTTGGGGTACACCCGTGAAAATAAACAATCCCACCTCCCTGCCCTACTCTCTGGGGTATGACAATTCGGTTTTTATTGATGACAACAACAAGTGGTACCTCGTAGTTAAAAACGGGCAACCCAACAACGGCATTGTAGAGCTGGGCTCTAACGGGCAGCCAACCGGAGTGGTTTACAATTTAAACTGGTTGAATCCGGAGCCCTCCTATCCTTACAGTTGGGCCGAAGGACCTGTGATGTGGAAGTATAAGGGTTATTACTACTATTCCTTTGCGCGGGATGTGGCAGGAGGACAAAAGGTAATGAGAAGTCCTGTACTCACCGCCGACCAAGCATCATGGGAAGTACCGGTCGATTTTTTTAACGAAAATGATCCCCTGAAGAGCGGATCCCTGTTTACCAGTCCAAACCACAGCTCCGCAGCAATCCTACTCGACGACAGTACCAGCTGGGTGATACACCCGTTGTATGCCAAGGGTGAATGGAAAGGACAGGGACGCCAGGGACTATTAAATCAGGTCCGTTACAATGCCCTGGGAAAACCTACGGCCGATTACCCGGTCAACAAATCATTTACTGCTCCAAAATTACCTTCCGGAGGCATTCCCTGGATGGTGCCAAAATCCGACTTTTTCGATTCCGCCGTTTTGCATCCCGAATGGTCGTTTATGGGTTATACACCTGAAAACACGCATTCACTTTCTGAGCGCCCGGGATGGTTGAGGCTGTCGCCCCGGACCAACAAAATTAACCTGATTGTAAAAAATGACGGCGAACACAATTATTCCCTGATCACCCACCTGAACTTCGATGCCCTATCGGTGAATGATGAGGCCGGGCTGATCATCATCAGGGGCGATGAAACAAAGTACGTGAAACTGTTCAGCTCGGTGAACAGCGCCGGTAAGAAAGCTGTTCTGTTCAGTTTTGACAATTCAAAATATGAAGCCATAAACAATATCGGCAGTGATCTGTGGCTGAAGATTACCCGCGTAAATCACAGCATCAGCGGATACTTTAGCAGCGATGGAGTAACATGGACGAAAATCGGCAGTAGTTTCAATGTTTCAACGATTGATTCCTATTCTGACTTCTCAACCTGGGCCGGTACCAGGCAGGGTCTCTATGTAAAGAACAAACCTGCCTTCTTTGATCTTTACATTTACCGGGATGGATTTACACCCATCATGGCAGGAAACCCGGCTAACGCATACGGAACAGTACTGAACAGCGCAGGTAACCTGGACAGCATCCACCATTCCGATTGGGCTTTATATGCCGGGGTGGAATTTGGAAACAGCAATTACGGAAAGACGGCCGATTCCATTATGGTTTCTTCTTCCGGACTTGCCGGAGGCATGGTAGAAGTGTGGCTTGATTCAATTGATACCGGAATGAAGATTGGCGACTGTGTGATTGAACCAACCGGCAGTTGGACTACATTTAAAACCACTGCCGCAAAAATTGATCCGACAACCGGCCGGCATGATGTTTACCTGAAGTTTACAGGATCTTCAACAGGCAAGCTGTTTCAGATAAAAAGTTTTCAGTTTACAGCCATTACTGCACCTCACTTTGTCACTGCTTCCACTACCTCTGACTCCACCATTCTGCTCAAACTGGATAAAAGTATCCTGGAACCTGAAATGCCTTCGGGACTCATCATTAAAATAAATGCTTCCGGAGTGGATTCAATCAGACAGTTAAACCTGAACCCGGCTGACTCATCAGAGATCATCCTTACCTTGCAAGATAAGTTTACTTATGCCGACACCCTTACTGTATCCTATGATTCCGGGAATATCACGGGAATTGACGGGATGAAACTGATTACCTTTTCAAACCGGATGGTTCAAAACACATTACCCGATACCACATTTCACATTTACCTCATGTTTGGCCAGTCGAACATGGAAGGCCAGGGAGCCATTGAACCGCAGGACAGGGTTACCAATCCGAGGGTAAAAGTGCTGCAGGACCTCACCTGCCCTAATTTGAACCGAACTTACGGAACATGGTATACTGCCGCGCCTCCGCTTAATCGTTGCTGGAGCGGACTCGGTCCGGGCGACTCATTCGGCCGGATGATGGGTGAAAGTGCGCCTGATTATGTCACCACCATCGGACTTGTGAACGCCTCTGTCAGCGGCTGCAATATTTATATTTATAAAAAAGGTTGCCCCGATGGCCTCGACGAGTACAGCCAGGGAATACCTTTCGACTGTGGTTACAGCTGGTTGCTCGATCTTGCCAAAAAAGCGCAGCAAGAGGGAATCATTAAAGGCATTCTTTTTCATCAGGGCGAAACCAACAACACAGATCCTGAGTGGAAAAACACGGTGCAACAAATTGTGGCCGATCTGAAAGCCGACCTGGGTTTGGGAGATATTCCCTTCCTGGCCGGAGAATTGTTATATGAAGAATACGGCTCCTGCTGCAGTGCACACAATATTGAGATAAAAAAACTGCCCGCATTGATCCCCAACGCCCATGTTATTTCAGCCTCAGGCCTGCCCGGATCCGATGTGGCCCATTTTACCCCGGCCTCGTACCGCACCCTGGGCGAACGCTATGCACGAAAGATGCTTGAACTGGTTTATAATGTGTGTGATTCCAATACCATCGAACCCTGGTACCAAAGGCAAAACAGCGTCCCGATGCAGGGCGACAGTGTTTTGGTTCAACATGGCACCCAACTGGTATTGTCGCCTCACCCTGTGAACCTGCTGGGAACCTGGAGTTGGGAAGGCGTGCTGACCTCAGGCACATTAAGAGAACAGGTATTAAACACAACTACCGAAGGCAGCTATGGCGAAATGGTAACTTACACCAATGAATGCGGTGCAATCAGCCGGCTTCCATTTAAAATTGTTGTTTGCGATTCATCCGTAATAGCGACATGGCATCAGATTAATCAGGCTACGCCTGCTATTGCCGACACCATCCGTGTGCTGCAGGATGATGTGCTGCTTTTGTCACCGGCTTCTGATAAGGAAGGTACATGGAATTGGTCGGGAGCAGGCACTTCCGGTACAAACAGGGAACAGATAATTAACACTGCTACTACGGGCACCTATGCCGCAACGGTTACCCATACCAATGCCTGTGGTGCAATAAGCCGATGTGCGATAACCATCATCGTGGATCAGTCCAACGCAATGGACGATCCGGAGCGCAAAGGATTGCTTCCTGTTGAAATTTATCCGAATCCGGCAAAAAACAGTATTACTGTAAAAAATTACAGCCCTGCTGAAAGTATGAGAATTCAACAGTGCATCATCACCAATGCGCTGGGGCAGGTTGTTTTGACCGTAAAACCGGTAACAGCTGAAACAACGCATCTGATTGACATCAGCCAACTCGATGAAGGAATGTATACCATCACCCTTGTTGGCAGAAAAGGATTGACCTTCAGAAAGTTTCTTAAGATCAAATAAAACCTGAAGACATACCCCTAATCCTGCCGGTACGAATCATTTTACCAGCAGCACATCCTGTATGGCCTTCACGAGTTGGTCCTTGGGTAAGGCTCCCATGATAACCTGAGGATGTCCCTGTGCAGGAATTAATAAAATAGTGGGTAGACTTTGAATGCCTAGGTTCTGAGACAACAGTCTTTCCTTGTCAGTATCAACCTTGTAAACAATGATTTTTCCGTTGTATTCCCCTGCAATTTCCTCAAGGATAGGCGAAATCACCCTGCACGGGCCACACCAATTGGCATAAAAATCTATAATGGCAGGCTTGGTGCCGGCATATTTCCATTCCCTGCTTATTTCATAATTGAAAATCTGCTGTTTAAAGGTTTCGTTGGTCAGGTGAATAACCGGACTAACCGGATTAGCTTTATCTTCAGGTTTTGCAGGCTCTCCTGCAATACTGTTCATAAATATCATCGCAACACCCAAACTTAAAAATAAAAGCTTCTTCATATTCTTGTTTTTTAATTGATTATAAACCATATACTAGCATCTACCCCTGCTGCATGGACTGTTCACCAGGAAGAATCCGAGTAATCCGCCCCACAACACACTGATAAAGGGACCATTGGCTGCGCTGCATGATCCTGAATTACAGCCGATGTAATGATAATAAAGGTATCCCATTGTACTGCCAATTACGACGGCGATAAAGGGCCGCCAGAAACTCCATGAAGTGAAGAAATTTTTCAGTTTCACTTTCAGGTTTACCTTCAGGTTGTTTTGCATTTCATTTTTTTCTTCCATATCACAAACTGTTTATTACACGGGTTAGTTTTTCAGTGATCTCCTTTGCCATTGGCTCCAGTTCAGCGTTCTCAATGGCCATCATGGATGCCAATGGATGCACGGCGGCCACCTCGGTAGTTCCGTTTTCCCGGTCAATGATCACCACGTTACAAGGAAGCATCACCCCTATTTTCTCCTCTACCTGCAAGGTTTTATAAGCATAAGAAGGGTTACAGGCTCCAAGAATGGTGTATTTCTTATAGTCAACACCCAGTTTCTCCTTCAGCTTTGCCTGCATATCAATTACAGAGACCACTCCAAAACCCTCCTTTTTCAATGCTTCCGTAACATGCTCCAGGGATTCCTCAAAACCCATGCTGAGTATTTTATTGATGTAGTATTTCATATGCTAATATTTAGTGCGTTAATGTATTTTCTTGTTTTACTGCATTATATAACCAAAGTTACTGCTACTACTTGTCATACTTCGACAGGCTCAGTATGACAACGCCCGTCACTGAGCTTGCCTACCGGAGCGGTAGCGCAGGCAGGCCTGTCGAAGTGCGACTTACTGCTACTGCCGCTGCCACTATATTTGTTCTCTCCATACCACCCCGTCGGGGTACCCCCACCCCGGCGGGGTGGGGGTACCCCGACGGGGTGGTATATCATACTTTTGCCTGGTTGATGACGCTGATCAGTTGGGATTTTTGGTGTACACCGGACTGTTTGTATTTGATTTCGCCGTTTTTAAAAACCATTAGCGTAGGAACGCCTTGTATGCCATAACGAACGGCTAGCTCCGGATTCTGATCCACATCAATCTTAATGACCCTGATTTGTTCTCCCAGTTCAGAAGCCACTTCTTTCAGAATTGGCGATTGAACCCGGCAGGGACCGCACCATTGTGCGTGAAAATCAATCACAACCGGACGATGATCCTGAATGATGGTATTGAAATTGCCTCTTTCCATATCCTTAAGCGCTTTGTATTTGTTTCACTAAAAACTCCTTTGACTTCACACCGACAAAGCGGTTGACCTCTTTGCCATTCTTAAAAAGCACCAGGGTGGGAATACCCCGCACTTTAAATTTGCCGGCAAGCGACTGGTATTGCTCCACATTCACCTTGCCAATATATTGGTTTCCCTTCAATTCTCCGGCTATTTCATTCAATACAGGGGCCATTACCCTGCAGGGCCCGCACCAGGCAGCCCAGAAATCCACCAGCACCACTTTGTTGCTGGTCTGGTGCTGAAAGTTTTTATCGGTTAGCGTTAAAATCTTTTCGTGATCATCCACCAGGGGAATGCTTTTCATTTTGGCTTTTGCCCTGAGTGTAAGAAAAACAAAAATGGCAATGACAATGCCCGTTATAATCAGTGCAGTTTGCATATTAAACAGTTATTAATGCGGATTGTTTTGCTTTTATTTCGTGCAGGTATTGCGAAGCAGCCAAAGCGGCCACAGTGGCATCGCCCACAGCGGTGGTGATTTGCCTGAAACGCTTGGCTATGCTGTCACCTGCAGCATACACCCCTTCGATGGGAGTAGACATA
>JAFGOR010000120.1 GCA_016926375.1 Bacteroidales bacterium
ATCAAGATTCAGCTCTTTGGCAATAAGCACTATGGAAAGTACCACACCCAGCATCAGGAAGGTGGTTTGCAGTGTGTCAGTGTACACTATGGTGCGAATGCCCCCTTTAAAGGAATACACATAGATAAGCGCAATAGTGATGATGACTGTTAACCAGAACGGCACGCCCAGTTTGGAAAGAATGAACCCGTCAATTACCAGTGCCACCAGGTAGAGCCGGAAAGAAGAACCAATCACGCGTGAGATGAGAAAGAATGCAGCTCCGGTTTTGTAACTGAAAAATCCCAGCCTGTTATGCAGGTATTCGTAAATAGAAGACAGGTTCAGCCGGTAATATAAAGGTAAAAGCACGTTGGCAATGATGATGTAACCGGCAAAGAAGCCAAATACCATCTGCAGGTAAGAAAATGAGCTGGCACCCACTTCACCGGGAACCGAAATGAAGGTGACTCCCGATATGGACGCTCCGATCATTCCGTAACCGACAAGAAGCCATGGTGATTTCCGGTTACCCACGAAGAAAGAGGCATTGTCGGCTCCACGGCTGGTTATTACAGAAATGATGATCAGCAGTGTAAAATAGGAAACTACAATGGCGAGCAATATCCAGGGATTCATTACAGCTGGGATTTACCTTGTTGATGCAAGGATAGTAAAAACATTCAACCTGAAAAACAGTTGCCGAATAAAAGATTAATTTTGCCTGGTTTCAGATAAAATCTGTGTTACAAAAACAGGCAGGGCCATGAATTTTAACTATTCTTCCAAATTGCTTGAAAGTGCGGTGAATGAATTTGCCACGCTACCCGGAATCGGTCACAAAACTGCACTCAGGCTGGTGTTGCACTTGTTGCGGCAGGACAAATCCGCATTGGAAAACTTTGGCTCCGTCCTCATCAAATTAGCTTCCGACCTGAATTTTTGCAAAATTTGTGGTAATATCTGTGATGTTGACATATGCCCTGTTTGTGCAGATCAGAAACGTGATCATGCCACCATTTGTGTGGTTGAAAACATAAAGGACATCATGGTGATAGAGAACACACAGCAATATCATGGTGTGTATCATGTATTGGGGGGTATCATTTCGCCCATGGACGGACTGGGTCCTGCTGATTTGAATATCAACAGCCTGGAGGAAAGGGTTAAAGAAGGAACCACAAAAGAACTGATACTGGCATTGAGTGCCACCATGGAAGGGGATACGACCAATTTTTACCTGTACCGGAGAATGAACACCTATAACCTGGTATTTTCAACACTTGCCAGGGGCGTTTCTATCGGCGATGAACTGGAATATACCGATGAAGTGACCCTGGGGAGATCCCTGGTGAACCGGATTCCGTTTAGTGCTTCTTCTTCAAGCTAACCTTGGCCGCCATAGCTGCACCAATAATACCCGCATCATTCAGAAATTGGGCCGGAACAATTTTGGCTTTCAGGTTGAGCTGATCCTTAAACTGATCAAGCTTTTTGCTGGCTCCGCCACCCAATATAATCAATTCGGGCCAGGTGAGAAATTCAATATGGGTGAGGTATTCGTTGAGCCTTTTGCCCCAGGCCGGCCAGTCAAGTTCTTCCTTCTTTCTGGTTGCGTCGGAGGTATATGCTTCGGCATCCATTCCTTTGAACTCAACATGTCCGAATTCTGTATTCGGGTAAAGCTTACCTTTGATAAACAGGGACGAACCAATTCCTGTGCCAATGGTAAGCACAACAACAGCACCTTTGAAGCCAGCACCGGCACCAAGTTTCACTTCTGCCAGACCGGCAGCATCTGCATCATTGATTACCCAAACGGGCAATTTGGTGGCTTCGCTGAAAAGTTTGCCTGCATCGGCATTGATCCAGCTCTTATCAATATTGGCGGCGGTTTTTACAACGCCGTTCTGCACAACAGCAGGAAAACCACATCCGATGGGACCTTCCCATTTAAAGTGTTTCACCATCTCTTTGATGGTTTTTGCCACGTTTTTTGGATTGGATGGATTGGGAGTGGGAATGCGGAACCGATCTTCCAGCAATTTTCCTGTCTTTACATCAACAGGAGCACCCTTAATTCCGGATCCTCCAATATCAATCCCAAGGATTTTCTTTGTATTCATATGGTTTTGCTTTATCACTTGCAAGTTAGGAAAAAAAACAAAGTTTTGTTGCATCTTCTTCTATTGTTTCCATTTTTCTTGTTTACAACTTTTCGTCAATGTTCATATGATATTCCAATAAAATTCATACTTTGGTGTAATAATGTGAAACACCTTTGGTTGCTTAGAAGCGGGTTGTTCACAAGTGGAGAGAAACAAAGAGATGACCTGATGGACAAATACATTGCCACACTGCTTGAACATAATCTTAGGGTGATTATTCCCGACCTGGGAGCTTTTATTCTGAAGCAAAAAGAGCCCAAGGTTGTTGTATTCAATGAATCCCTGAAATACGATGACGGTTTGCTGATCGATTACATGATGAAATGTGAAAACATTGACCGGGGAATTGCCCAGCAGCAGTTGTCGGATTTTCTCACCGGCGTTGGCAAGGCCCTGGAATCTAAAAATGTATTTACCATTGAAGGACTGGGTTCCCTGCGCAAAGACTTTAACGGCAGGATTATTTTTGCCGCCCGGGATGGGAACGGCAAGCCGGGCCTTGCGGATATCATCACGGAGGAACCTGTTATTCAGCTTGAGGACGAGCCCGCACCTGAAAAACCCGTAATTAAAAAAACCGCACCTGAAAAAACTGAAAAAGTTGCTGCTCCGGTTGAAAAAAAGGAGCAGGAACAGCTAAGCAATAAAGCGGTTCGTGAAGTAAGGGAACCGGTTAAGCAGGTTGTTGAGCCGGAAATTAAAAAGGAGCCTCCGGTTGAAGCAAATGCCGGTAATACGGTTCGCAGTAATGGCGGTTATTATTCCTCGAAACAGGTTATCAGGTGGCTGCTGATCATTCTTTTGGTGAACTCAGCGGTTATTGCTTTTTTCATTTTCAGGGGCAAGTCTCCACTTCCTGATGTGAAATCCGAACAACCGTCTTTTTTTGTTTCTGATTCCTTGTTTAATCAGCTTTCTGACTCTGTTCGAATGGCAGTTGCCGATACTTCCCTGATGTTTGCAGAAATCTCCGGGGCAGTTGCTTCTGACAGCCTGAATAATGAAGACCTGCGCTATTACATTGTTGCCGGCTGTTTCAGGGATGAAATCAATGCTGATGAATTGGTCAAATCATTGAATGATGTGGGATTCAAAGCTGAAAAGTTTGGCAGAATCGGCAATTTGTTTGCTGTGTCTTTTGCATCGTTTGATGATAAAGATCTTGCTGTAAAAGAGTTACAAAGGATCCGTGAGGAAATTCACCCTGAGGCCTGGATGACCAGGTTTTAACAACGGATTATTAAAAACAATAAAACCACAAATATGAAAAGAACACTTTTAGCATGCATGGTGTTTGTATTGGCTGCAATGCAGACTCCCTTAACAGCACAACCCGCCACCATTGTGTTGAACGCCGACATAACCACCGATACCATCAGCCGGCATATTTACGGACATTTTTCGGAACATTTGGGGCATTGTATCTACGGTGGTATCTGGGTGGGAGAGAATTCCCCTATTCCCAACACCCGGGGAATACGCAATGATGTGGTTGCCGCACTGAAGCGACTGCAAATTCCGAATCTGCGCTGGCCCGGTGGTTGCTTTGCCGATGAGTACCATTGGATGGACGGCATTGGACCGCGCGAAAACCGACCCAAAATGATCAATACACACTGGGGTGGGGTAGTGGAAGACAACAGCTTTGGAACACATGAATTTCTGGATCTTTGCGAACAGCTCGGCACCGAGCCCTATATTTGCGGAAACCTGGGAAGCGGATCGGTTGAAGAAATGTCTAAATGGGTTGAGTATATTACATTTGATGGCAAAAGTCCAATGGCCGACCTGAGGAAACAAAACGGCAGAGAAAAACCATGGAATGTAAAATTCTGGGGCGTTGGAAACGAAAACTGGGGCTGTGGTGGCAACATGACAGCTGAGTTTTATGCCGACCAGTACAAGCGTTACGCTACTTATGCCCGGAACTATGGCAACAACAGGTTATACCGGATTGCAGGCGGACCCAGTTCGGGCGACTATCACTGGACTGAAACTTTGATGAAGAACGTGCCGCTTAATTTAATGAACGGATTATCGCTGCATCATTATACCATAACTCATAACTGGACTTACAAGGGTTCTGCAACACAATTTACCGAGGACGAGTATTTCAACACCATCAAGAGCACACTGGTGATGGACGAGTTTGTAACACGTCATTCCACCGTTATGAATCAATATGATCCACAAAAGAAAGTCGGACTGATTGTTGACGAATGGGGTACCTGGTTCGACGTGGAACCCGGAACCAACCCCGGATTCCTGTTTCAGCAGAATACCATGCGGGATGCCCTGGTGGCTGGTATTAACCTGAATATTTTCAACACCCATGCCGACCGGGTTAAAATAGCCAACATCGCACAGATGGTGAATGTGCTTCAGGCCATCCTGTTCACCGAAGGTGAAAAAATGGTACTCACACCCACCTACTATGTTTTTGAAATGTATAAGGTGCATATGGATGCTGCTCTCATACCGGTTACTTTCAAATCGCCCGAATATGTGCTGAACGGAAAATCAGTTCCGGCAGTTTCTGCTTCGGCATCGCGCGATAAATTGGGTAAGGTTCATATTACACTTACCAATGCCGATCCGCATAAGGAGATTGAACTGAATCTGGAACTGCGTGCTTACAAGCCGGCCGGTGTTTCCGGAATGGTGCTAACGGCAAAGGAACTGTCGCAACACAACACCTTTGATAACCCGGAAGTGGTGAAATCGGTTCCTTTCAAAAACTTCAAACTGAATAAGGAAACGGTAAGCGTGAAGTTGCCGGCGGCTTCGGTGGTGATGATGGAGTTGTAGAAGGTATTATTCAAGGGGCGTAGTCGGGAGACTACGCTCAGCTTGATGCGTAGTCTGGAGACCATTGCCGTCAACTTAAGGATGCATATTGTTGATATTCTTTCATTTGCCTATTTCAGCTTCATTATTATAACAATTAAGGTTGAATGTGGCAATGTCCCCCGCTGGCCTTGCTCTGCCGAAGCGGCTACGCGAAGGCGCAGCGGGCCTGCCTGCCGGTAGGCAGGGGATATAGCATTTCCAAAACTCAGCTCAAATTATTTAAGCGAGTGTCTTGTTCTAAAGATTAATTCATTCCCGGTTGTATTTCACGACACCAGTTTCACCAAATCTTCCGGAATGACTTTTACCTGTTCGCCGCTAACCATATTTTTTACAGTAAGCTGTCCTTCTCTGATCTCATTTTCACCGGCCATCACTACAAACTGCACTTTTTTAGCATCTGCATATGAAAGCTGCTTTTTCAGTTTGGCAGCGTCGGGATAGAGCTCGGTAGCAATGCCTGCTGTGTGGAGTTTGTTCAACAGGCTGAGGCAGAACAAGGCTTCTTTTTCACCGAAATTAACGAGCAATACCCTTGCCGATTCTGCTGTTTCGGAGGGGAACAACCTGAGTTGCTCCATCACATCGTATATCCGGTCGGCACCAAATGAAATGCCCACGCCCGAAATGTCTTTCAAACCGAAAATTCCGGTAAGGTCGTCATACCTGCCGCCACCACAGATACTTCCGATTTCCACATCAAGTGCTTTCACTTCAATGATGGAACCGGTGTAATAATTCAACCCACGGGCCAGGGAAATGTCAATTTCAACCTCAGATTTCAAATTAAGCGTGTTGAGCATCGCAATCAGCGTTTCGGTTTCTTCTATCCCCCTGATTCCGGCATGGCTTACCTGAAGCAGTTTCTTCAGATCGGCAAGCTTTTCGGCGTTGCTTCCCCCGATTGCAAAAACGGGTTCCAGCTTATAAATGGCCTGAACGCTTACGCCTTTGTTCTGCAATTCCTGGTTCACGGCTTCAGCACCAATTTTCTCGAGCTTGTCAATAGCCACGGTGATGTCCGTAATTTTATCGGGTTGCCCTATATAATCTGCAATGCCTGACAGGATCTTGCGGTTATTCAGCTTGATTTTTACCCGGATGCCCAGCAGGGTGAAAACCTCATCAATGATCTGAAGCAGGTCGGCTTCATTCAACAGGGAGTTACTGCCGATGATATCGGCATCGCACTGGTAGAATTCGCGGTATCGTCCTTTCTGGGGCCGGTCGGCACGCCAAACGGGCTGTATCTGGTATCGTTTGAACGGGAATTCAATCTCGTGCTGGTGTTGCACCACAAAGCGGGCAAAGGGCACAGTGAGGTCGTAGCGCAAGCCTTTTTCGGAAATTTCATGTGCCAAATGATTGAGAGAGAATGAAGAAATAATACCGCTAATGATAAATGAATTTACATCTTTTCTATCTTTTTCACTGGCAAATCTGAAACCGTCAGGTTTCATATCCTTTGCTAAAAAAACCTCTTCAACTAATTTGTATATTAATTCGGTTACATTTTCCTTTGGAATCAATGATGAATGATCTATCTCATCAAGAAAATTACCCGAATTCAGAATCTTGAATAACAGTTTATCCCCTTCTTCACCATATTTGCCCAGCAGCGTATCGAGGGTTTCCATGGCCGGAGTTTCAATCTGGGCATACCCGTGCAGGCGGAAAACGTTTTTTATGGTGTTGAATATGTAGTTCCGGCGCGACATTTCAACCGGTCCGAAATCGCGTGTTCCTTTAGGTATCGAGGGTTTCTGAATGGCCATTAATGTATATTTTGTTTTGTGTGGTTATTCATGAAGCTGATTGCAGAGGCAAAGTAAACAACAATTTTTACAAATGACAAAACAAGAAGAGACAGACTGAAAAGGAGCGTAGTTGCAACCGACCGCAGGGAGCTCAGCCCTGCCTACCGAAACGGCAGTGTAGGCAGGGAAGGTATACCAAAGCTGTCAAATTAAAGACTCAAATGTTGATTTTCTTTCATTTGTAGGTGTTTTCATCAATATTATTGCAATTAAGGTTGAATGTAGCGATGTCCCCCGCTGGCGGGGGTAGGGGGTGGACTTACATGAATGGATGCTATGATTAGTATTAAAAAAATATTCCAGGAATCTGTTCGCAATTAACGTGAGTTGCACTCTGTATTCCTCCCCCAGCCCCCTCCAGAGGGGGACAGTACACTTCCTAAGCTCATCTCAAATTAATTAAGCGAGTATCTTGATCTAAAGAATAATTTCTTAAGTTGACACATATGCCTGGCAAGGACTGTATCAATACCCTGACGGGGTTTTGAACCCTAGTAAGGGATTTTAGGGAATTATACCCCGATCTTTTCCAATACCTTATTATTATAAGCGTCGCATTCGGTATCGCCCTCCTTCGGCGCCCATGGGGCAAAGAACTTATCGTCGGCCGGGTCCCAGGGCCCGTCTTTTACTTCATAAACAACCGACCCGGATTCCAGGCAGATCAGGCTGTGCCATTTGCGCGGGGCCACTTCCATGCCAAAGTTGCCCGTTCCGGGGTCCATGATGATCCAGTCGCATACTTCGCCCTGGTCGGTATATTCAATGGCAGCAACCCGGCCTTTGAGTATGATGAAGGCTTCGCGTTTATCGGGGTTTTCATGCTTGTGGGGTTGCACATAGGTGTTGGGTTCCATGGCATGCAGCATCCGGTGCATCGGATCGGATGCGGCGGGATGAAAATTGTGATTTTTTCTTTTCCTTTTGCATGACCTTGCCTGGTCGATCAGCGGGGTGATCAGGTTATCGTTGATGTGAATCATGAATGATGACTTTGACACCCAAAGTTAAACAATTCTATTTCGACTGATTTAAGAATACAAATTATATATCGTCCCTACAGGGACTTAAAGAGCGTTAATGTGTTCAAATTCTACCAGTATTCAACCCTGCCTGGATCGGCAGACAGGCTCTACGAGGTTAGGAAAAAGTGCCAGAGGCACGAAATATCGGTAGAAAGGAAATTTAACGTATCAATAAAAGTCCTGTAAGGACGCTATATTGATATCTGCATAAGTAGAAACAAGATTCAATCGATAAAAACTGATAAATATTCACCTGGTTGAAACCGGATTTTCATGTTCTGCTTTCTGCAGTATCTGTATAACAATCACTAAGACAATGAAATATATAAAAAAATGCAATCTGCAATGGCAATTGTTAATAAAGGGCTTGTTGCATATATTAAGGAAATGCGTAAATTTCGTTTATAAACTTAATAAGAAAAACCTATGAAAAAGTTATTATTATTATTTACATGCTTTGTTTTTGCCGGCTCTTTGGCCTTTGGCGGGGGAATTGTGACCAATTCCAACCAGAGTGCTTATTGGGTTCGTTCCATTGTGCGGGATGCCTCCACAGGTATTGATGCTGTATATTTTAATCCTGCCGGATTGGCTTTATTGAATGATGGTTTTCATTTTTCATTGAATTCGCAGACTATTTTTCAAAGTAAAGATGTAACAAACAATTATCCGTTTTTAAGCACAACTCCCAAAAAGTATAAGGGAGAGATTAAGGTTCCTGTTTTCCCCAGCATTTATGCTGCCTATAAAAAGAATAAGATTACTGTTTCTTTTGGATTTAACCCCATTGGTGGTGGTGGAGGGGCAGAATATAAAGAAGGATTGCCTTCCTTTGAAACCCAGATATCCAACCTGGTGCCCATGCTTCAATCACAATTGACATCCCTGAACACAGCTTTAACTGCAGGTTATGGCGGATTTGATCCGGGCTTCAATAATGTATCAGATTATAGAGCAGACATCTACTTTAAAGGGACGTCTGTGTTTTTTGGATATCAGCTGGGACTTACCTATGAGATAACTGATATCTTCAGTGCCTATGTTGGCGCCAGACTGGTAACTGCCAAGAACACCTATGAAGGTCATATCAAGGACATAGAGATATATGCAGCTCCAAATACACCACCAGCACCTCTGTATGATATCCCTGCAGGATGGTATGTACCAGGCGATTATCTGACAGAAGTATCTGGAGCCACCGGGGTACCCCCAGGTGCGCTTACAACCGCTATTGCTTCTGTTAACAGCATGACTGCTGATACAGAGGTGGATGTTGAAGAAAAAGGAACCGGATTTGCGCCAATCCTTGGATTTAATATTTCTCCAAGTGATAAACTGAATATTGGACTAAAATATGAATTTAAGACCAAGATGGATCTTAAAACTACGGTGAAAGATGACAAGGGTGCTGGTATGTTCATGGATGATTCTACAGTTCATAGTGATATTCCGGCTATGTTTTCATTAGGTGTTTTTTACAAAATCATGCCCAAACTATCTGCTACTGTTGGATTCCATTATTACTTTGATAAGAGTGCCAATTATGGAAAAACTCTGGACCTGACCGGTGAAGAAGTTGATAATGATGAAGTAATTGATAACAATTATATTGAAATAGGTTTAGGGCTTGAATATTCAATTACGGAAAAGTTGATGGTAAGCGCAGGCTACTTATTTGCTAAACCGGGTGTTACTACTGACTATCAATCCGATATGAGTTATGCACTTTCTTCAAATACAGTGGGCTTTGGATTTGGGTTTAAAGTGAATGAAAAGATTATGGCAAACCTTGGAGCTGCTTATACCAAATACAATGAAGAAGATAAGACGCAGGTGGATTTCATGACAGGACAAAGCTATACAAATACTTTCTTTAAAAGTAACCTCATCTTTGGAGTCGGACTTGATTTCAGCTTCTAAACTGACTCATTACAATAGCAAAAAAGGTGCAGCCACGAGGGTTGCACCTTTTTTTATTCGTGAGACTCAAATTTCAGGAGTGAGCGAACTGAAATTTGTAAGTCGAACAATCCCGACGAAGTCGGAGGGTATAATACC
>JAFGOR010000121.1 GCA_016926375.1 Bacteroidales bacterium
CGGGCACCAATAAAGGAATCCTGAACATCAGTCCATCCTGCCGCTTCTTTCACCTTTACAGGAATTTCGGCAGCAACTTTTGAATCCCCAAAACCCGGGACAACCGAAGAATTTCCGGTGGGCAAGTCTCCCTCATAGCCATTATAAAACTTGCTGTTTGCTTCGAAATCTTCATACAAAGCATTCAACTCAGCAGGGTCGGCAATCCGGGCCTGGCATTCTTCATTGTCAGCCGGGCTCCACAGAGCCACCAGGGGCTGCTCTTCTTTTTTCACTTTAACATATACGTTGTTGTCAATGGCTTTCAGCGTGGATTCACTAAGCCGCTCACACATATCGGCGGGTTGCCACACATAAAGCAGAGGCGTTTCCATACCGATCGTATCTATAATCAGGTTGTTTACAAAAACGTGATCTTCACGCTCATCAACGCCTGGGCCACTGGTAACATGCCAGCCAAAATGATCGGCACCGTCACCACGAGCGGTACGACCAAAACTGGACCGACTGTTAACAAACGTATTGTTATAAATTTCGGCGCTACGGGCATTAAGAATCAAAATTCCCTGATTGTTATTAACAAATTCGTTTCCGGCCACAATAACACCCTCAGAAATTTCAAAGAAGAAACCACTGCGTCCAACCCAAACATTATCACCAAGCATAGCCTGGTCAACCTGACCGACATTCTCCACACGGTTATTTACAAACACACCATCCACATTACCTACATCATACCATATTCCATTGGAATTGGGTTGGTTGGTCACCAAATTCTCGCGGCAAACCACCCGGTGGCTTTGGTTAAATATCTTTACTGCAGCAGGAAAATACCCTCTCCAATTCTCAATATTATTGTGTGCAAAGATGTTTCGCTCCAGCAACACATCATCGGATGCAACAATATAAAGTCCTTCGGTATTGGTATCTTCAATTTTGCAATTGCGCATCACCATACTGTCGCCATGAGCAAACACAGCAACTCTCAATGCTTTGGTAAATGAGCAATTTTCAAAAACCGTTCCTACTGCATCGTTCCCATGTGCCTCCTCGGGCGAAATCTCCTCCGGAAACAAGCCATCGATCAACACGCTGATATCTGCATACTGAGTGACCTCAAGCCCCTTAATCACGGGACCTCTTTTATCGGTGGTTTTGCCGTGGACATCCTCAGGGGTTCTGATAATTGCATTATTGAAGGCAGTTATTTCAACCAACTGGTCAGTAGGATCAGCACCCAGATAAATTTTCTTTGCTTCATAATCAACAAAGAAAGTTCCTTCATCCAACTCATCTTTGCTACCTGCAGATTGAAGATACTCTCCATTCACAAACACGCAGTCGTTGTTAAATCGATGCATGGGCGTTGATTCGATATTCCGTTCCTTATTCCACCATGACTGCGGTTCAGCCGGAAAGAACCTGTCCCATTCCGTAACCCAGACACCATCCTCGTCCTGTTTCCAGTTCTCAGCAACCAAAGTACCATTTAGTACCGGTTTTTCATCCTGATAGGGCTGAATGGTAATTCCCTGATTAAAAGTAAGGTCGCCGGTACGGTATGTACCACCCCGCATCACAATCGCATCATTGGACACCACTCGTGAAATGGCATTTTCAATGGTGGTAGGGCTTTCCAAAGAAGCACCTTCCGCTTCAGCATCGCCATCCGGTGCAACAAAATAAATAGTGCCGGTTACTTCCGGAAGTTCGTAAGTGGTATCATAAGGTCCGTAAACGACTTCTCCCTTTTGTTCAGTTTCATCTGCCGGAGGAGGTGTTTGACAGGAGAGCAATCCTGCAACAGCCAGCACGACAAAAGAAACCTTCAATAAAACCTGATTTTTTTTCATGAGGTTCTTTTTTATTAAATAAAATAAAAAGGGGAAGCGCCATCAATGGCACTCCCCCCATTATAAAGTATAACTACTTAGCGCCAACAAAAGAAACGTTCTCTTCTGTCCATCCGGCTAAGGTTTTAATATTTTCGGGGATTGCTGTGGCAACAGAATGTCCCTCAAAATCAGAAACGGTCTCAATATTCATAGGATCCTCATCGGTAAATAAGGCACCTTCAAAACCATTGTAAAGTTTACTACTCACTTCGAATGACTCGTACAAAGCAGTCAGTTCTTCCGGAGAAGTTATTTTTTTCTGACATTTGTCGTTATCGGCAGGACTCCAAAGCACAATGGTCGCGTCGTCTTCTTTTTTGGTCTTCACATACACATTGTTATCAAAAGCTTCAAGTGTAGGAGTATTCAGTCGGTCACACATTTCGGAAGGCTGCCACACATAGAGAAGAGGAAACTCCAATCCCATGGTGTCCACCAGAAGGTTGTTCACAAAAACATGACCTTCGCGCTCATCAACGCCCGGTCCGGTATTGATGTGCCATCCAAAATGGTCGGCATCGTCTCCCCGTGAATCGCGACCAAAGCTGGCACGGCTATTCACGAAAGTGTTGTTGTAAACTTTTGCACCACTGCTGTTCAGAATCAACATTCCCTGGTTGTTATTCACAAAATCGTTGCCTGCAACCGTCACTCCTTTGGAAATTTCAAAAAAGAAACCGTTACTGCTAGGCCACACCTGATCGTTTCGGAACGGGCCTTTGGGACTGCCCACTCCCTCGACCCGATTGTTAACAAAAACTCCGTCAATATTACCCACATCATACCAGAGACCGTTGGAATTGGGATGATTGGTAATAAGGTTTCCACGGCAAACCACACGGTGGCTTTGATTAAATATCTTTACTGCGGCGGGGTAGAAACCGGTCCATTTTTCAATATTGTTGTTTTCAAAAATATTCTGCTCCAGCAATACATCATCCGAAGCAACGACATACAAGCCTTCGGTGTTGGTATCGACTATCTTACAATTGCGCATTACCATGCTGTCGCCAATGGCAAAAACCCCGACTCGCATACTTTTTGAGAAGGTACAGTTTTCGAAAACAGTTCCCACCACATCATTACCATGAAGTTCATCGCTGGAAGCGCCTTGAGGATAAAAACCATCAATATGCACCATTGTATCAGGGTATTGGGTAACCGTCAGACCTCTGATGACCGGCCCTATCCCATCATTTTCTTTGCCGTTGGCATTTCCGCTGGTTCTGAAAATAGCTTTTCTAAAAGCGGTAATCTCAATCAATTTATCAGCAGGATCCTGACCAAGATAAATCTCTTTGGCATCATAATCCACAAAGAAAGTTTCGTTGTCCAGTTCATCCTTGCTACCAACCGATTGCAAATATTCCCCATTCACAAAAACCATATCGTTGTTGAATCGGTGAAGGGGTGTAAACTCAAGATTTCTTTCGGGACGCCACCAGGATTCGGGTTCTCCGGGGAAAAGATGCTCCCATTTGGTTAACCAGATACCATCCTCAGCCTGTTGCCAGTCGGTGGCTTCAAGAGTTCCGTTCAAAACGGGTTTCTCAGTCTCAAAAGGCTGAATGGTAATTCCCTGATTAAAGGTCAGATTTCCACTGCGGTAAGTTCCGCCTCGCATCACCACAGCATCTCCGGTTACCACACGTGCAAGAGCCGACTCTAAGGAGGTGGGTGCCTCAAGAGC
>JAFGOR010000122.1 GCA_016926375.1 Bacteroidales bacterium
GGTGCTCGACCATACCGGAAGCAGCAAGTGGGGATGGCAGCAGAATGCGATGATCACGATTGACGAAAACAAAAATGTAGTATATAACCCGGAGTTTTACCTGATGAAACATGTCAGCTGGTTTGTGAAAAAGGGTGCCCGTTATCTTGCCTGCAATGACGGGAACAGTATGGTTTTTCTGAATCCCGACAACAAACTGGTTATCGTAACCTATAATCCTGACGATACCCCACGGGCAAAAAGCTTCATGTTGAACAACAAACAGATAGAAACAACCTGCAACCCGAAAGCCTTATCAACTTTGGTGGTGCAGTTGTAGGATAAGGGCAAATATTGACTCCTGTACCACCCTGCGTCGCCGTTCCGCCTGCCTGGTTACGAACAGTCATTACTGAGGTAGATTGGCAGTCATTTTATTTGGAAAAAATCCCAAAGAACTGATCCGTATTTCTGATATCATACAATCCCAATATCCAGCACACTTCCGAAAGGTCTGAGAAATCGAGCCCTCCGGCTGCTATGGCTTCATTATTGTAACGTCCTTCTTTTCCGTTGTACTTGTTCGCAGTATTAATGGCGAGCTGCCATATTTCAATCAGCCCGGGATCAGTAATTTCTTCTTTCCATCGGTTGAAATCAGGAGAACGAAATCCGGGCGTACCGTTTCCGACCACGTTACCATCAGGGATCTTTTGATATTCGGTATGCTCTTTTACATATTGTAACCGATCCGGTGAGGTTACTTCCTCATTCCAGCTGCTGTGTTGAACAATATGAATGCGATTATGAATATCTATCTCAGGGTGTGTTTCCTGAACCGCTTTTACAAGCTCAGCCGAAAAGTCGGATTGTCCGGCATCTGCAATCCATATATCACCTTGGTTTTTAAGCGTTTTAATAACCAAATCTTTAATCTGATGAACTGCCTGAGTGAAATTTTCATGTGCATCGGTCCAGTTGTTTTTAAAAGCAAGCTCCAGCAAATCATTGGGTGGTACGTACAGTCCTTCCTGGGTGCCATAGGTTCCGGTAACGACGTGGAATTTAACTGTTGAATAACTCGAATCAGCCATGAGCGTTGCCAGAGAAGCCATGGTATGAATGTCATCCACGTCGGTTTTGCAGTCGAACTGCACCAGCAGCAAGTCTTTTTCTTTATTGAAAGCTTTCTTACCAGCAAATCCTTCCGGCGCATTTGTTTTACATGCCAATAAAATTGCTGCCAGAGCAACACAAAGGATGGTTTTTGATTTCATTTCTTCTGCCTCCTGCGCTTGAGTTTTGATAATATGTTATTGATATCTTTTAAATTGAAATATTGGGGATCAAAATATCCTCCAAGCCATTCCATCACACCTTTGTGTTCCGGATGCTTTTTGTTTCTGATAATCTCCAAAAGCTCTGAATAACCCCAAATGCCACCGCAATCTTCCGGAGGACAATTCATTGCTCCGGCAATGCATACAGGGTTCAGAATTATTTCATCCCTAAAGATTTCTTCTACAACAATCTTGTGATCCCAGGAATCACCAAAATCATAGGTATACATGATGTTGGATCTTTTTCGGGGCAATACATCTGCAATTTTGATGGTGTCAGCCGGAATCAGATCGAGATCAGCGAAAGAATCTTCATCCGGTTCAATGCCTATTACAAAGTTTTTATTTCTGAATTCATACAAATGGTAATTCTCCCATCCCATTACAATTTGAATAACAACATGCAAATCCTCAAAAGTGGAATTGCTGTTGATTTTAGAACTACGCCATATTTCCGGTTCAAAACCATCCAATGATATTGTCAGCTGATGTAGCATTCTAAGTTCATTTTGTCGTCAAAAATAAGCTTATTCCTGATTGACTATATACAGGCCTATAATTTTGTAGAGGATTCCATCAGTTTTACCTGCTTATGATTTCCCGAAATATTTCTTTTTTTCAATTTGTTACTAAAAGAACTATTTTTAGGAGCATGAAACAAAAGCAATATGAACCCAAAAAGATTTTACCCGCTAGTTTATCTTACTTTATTGAGTTTGTTATTTGGTTCCTGTGCATTAAGAACCTATACTATTTCCGAGAAAACTGCATTTACGCCAACTCAATACAAACTATCGCTGGATAGTTTTGAATTGAGTGAAATGCCCAAAAATGAACGGGAGCGATTGTTGTTGATTGCAGATAGAATTATTGATTCTTCGGAACAACGCATAGCAGATTATGATGATTTATTATTAAACAGAGAATACCTGGAACTGAACGACAGTTTGGTTGTTGAATACTTTTGTTACATTCCAAAGGAATATACCCGCATCATCGTATTTTTTATAGGAAATCAATCGTGTCAGTCCTCCTATGTGAGTTATCTCCAAAAACTTGCTATTGAAACCCAATCTAAAATATATACATGGCATTACAGGGGATATGGTTACAGCAATGGTAAACCATCTTTTAAAACACAGTTTGCTGACAACCAGAACATATTTACACACTTGAAATGCAATGAGAGCGAAAAAGAACTGATTGTTATAGGTTATTCGTTAGGATCTGTTTTTGCTACTCAACTTGGAGCAGGCCCAAAGGTTGATAAATTGATATTGCTAGCTCCTTTTTCGGACGTTCCGGATTTGCTGACTCATTATAAAAGGCAAATCATGAAAGGATTAAAATTTGTTCTGCGTCCGTTTATTGACTTAAGGGTGAAAGAAACCTATGTTAATGATGTCAGCAATACCCGGGCTATAGAAAAATTCAAGGGTGATTTGTTGATTGTTCATTCAAAAAACGATCAGGAATTACCTTATTCCATGGGGAAAAAACTATATAAAAGATCATCATCACCTGGTAAAAGAATGCTTACCTCAAAAAGGGGCGGTCATGAAGCTCCCTTTGAAGAGCAGAACTGGGATGAAATAATCAAATGGATTAACAGCGAGTTATAACATGCAGGAGCAATCACTGGGTTGAACACCACAAATTAGGAGCTTAGCTCCCAATCTTCCCGTACCGCTGGTAGTCTGAGAAATGAAGCAC
>JAFGOR010000123.1 GCA_016926375.1 Bacteroidales bacterium
CCGGGATATGTGGCCTATTTCAATGACCTGCTCAGAAAGGGCGATATGAAGGCCGCAGCGGAACACCTGGGAAAGGACAATACCTCATATGCGAACATTTTCAGGCGTGTGATAGGCAAAATTGGCAAACCTGCCGAGGAAATCGAAAGCACACTGGAATCGGCAAGCAATATCGAAATTGCCAGGGTGAGCAAACATCTCGGCTACCTGGGTCTGATTGCTGGTATTGCACCCATGCTCGGTTTTATCGGAACCATATCGGGTATCATCAAAATCTTTTACAACATATCCCTTACCGACAACATCAGCATCGGGATCATCTCAGGAGGCCTTTATGAAAAGATGATCTCAAGCGGAAGCGGCCTTATCGTGGGCGTCATCGCGTTTACCGGATACCACGTTCTGAATATGAGAATCGACCATTTCATATCGCAGGTTGAAGAAGAGGCATTTGAATTTATAAATATTGTCAGCCGTTAATCCATGAAAATAAAAAGAAAACATGAATTCAAGCCCGAGGTAGCAACTGCCTCCCTGAATGACATCATGTTTTTTCTGTTGTTGTTCTTTCTGATTGTGTCTACTTTTGCCAATCCGCATGTAATCCGCTTGTTCCTGCCCAAGGCCAATTCAAATCAGACTATTGCCAAAAAGCAGATCACGCTTTCCATTACAAGGAAAAAGCTCTATTATATCGATGAAAAACCGGTGCTTTACCTGGACCTGGAATCAGAATTAAACACAATCAAATCCAGGATGCCTGATGTAACCATTGTTGTGCGTGCCGACGGATCACTGACCATACAGGATCTGGTAGATGTACTTCAGATTGGGAGCAACCTGGATATCAAAATGATTCTGGCTACTGAAAAGAAAGGCGGAAGTTAGCTACTCGTGAAATAGCTGTCCGATGCTTTTTATCTTGTTGGGTTGCAACACAAAAAGCGCCGATAGGATGGTTATTGATTTCAACTCTTTAATGATCAAATTGAAATCGCCTTCTGTCAACTCTCCGATAATCTGAATGATAAAGTCCATATTCCGAATCTCGGGAAAAAGAATCCCTTCGGGACAACGGTTGGAGAAAAGGTAATACTTCAGGTACCGGTCTTCATCTTCATAAAAGAACCGGCTGAATTCCAAATCGGCACTGTGTTTTTTATTGTGCATCGCCAGGTTGCCAATCCTTACAAACTTCATTTTAAGCTGGTTGTTAATAGCCCAAACCAGCCTGTAATCATTCTCGTGTGATGATATCCCAATCAGCCTGTAATTGAAATCCTCAGCAACCTTAAGCCTGAGTGTTTTCTTTTCCGTTTGTCCTGTTTTCATGTGAATCGTTAAACAGGCATAAAGTTATGAAAAAGCTTTCAGACAAACGCAGTTTGTTGGCTTAGCCTTCCAACACCTGCAAAGCCTGGCAGGCAGCGTTTTGTTCCGACTCTTTCTTTGAAGTTCCGCTTCCTCTGCCTACAATATCGTCAACAACAAAAAGGTGGGTAATAAATATGGGGGAATTCGACTTTTCATCCATTTCCTCGAAGCTGGTAAAATTAATGGACTTCTTGTTTTTCTGTCCCCATTCAATGATCCGGCTCTTGAAGTCGGTTTCAGTGGCCAGCAGCCGATTGATGTTGATGTCGCTCTGGATGATCCTTTCCAGCACAATTTTTTTAGTCCGCTTGTAACCCTTATCCAGGTATAGTGCCCCAATCAGGGCCTCCAGTGCATCGCCATAAACCGATTTGTGGTTGTCCTTTGACATTTTGGAAATGATCATATCGCTAATGCCCAGCTTGATAGCCATATGATTCAGGTGATCGCGGTTCACCAGTTTTGATCGGGTTTGAGTCAGAAAACCCTCTTCTTTATCGGGAAACCTTCTGAAAAGGTATTCGGCAATCATCGAATCCAGGATGGCATCGCCTAAAAATTCAAGGCGTTCATTGTTCACCCGGGTATCGTTGAAAACAAAATTGGAGGCTGACTTATGAATAAAGGCAAGCTGATACAATTTCATATTCCCGGGACTAAATCCGAGAATACGCCTGAGTTGCCTGGTAAAACTTCTTTCGGGGGTAAACAGGTAATTTTTTTTCGGCCGGAAAATGGACTTCAACACAATATTATGCAGGATATTTTCTGAATATAACCGAAGTATTATGGCCTCCGAAACCAAAAGTGTTGCTTAAAGCCACATTAACAGCACGTTTTTGGGCAACATTGAAAGTAAGATTCAACTTGCTGTCAATTGCCTCATCGGGGATTTTAAAATTGATGGTGGGCGGGATGATATCGTATTTTGTAGCCAGAATTGCAGCTATGGCTTCAATGGCTCCTGCAGCACCAAGAAGATGACCTGTCATGGATTTGGTAGAACTGATGTTCAATTTGTAGGCATGCTCTCCGAATACACTGACAATGGCTCTTGCCTCAGAAATATCACCCAATGGTGTTGCCGTTCCATGAACATTAATATAATCCACATCCTCAGGCTTCAAATAGGCATCCTCCAAAGCATTCTTCATCACTAACATGGCACCAATACCATCCGGATGAGGAGCAGTAAGGTGATGGGCATCAGCTGATAAACCTCCACCGATCATTTCAGCGTATATTTCAGCTCCTCGGCTTTTCGCATGCTCATATTCTTCAAGAATCAAAGCGCCGCCACCTTCTCCTAAAACAAATCCGTCCCGGCTTTTGTCAAACGGACGCGATGCAGTTTTATACTCATCATTGTTGGTGGAGATTGCATGCATGGCATTGAATCCACCGATACCCGGTTCACAGATTACTGCTTCTGATCCACCGGCGACAAAAAGATCAGCCTTGCCCAACCGGATCAGGTTGTAGGCATCGATTATGGCGTTAGTGCCGGTAGCACATGCTGATACAGTTGCATAATTTGGGCCTCTGAAGCCATACTTGATTGAAATATGCCCTGCAGCAATATCCGAAATGATCTTGGGTATAAAAAAAGGATTAAACCTGGGCACGTTATTGCCCTTGAAATAATCCCCCAATTCGCTTAAGAAAGTATTGAATCCGCCAATGCCTGAACCAAAGATTACCCCAACCCTGTCCTTGTTTGTCTTTTCAAGATCAATGCCCGAGTTTTTTACTGCTTCGTCAGCAGCAACCATGGCATATACCGTAAAAAGATCGAATTTCCTGACCTCTTTCCGGTCGAAGTAATCTTCGGCTTTGAAATTCTTTACCTCACAGGCAAATTTGGTTTTGAAATTCGTAGTGTCGAAACGAGTAATCAGGTCAGCCCCACTAACACCATTAACTAAATTATTCCAGTATTCTTTAACATTATTTCCTAAGGGGGTTACCGCACCAAGCCCGGTAACTACTACTCGCTTCAACTCCATAAATGACAGTGTTAGTAAAAACCAATTTACTTCTTTACATTCTCATCAATGTACTTGATGGCATCGCCAACAGTGGCAATGTTCTCAGCAGCATCGTCGGGAATTCCAATATTGAATTCCTTTTCAAATTCCATGATTAATTCAACGGTATCCAGTGAATCAGCACCCAAATCGTTGGTAAAACTGGCTTCTGGGGTTACTTCGCTTTCATCAACACCTAATTTGTCAACAATAATAGCTTTTACTCTAGATGCAATGTCTGACATAATACCTAATTTTAATTATTACTTTGATTAAAAAAAATGTTGTGCAAAGAAAATGCATTCATAATGAAAAAACAAACAAATTTTCAGATTTCTTTAAAATCAGGCTTTTAATTCGTTAAATCTCAGTTAATTTGCGGTGATTTACAACCTATTATGAAACCATGTATAAGCTAGCTATTTTTGCCTCAGGATCAGGTTCAAACGCTGAAAATATCATCCAACACTTTCAGTATCACCCCTCAATAGAAGTGACCTGCATTTGTACCAACCGGCCGGACGCTTATGTTATTGAACGAGCCCGTAAATATAAGGTATCGGTTCTCGTTTTTACCCGCGAAGAGTTTTACCAGTCGGAAAAAGTTCTTGACTTTCTGCGCCACAATAAGATCAATTTCATAGTGCTCGCCGGATTTCTTTGGCTGGTTCCGGAATACCTGATCAATGGTTTTCCCAACAAAATCCTCAATATCCATCCTGCCCTCCTGCCCAAATACGGGGGCAAGGGTATGTACGGCAACCGGGTACATCAGGCCGTTATCGATCATCATGAAAATCTTTCAGGCATTACCATCCACCTGGTAAACAGCGAATATGACCGGGGCGATACCCTGTTTCAGGTCACCTGTCAGGTTGATCCCTCCGATACGGCAGAAACACTGGCCTCTAAAGTACATCAACTGGAATATGAACATTTCCCAAGAATTATTGAACTGGAGGTAATGAAAAGGATTGGCTCTGAATGAATTTTATCGACATACATACCCATTCTTATTATCAGGACCCGGAGGTTACCCTGTTGCTGAATACCTTTCCCGAAGAAACAGATAAAACCGATCTTCCCGTGCTCCTTTCCATGGGACTTCATCCCTGGCACATCAACGAAAACCATTGGGAAGACCTGGTGGAAACAATCAGACAATCGGCATCAACCAACCCGCGCGTTGCTGCCATTGGTGAAACAGGCCTTGACAAGACCATTGCCTGCCCTGCTTCCGTACAGGAAAAAGTATTTCTTTCCCAACTTAGGGTTGCTGAGACTTTCCGAAAACCGGTTGTGATTCATTGTGTTCGCTCATACAGCGAAATGCTGGCCCTGCGAAAAAAATCGGACCAGCAAATTCCCTGGATTTTTCACTGGTTCAATGCCGACGAACAAATTGCCCGGGAACTCATCCGTAAAAACTGCTACCTGTCATTCGGACACATGCTGTTTAGCAACAAGAGCAAAGCCTTTCGGGTTTTTAAAACCATTCCCCCCGAAACTGTTTTTTTTGAAACTGATGACGCCGGTTACACCATCAGGCAGGTTTATGAACAAGCAGCCTTGTTAAGAAATATGCAGGTCACCGATCTGAAAAAAAAGATAATTGATAATTTCACCCGTTGCTTTCAAAGATAATATCATGGAACATTGGCTTAGCCGATCTGAACTGCTGATTGGCAAAGAAAATATGGATAAACTGGCAAATGCCCATGTGCTGGTGGCAGGACTTGGCGGTGTGGGAGGATATGTTGCCGAACAGCTTTGCAGGGCAGGTATCGGAGCTCTTACCTTAATTGACGGAGATGATGTCAGTGTTACCAATTTGAACCGGCAACTCATTGCACTCACCAGTAACCTGGGAAAGCCTAAAGCACAGCTGTTTGAGGAAAGGCTCAGGGACATCAACCCGGACATCAGGTTGAACATTATCGGAGAATATCTGAAAGAACACCGGTTTGCCGCCATTTTAGATCAACAATTCGACTTCGTGGTGGATGCCATCGATACACTTACTCCAAAAGTAGCCCTGCTTGCCGAAACGGTCAAAAAGGGATACCCTGTGGTAAGCTCCATGGGATCAGGCGGCAAGTTGCACCCCGAACGAATTGAAATAGCTGATATTTCCGAAACCAACCACTGCAAATTCGCTTATATTGTAAGAAAATACCTGCACCGCCAGGGTGTGTACAAAGGCATATCTGCTGTTTATTCACCTGAACCGGTAAGCAAAAAGGCCATTCGTGAAGTTACCGGGGAGGAAAACAAAAGATCGGTGGTGGGAACCATTTCTTATATGCCCCCGATATTTGGTTGCTTTTGCGCTTCAGTAGCAATCAGGCACCTCATGGGCAACTAACCGCATTGACTGCGGAGTTCGTTTTTTACAATATTTTAACACAAATGTATTCCCAAAGCAACCTTGTAGCAAGTTATTTGTCATTTACAGAAAACCCTGACCTATGAAATCCTTTTTACTGTCTATTGCATTTCTGTTATACACAAGTTTATTTGTTGATGCCCAGTCAATTACCCAAACCATAAGGGGAACTGTGCTCGAAATGAACACCGAAATACCTGTGGTGGGAGCCTCCGTTGTTCTCCTGAATTCCAAACCCTTAACAGGAGCCATCAGCAATGAAAAGGGAGAATTTCGGCTGGAAAAAATCCCCGTTGGCAGGCATACGCTTCAGATCAGCTTTATTGGTTTTAAAACCGTTACCCTTCCGGCACTCGACCTGATGTCGGGCAAGGAATTGGTACTCAAGATTGCACTTGAGGAAAACATCATTGAAACAAATGAAGTGGTAATCAAAGCCAACGGACGAAAAGACAGGCCGATGAACGACATGGCCATGGTGAGCGCCCGTTCGTTTTCGGTTGAACAAACCGAAAGATATGCGGGCAGTTGGGGAGATCCGGCCCGGATGACACAAAACTTTGCCGGTGTGATGGTCGGCTCCGACCAGGTCAATGCCATCATCATCAGGGGAAATTCACCATCAGGACTGCTGTGGAAACTCGAAGGAGTGCCCATTCCCAATCCCAACCATTTCGGCGATATGGGATCTACAAGCGGTCCGGTAAGCATGCTAAACAACAATGTGCTGAATAATTCCGACTTTTTCAGCGGAGCCTTTCCGGCACAATACGGGAACGCCGTTTCAGGCGTTTTCGACCTGGGCCTCAGAACCGGCAACAATGAAAAACACGAATTCCTGGGCCAGGTAGGTTTTAATGGTTTCGAACTGGGTGCCGAAGGGCCTTTCTCTAAGAAATCAGATGCCTCCTACCTGGTCAACTACCGGTATTCCACCATGGGTGTGATGGATGCCCTGGGAATTGACATAGGCGTAGGAGCCATACCCTATTACCAGGACCTGGCCCTGAAGATAGATCTGCCGGGAACCCAATTGGGAAGATTCACACTATTTGGCATGGGTGGCAAAAACAACATTACTTTTGATGATGAAAATGAGTATAACCGGCGATACAATACAGATTTCGTTTCCCGGGTAGGTGTACTCGGACTCACCCACATCTTCCGCTCGGGAGAAAACTCCAGGTTCAAAACCACTGTTGCCGGAACCTTCCACGGAAGCAGCACATTGAGCGATACTTATAAAAACGACATCCTCGAAGATTCCTATGGCGATGATTTTACCGAATTGCGACTCATGGTATCAGAGGAATTCCGGAGCAAACTGAACGCCCGTGATAATCTGATTATTGGCTTAACGGCAGAAGCCTTCAGTATGGATTATCTCGACAGCATGTATATTGATGATGCGGGAATTTACGTTCACCATTTTGATATGCAAGACAACCTGGTTCTTTTTCAGGGCTACGGACAATGGCAGCATAAGTTTTCAAACCGGGTATCCATGGTGTCCGGACTGCATTTTCAGAAAACCAGCATCAATGATGAGCTGGCCATTGAGCCCCGCTTTTCACTGAATTGGCAAATGAACGAAGCACAGTCGGTAAGCCTGGGATATGGATTGCACAGCCAGATGCAGGCCAGGAATGTGTATTTCAGGGAAGTACTCATTGACACCCTTCAGGGAACCTATATCAAACCCAACAAGAACCTCGATTTTTCAAAAAGCCACCACATCGTCATCGGTTATAACCATTTGTTTAACGAAAATCTGCGCTTAAAAACAGAAGCATACTACCAGGCCCTGTATGACCTGCCAGTAAAAAGTTATCCGTCAACCATATCAACCATCAATTCCGATGCCGGCTATTACGGGATGAACCTGGACAGCCTGGTCAACGATGGCACAGGCAGAAACCTGGGGGTGGAGATCACCCTGGAAAGATTCCTGACCGGTAATTACTATTATCTGGCTACCCTGTCGCTATTCGACTCGAAATACAAGGCCAGCGACGGCAAGTTGCGCAACACGGCCTATAACGGGAATTACGTGCTGAACCTGCTGGGAGGATATGAGTTCAACCTGAAAAACCAGAATTCAATAGCTATCGACCTGAAATTCACCTGGGCGGGAGGTATGCGTACCATCCCTATTGATTTCGAGAAATCGCAGGAGGAAGGAGCTACCGAATACGACTTTGATCATGCCTTTGAAGATGCCCAGTCGGATTATTACCGGGTAGACCTGCGCATAGCATACCGGATGAACCGCACCAAATACAGTCAGGAATGGGCACTGGACATCACCAACCTCACCAATCACAAAAACCGGTTCTTCGATATGTACAACCCCGATACCGGAAAAATCGAAGAAGCCTCCCAGATGGGAATTGTTCCTGTTATGCTGTGGCGTATCAGGTTTTAGCAGCAGTGGTAGCGGCAGTTGTATGGAAGTAGCCGTCAAGCTAAGCTATTATTCTATAGAACAAGGCACTCACTTCATTAATTAAAAGATGAGTTTTGAAAATGCGTTATCCCCTGCCTACCGGCAGGCCCTTTGGAGGACATAGCAGTGGCAGTAAGTCACACTTCGACAGGCTCAGTGTGACGGGCGTTGTCATACTGAGCCTGTCGAAGTATGACTAATAGATACTGTTCCAGTTGCAGTCAAATCCCATGTCTCAACTCCCAATTCGCACACATCCAGTATCCAGCTTATCTAGTATCCAGTATCGCGTACACTGCGGCAGGTGAATAGTATTTGATTCAGCCATATGCTAACTTCCGAAATATTCCTACATTTATACGGCAAAATGATGCAATAAATGGATAAGGAAGTAATCGCCGCAATAGCTCTTGGAATAGGCTTGAGTGCCAGCGCCGGTTTCAGGGTATTTGTTCCCCTTTTCGTAGCCAGCATTGCAGCACATACCGGATTCCTGCCTGTAAACGAGGGCTTTCATTGGCTGGCCGGCTGGCCGGCCATGATCTGTTTTGGAACTGCTACCATTGCAGAAATTCTGGCTTATTATATACCGGTTATCGACAATTTGCTCGACAGCATTACCACTCCCCTATCTATAATGGCCGGCACCCTGATGCTGACCTCGGTATTGCCTATAGATAATGAATTTCTCAGGTGGATCAGCGGCTTTGTATTTGGGGGAGGTACAGCGGCTACCATTCAGGCCGGAAGCGTTCTGACACGACTTGCCTCTACCAAATTAACCGCCGGGTTGGGAAATCATGCCGTGGCCACCGGTGAGCATACAGCCGCTATTAGTACTTCACTGCTTTCACTGGTGATCCCTGTAATTATTGCCCTCCTAGTAATAGTACTTATTATTTTCATCCTGCTGATGGTAAAAAAGAAGAAACACCATTAAGAAACTGTTGGCCGCTTTGCCCGCCGCAGCCCTGCCTGCCGGCAGGCAGGTTTAGCGAAGGAGGGTTAGCTTTTAGCCATTAACTCCTGACTCACTTCTCACAGCTCACAGCTCGTAGCTCACAGCTCGTAGCTCACTTCTCACAGCTCACAGCTCACAGCTCGTAGCTCACTTCTCACAGCTCACAGCTCACAGCTCGTAGC
>JAFGOR010000124.1 GCA_016926375.1 Bacteroidales bacterium
GTGCCCATGAGCATCAGCACCGGCTTGTTGTTTTTCACGTCAATCAGTCCGTATCCCATAATGGTTGAACCAGGATCAATACCTAAGATTATCATTTTAAACTAAAAAGCTTTAGAATAAGGACTCATGGGCTTATCGGGCAGGATGAGCCGTGACAACCGGGAACCTCTTTTCCGTTCAGCTTTCATGGGTGTGGCTTCTCCGCTGATGTAATCCAAAATGGCTTTCAGTGAGGATTCTTCAGGATTCCCAAAGTTCCGGGTGATGTCGTCTTCGGCAGGCAGTGCGGCAGGCAGGCCATCATAAAATTCACCTTTACCAAGAGCATTATAATTACCAAAAGTTACCGGCCAGGCCACATAGTCTCCAATTATGAAGCCATCCATTCCTACCGGCTTGCCGTGGGTGTTACTGCCTGCAATAATCACATCCACATAGGGGCTGATGCCGTTGATAACCAGTTCGCTGGCGGAAGCAGTATATTCTGTTCCGATGAAAAAAATGCGGTTCAGCGACACACCGTTGCTGATTGCCGGCACCTTGCTGGTACTGTTGAACGCAGTGTATTTGTTGTTGTATTTTATTTCGTTAAATGGCTGGTTGCCAAAGTTTTTACCAATGAGCCAACCTGCAAGCGTATCAGCTACGTTAACAAAACCTCCGCTGTTGTAACGCAGGTCAACGATCAATTCATCAATTCCCTGGGTGTTGAAATAACTGAAGGCCTCCTCAAATTCGGGATAGGCGGGCCTGATAAATTCTTCAAAGACCAGGTAACCAATTTTTATATCACCCTGGTTAATTACTTCATAGTGCAGTACAGGTGTTATTTGTATTTCTTCCTTGGTAAGCGTGAGGTTAACCGGGGTTCCGTTTTCATCCAGAAAGTCAATGATGTTGGTAACGCCGGCTTTTGATTCGCCCAGCAGGCCCCGAATATTATCTTCGTTCACCGTGGTCCCGTTTACTTTGGTAATGATCCATCCTCTTTGCACGCCGCTGTTGGCGATCTGGGTATTCCTGAACACATAAACAACCCGGATGTTACCGGATTCATCGGACCCGAATGAAAATCCGTGCCCGTACATTTTGCCTTGGCTGAACTGGTTGAATTCATTAATAGTCTGAACATAGCTCCACCTGTCATATTCTTCGTAGCGGATGGCGTCTATGAATTCCTGCGGATTGGAATAATCGCCGTAGTCAACGCTTGAAGGCAGGTGGTCATACCACAGGTAATACTCCTTCATTAGGGTATATATTTCCTTGTTAATCAGCTTGTCTGTGTTGTCCTTCTCTATTTTGCAAGCGTTCAGAAACAATACGGCAACAGCAACGAAAAAGATGTACCTGCAACAGAATTTCATAATCATTCTTTAAAGTTTACAATGGGTCAAACATAATATGGATACAAAGTAAACGAGAAAATGGTTAAAATGGTTTATCAGGTCCTCTTTTTAATTCTGCCGGCAAGGATACCTGTGATGATCAGCGCCAATCCGATAAATGAAGTGTAGTAGAGTTCTTCGTGAAGTACGAAATGAATGAACAGCAATGAGGCAAATGGGGTAATATAAATCAGGTTGGCAACTTTGCCTGTGGAATCGGAAAGTTGAAGGGCCTTCAGCCACAAGGCAAAGGTAATGCCCATTTCAAAGAGGCCTATATAAACCGCCACCAGGATGGGTTTATTCAGAATTCCAGACAGGTTTCCTGTAAATGCAGCAACAATTAAAATATAAACGGAAGAAAACAGGAAACTCAGGAAGAGCTTAACCACATCATCGCGATGGTCTTTTAAGTTGAATATCCAATAGAATGCCCAGATTACTGAGGTTGACAGTGAAAGAGCAATTCCGGCAGGTTCAACGATGCGGAAGTGACCCAGGTTGCCCTGGCTGGAAAGGATCAGAACACCGGAGAAACTTATCAGCAGGGCCATGATACCGGAAAGCCGGATGGGTTGTTTGAGCATGGGGGCAGACAGAAGCATCAAAACCACCGGCCAGATGAAGTTTGTGGGTTGTGCCACCTGGGCGGGGAGCAGGCTGTATGCCTGAAACAAAATCAGATAATAGGCAAACGGATTGAGCAGGCCCTGAAAAGCAGAAAACGCCAATGTTTTTGGAGTTTCTTTTTTCAGCAGGCTGGTTTTTTTGGTGATCAGCAATATTCCCAGAAAAACAACCAGTGAAGTCAGGTTGGCGATCAACAACACCTCTATGTTGTTGAGATCGCGCAGGGCAATTTTGAAAGCAGTGGCTACTGTTGACCAAAGCAGAACTGTAACAGCAGCAAATAAATAAGCGTGTCGCTGGTTTTTCATGGTATCCCCCATATCCTGCCAGGCGAGAAACTTAGGCAAATCATGAAGCAAAACCCGGTTACATGTAGTTGATTCAGCCGGCGCATAGGATGCCCTGCAGGCTATGACCTCTTTTCGATCAGACGGAATCCGGTGTAGGGTTGGAGCGCCTCAGGAATCCTGATGCCATCGGGAGTCTGATTGTTTTCCAGCAGGGCGGCTACAATACGCGGAAGGGCGAGCGAACTGCCATTCAGGGTATGCGCCAGCTGCGGCTTTTTACTGCCTTCTTCCCTGAAGCGCAATTTCAACCTGTTGGCCTGAAACGATTCGAAGTTGGAAACGGAACTGACTTCAAGCCAGCGCTTCTGTGCTGCAGCAAATACTTCAAAATCAAAGGTTAATGCCGATGTGAAGCTCATATCGCCACCACAAAGCCGCACAATACGATAGGGTAATTCCAGCTTTTTAACAATTCCTTCCACGTGTCTGACCATTTCATCGAGTGCCTCATACGATTTGTCGGGGTGCTGAAGTTGTACTATCTCAACCTTGTCGAACTGGTGCAGCCGGTTAAGGCCCCTCACGTCTTTGCCGTATGAGCCGGCTTCACGTCGGAAGCAGGGGGTATAGGCAGTGTTTTTTACCGGGAAGTCTTTGGCATCCAGAATCACATCGCGGTAGATGTTGGTAACCGGAACTTCTGCTGTAGGAATCAGGTAGAAGTTATCAATGGTCACATGGTACATCTGGCCGTCTTTATCGGGCAGCTGTCCGGTGCCAAAACCGGAATCTTCATTGACCATCAGGGGCGGCATCACCTCGAGATAGCCTGCCTTGATGTTTTCATCAAGAAAGAAGTTGATAAGTGCCCGTTGCAGTTTTGACCCCTGGCCTTTGTATACAGGGAAACCTGCTCCGGTGAGCTTGTTGCCCAGTTCGAAATCAATGATGTCGTAAATTTTAGCCAGATCCCAATGGGGCAGGGCATCGGATGCCAATTCCGGTATTTTACCGCCTTCGCGATCCACCACATTGCCTTCAACTCCCTTTCCTTCCGGCACAAATTCCGAAGGCAGGTTGGGGAGCCTCACCATGAGATTCATCAGGCCTTTTTCACTTTCAGTAAGTGATGCAGCAAGTTTTTCAATATCCTGTTTCAGCTGGCCGGTTCTGTTTTTCTTTTCTTCGGCTTCCTCTTTGCGGTTTGACTTAAGAAGTGCCCCTATTTCCCTGGAAATGTTGTTGAGTTCCGATTGGGTGCCGTCGAGTTTATTCTGGGTTGAGCGTCGATCTTCATCAATGGAGAGGATTTCATGCACAAGGTCTTTGGCATCAAAATTTTTAATGGCCAACCGGCGGATCACCTCACCGGCGTTTTCTCTGATCTGGTTAAGGGTAAGCATATTTGTGAGTGGTTTGTGCAAATGTAAAAAAAACCCCTGAACTCTAAACACAAATGTGGTTTATAGTTCAGGGGCCCTTTATCAGGTACCGTTTTCAGGTACTTATTCTGCTGCAGGAAGAACTGATACGAAAGAGCGATCGTCTTTTTTGCGGTGGTATTTTACCTGTCCGTCAGTCAATGCATAGAGTGTATGATCTTTACCTATGCCAACGTTCACTCCGGGATTGTGGACCGTGCCGCGCTGACGAACAAGAATGTTGCCTGCTTTCACCTGTTCACCTCCGAATATCTTGATTCCCAATCTTTGGCTGTGTGATTCGCGTCCGTTTCTGGAACTACCGGCTCCTTTTTTATGTGCCATGGTTTTTTATTTTATAATGATGAATTCCTTATTTTTTCGATTTGCTTTCGCTTTTGCCTGCTGCCGGTTTTTTTGCTGCAACTTTCTTTTCGGTTCCGGCGGCTGCCTTTTTTACAGGAGCTTTTTTTGCCTTTTCGTCAGTTTCTTTAGCTGCGGTTTTTTTTGCTGTGGCCTTGGCAACTTCCGATTTATCTTCTTTTGCAACAGTTTCAGCTACTTCAGCTTCGGCTTTCGGAGCTGCTTTCTTTTTCTCGCTTCTTTTGGGGGTACCGGTTTCACTGATGTCTTCAATGAGAATTTCGGTGAAATTCTGCCTGTGACCACTCAGTTTTTGATAGGTTTTCCTTCTTTTCTTCTTGAAAACAAGAACTTTATCACCCCTCAGGTGAGATACTATCTGCGCCAGAACAACTGCATCCGGAACAAACGGTACACCCACATTTACTTTTTCCTCATTGCTTACCAGCAATACCTTGTCAAAAGTAACTTCATCACCTATCTCGCCGGGGAGTCTGTGTACAAATACTTTCTTCCCTTTTTCAACTTTAAATTGTTGACCGGCTATGCTAACTATTGCGTACATTTATATATAATTTCAATTTATTTTTGGGTCTGCAAAAATATAAAACTTTGAATGATCTGCAAAATAATTAGGTAATTTAAGTAAAATAAATGGAAATATCAGTATTTTCCTTAGTTTTAAATTTGCAGCCGGGCAGAAACCGTTTTTGATTCAGGTGATCTGATTGTGTTGTTGTAATTATCAGTATAATAGCTTTTTAACGATAGGATGAAGTTATTCGGAAGCAAAATGAATGAAATCACTATATTTGTGTGATAAACACAACTACCTGACAGGGAACAATGAATAAAGTTAAACTCAACGTCCTTGGTATTTCATACAGTCAGACGCAAACCGGGGCTTACGCGTTGGTACTGGCAGAGGAGAATGGAAGGAGAAGGATTCCTATAATAGTAGGCGGCTTTGAAGCTCAGGCTATTGCCATCCAGCTGGAAGGCTTAAAACCGCCCAGGCCGCTTACGCACGACTTGTTTCTTAATTTTGCACATACCTTTAACATCGACCTGCTGGAGATCACAGTTTACAAACTTGAGGAAGGTGTTTTTTATTCCAAGCTTACCTGTGATAACGGGCAGCGCATTATAGAGATAGATGCCAGAACGTCTGATGCCATAGCACTTGCATTGCGTTTTAAATGTCCCATATATACCACTGAAGAAATCCTTAAAAAGGCAGGAATCATTCTTGATTTTGAGAAGGAAGCTGCCTTACAAACCAATGCGGATCCTGCTTCACCTCCCAGAAATATTACCGTGCAGGATACCTCATTCACTGATGAACTGAAGCAAAACAACATTCAGGAACTTCAGGATATGCTGAATGCGGCAATTTCGGCGGAAGATTACGAGCGAGCTTCGTTGATCAGGGATGAGATCAACAAACGAAAAAAGGAATAACCCAAC